>JANNPJ010000663.1:0-22386 GCA_031400005.1 Kineosporiaceae bacterium | reverse complement strand
GTGATCCTGCTGGCGCTCCAGCCGGGCCGAGTGGTCTCCGCTGACCTGCTCATCGATGGGATCTGGGAGAACGATCCGCCGCTGGCCGCGGCGAATGCGTTACAGGCCTTGGTATCCCGACTGCGCCGGGTACTTCCCGGTGCGCAGATCGAGTCGCACCCGGCCGGATACCGCCTGGTCATCGACCCGGACGCGGTGGATGTGGCGCGCTTTGAGCGTCTGGTCGCGGCCGGGCGCGCGGCGCTGCCGGAGAATGCCGGCGACGCTGCCCAGATGCTGCGAACAGAGCAGGAGAATGAGACCCAATGCGGCGATCCAGTCGGCGAAATCCGCGTTGGGACGAAAACCCATCAGCAGCGCCAGACCGATGACCAGGCCGACACTGATCATCGTTTGCAGCACGCTGCCGATAACGTGTCCGACCAGTACCGAGGGGCGGGCGATGGCATGGTTCTGAATCGAGCGATGATGCCTTCGGTCAGATCGGTGCAGACGGATACCGCCGTCACCATGGAAGCGGCTGCCACGGTCATCAAAACAATGCCTGGGGCAAGGTAATTGATGTAGTTGGTGCCGCTGCCGATTCCGGCGCCCAGGGTGCCACCGAGAACGTAGCGGAACAACAGCAGGAAAATAATGGGCATGGCGAGGGTTCCGAGAGTCAGCCCCGGGTAGCGCAGCGCGTGCTTGAGGTTGCGCCGCAACATGGTCGTCGAATCGCGGAGGGCATAGGACGTGGCGCTCATCGCACGGTCTCCTTCTCTGTGGCCGAGCTGTCATTGGTATTGCCGGTCAGGGCGAGGAACACGTCGTCAAGATCGGGGGTGTGCACGGTCAGCCCATCCACCTCGATCGACTCCGCGTCGAGTTGGTCGAGCAGGGAGCGCAAGGACTTCACGCCGCCATCACTGGGGATCTGCAGAGTGAGCGCGCTGTCGTCACGAGAGACCTCGCCGAGCGTGCGGGCTGCTCGCTCAAGCTCATTTGCGTCGGTGAACTGCAGGCTGATGTGTCCGCCGGGGATCAGCCGTTTGAGCTCATGAGCGGTGCCCTCGGCAACCAGTTTTCCGTTGTCCAGCAGGGCGATCCGGTCGGCCAGCTGATCGGCTTCTTCCAGGTATTGGGTGGTCAGGAAGATCGTCACCCCGCCGGCAACCAGTTCGCGGATGATCTGCCACATGGCCCGGCGGCTCCGCGGATCCAGACCCGTGGTCGGCTCGTCAAGGAAAATGATCCGCGGGTTCCCGACCAAGGTCATCGCCAGGTCGAGACGGCGCAGCATTCCGCCGGAGAAGGTCGCGGCCACCTTCGTAGCCACGTTGGCCAGATCGAATCGGGCCAGCAGTTCGGTGGCCCGACGCCGGCCGTCGGTCTTGCTCAGATGGCACAGGTCCGCCATCAGGTGCAGGTTCTCCTCCGCGGTCAGCAGGGTGTCCACCGCGGAGAACTGCCCAGTGACACCTATTGCTGCCCTGACCGCATCTGGATCGGAGACCAAATCGTGCCCGGAAACTCGTACTTCACCACTGCCGACCTTGATCAGCGTGGACAGAATCTGCACCGTGGTGGTCTTCCCGGCGCCGTTGGGTCCCAACAGCGCGAAGATCGTTCCCGCTGGGACGTGGAGATCGATCCCGTCCAGGACGGTCTTGTCACCGTACGATTTGCGGAGCCCTCTGACCTCGATCGCCGGATGCGTTGACTGGCTGTTCATGGTCCCTCGTTTCACGGTCGTTCTTTCGTGTTTCATGACCATGACGGAGAGTGCTGACGACTCATGAACAGACCGCTGACAGACCGCTGATACGCCGGAACTCGGTCGTTCCACAGCTCCCTCTGACGTGGAGCGATCCAGGTCCGGGACGCTCCAAGTCCGGGCGATCCGCACGATGATCGTCGCCGATCCGAGCTGGGCTACGACTGCTCGGTGTCGTCCACCAGCTCCAATACCCGACCGCGGCACGCTCGGCACAGTTGAGCCACCACGATCAGCGACGAACCGGTGAGCGCGGCAATCCGCTCCGACGCGGTCTCGGCCAGCGGGCCGCACCGGTCGCATTGCGAACCCATCCCCGCCGACTCAGCGACAATGGGTTCGGCGCACGGGGGGCACCGAAGGACACCCGGCATCCGGGCAACGGCTACTACCGGCACCACGGTGTCGGCGCTGACGGTGTGCGAGCATCCTGATGATCTGCCGGTAATGACCGCCGCGACCGTAAGGCACCGCATCGACAGCACCCACGAATCACCCTGGGCAGCGCTCCCCCAGCGATCCGGAGAAATCCGTTCGGCCCACTCGAGAGCATCCCAGCCGGCGGCCATCCGCTGATCGACGTCACTGCGCGGCGTTGCCTCATCCAAAGCCAGGACCGGGCTGCTGCACCGAACACACAACTGCCACCAGTCGGCCAGGGCCGGTCGATCACAGCGTGGCCGCGTGCAACGCAACATGGCCCCCCTCGTGTAGAAGCCCTACTAGAGTCCCACGCAGTCCGATCCGGCGCCCCCGGCCCTAGGGTGGGCTCTACTATTTCCTACTCACTGAGGATGACAATGCGTCACACCGTCCTGGTCACCGCTGCTGGTGCCCTCGTGCTGACGGTTTCCGCCTGCGGAAACGACCCCATCCCTGCCCCCACCCGTCCTCCGTCAGCGACGGCGACGGCGACGGAACCGGGGACGGGGACGGAACCGGGGATCGCAGCCGGGACGGCGGCGCCAGTGGACGCCGAGCCAACCACTGAGGCCACCGCCGAGGTGAAACCCAGTCCATCGGCAGCGGTGAAGTACCGCGCCAACACCAAGAAGGTTTGCACCAACGTCGACATCCTGTTCGAGGGCCAGGAACTGAAACGCTTCGCCCGGCAACTGGGCACCTTCATCCTCTACAAAGAGGCTAAGAAGCCGGCCAGGGCGAAACGGGCCCAAGCGAAGGCGAAGCAGGAACTCGTCGCCTTGGCGACCGCGGTGCGCACGACCACCTCATCGGCGAAAGACCCCAAACTGAAGGCGGCCGGCAAGGAGGCCGCCAGCAAAATCGAGAAGTCCGCCGCCGACAGCGCCTTCTTCGCCAAGCTCAAGACGATCAAGGATGTGAACCCGACCCTGACGTCCGAGATGATCCCTTGGCTGACCCCGCTCGGGCTGTACTGCCCTTGATCCGCGAGCCTCAACGGCGCGCGACTTGCGATCCTTAGCTAAGGGCATTAGCTTTTTGGCATGCCGAGAGTGGGCTTGACCGGGGAGTCCGTCGTCGACGCCGTCCTCGAGCTTCTGGATTCCACCGGCACCGAGCCGACCCTGGCGGCCGTGGCCGCGCATACCGGGGTCGCCGCACCCTCGCTGTACAAGCACGTTCGGAACCTGGCCGAGCTGCGCCGACTCGTCGGCCTACGAGTACTCACGGAGATCACGGAGCGAGTCAGCTCCGCCGTGATGGGCTTCAGCGGTGACGACGCGGTGGCAGCCCTGATGCTGACCTGGCGCGAATATGTCGTTAAGTATCCGCATCGCTACGCAGCGATGCCACTGGAACCACTGACCGATCCCCTGTTTTCACCTGCCGCGTCCCGGCTGATGACCGTGGTGCTTGCTGTTCTGCGGGATTACGGGCTCACCGACGATGCCGCGATCCACGCCGCGCGACGGCTTCGTGCCGCCACCCATGGCTTCGCCGTCCTCGAGAGCCAAGGTGGCTTCGGCCTTTCCGAGGACATCGACGTCAGCTATCGACAACTGATCGACATGGTCACCGCAAGCCTGCGCTGATCGTGGCCTGTCTCTGGACCAGCGCGTCAGACCCGGTGGTCGGCTACCTGGCCGTCGGCTACCCGGTCGGCCGAGTCGCCATCCACGGCCGGAGCCTCGAGCTCGGCTAGAGCGACCCGAGCGCCCTCGATCGCGGAGGCGGTCGCCTCCTGTGCGGTGAGACTGCCCTCGGTCTTGATCGCCTCCGCCAGGGCTCCAACCATCCTGGTCAGGGCGCCAATCTGGGCGGTCATCTCCCGGCGCAGGCGCTCGGTAGCTGGTGGAAAGCGAACCAGGACGTCGTAGGTCCTGGTGTCTCCCACCCGGAGATCGTCGTCGTCGTAGGCGGCGACATCGGCCGCGGTCAGCCTGTGCTTGTCGGAAAAACTCACGTCGTCCTTCTTCTTGTTGCGAATCTTGGCAGCCGCTTGCTTCACCCGGGCGGGGTTGACAGCGATCTCAACGTGCATGTCATCGACGATGGTTGAGAAGTCCATCCCCAACCGGAGGACCGGACGACCGCTGTTGTCGGTGATCGCGTTCTTGATTTTGCGCACCTGTGCGGCCTTGGATTTCGAGAAGGTGTTACGCACGCCGCGGGGATGCTTCAACGCGTTGACGTCGATTGCGGTCGCGCTGCCGTGGTTACTGACGACCGACGTCGACCCTCTGACCAGGCGGTTCGCGTAAGACCAATCGTCAAGCTTCGACTGGGAGATCTCCTCGACCTCTTTGTCAAAGCGCTCGATGAACTCTTTGAACACCACTGCGACGTCCGCGTTGGCGGCCCACCAGCCCTGACCGGCGGCGGTGAAGCGGGTGAAACGGGTGGTGTCGGCGTGAGCCGGCCACCCGTTCTGCGAGAAACGATGGACCATCTGCGCCGCTGCCTCCCGTGAAGTTGGCTCAACACCCACCAGGGTCGAGGTGGATCACGAGGGTACCCGCCACTGCCCCAATCACCAATGTCAGCATTTAGCGCGACCCGGAGGATCTCGCAATGGAGGTGCGGGCCCCGGCAGGCCCGCACCTCAATCTGGATAGTCACCCTCAACCAACCGAAGGTTGCCCGGTGTGCCGTAGGTCACATCAACCGACGGACCGCGGAATCATCGCTATCCAAACTTCAGGCCGCCGAGCATTATCACGTTCGTGACACCGGCAGCCCGCACGGTGTTAACCGGGTGTGGAATTCGGCCATCATTTAATTCATTTCGGGACTGGGACCGCTCCCAAGTCAATGCCGGTCTCAATGATGACGATGAACGGCAGGTTTTCGGGGTTAAATGGTCCGAGCTCAGACGCCCGTCGTCCGACCGGTGTCAAAGGTTGCCCGAAACTCCGGGATAGCCGGAAAACTTTCATCGCGAAGTTTGTCGTACTAGATCACACGTTTCTCTTGCCGATGCATCGGGGGCATGAAATTATTCACCTAAATCACCCTCCCCGCCTGCACGATTCCGTGCAGGTCGTCAAAGGAGACGACCACGGCCAAGAACATGACCATGCTCGAGGTCGCCGCGGAGGCCGGAGTTTCCCCCGCCACTGTCTCGCGCGTGCTGACAGGTTCGGCGCAGGTCAGTGCCACCACTCGGCGCGAGGTCTATGCGGCGGTCTCCCGCCTCGGCTACCTGTGCCGCGGAAAACGACCTGGCGACAGCCGACATCCACCGATCATCGCCGCAGTAATCTGTGAGCCCACCACTCGACTGTTCAACGACCCGTTTTTCGTCCGATTCATCGGCGGCGCGGAGACCTATCTCTCGAGCCGTGGGGCACCTCTGCCGTTGATGTCCGCCGCGGGACCGGTTTTCACCTCGACGGAACGGCATCTGCTGGGCGGTGGTTCGGACGGCGTTCTGTTGGTGTCCGTGCGCGGCCGGCATCCGCTCGCACTCACCTTGGCCGGCACTCGCCTGCCGGTCCGGGCCGCCGGCCGTCCGGTCGACGACGTGCAGATGCCGTTCGTCGACGTAGACAATCGCGGCTGCGCCCGAAAGGCGGTGGAATTGCTGCTCAAGACTCGCAAACGGATTGCCTTGATCGCCGGGCCAGCCGATCTTCCGGCCGCCCGGGACCGGTTAACCGGTTATCTCGATGCACTTTCCGCAGCCGGGCGGCATCCGCTGGTCGCTTCCGGAGACTTCACCCCGATGGGCGGCAAGAACGCGATGCGGATGCTGCTCGACCAGGCCCCCACCCTGGACGCCGTCTTCGCGACCTCGGACCCGATGGCAATGGGGGCGATGTCGGCCCTGCGCCAGGCAGGCCGGCGAGTACCCAGCGATGTCGCGGTGATTGGCTTCGATGACGTGACGGCGGCGGCCTACACCGATCCGCCCCTGACGACGGTCCGCCAGCCGGTGGAACGGCTCGGCGCGCTAGCTGCCGAGTTGCTGTTCGAGCAGGTAGTATCCGGCACCGATCCAGCCGACAACGTCATCTTGAAGACCGAACTGATTATCCGTGGTTCCACGTGATCCGCATCAACCGCTGAAAGGCCCTGCCCCAACCGAACTTCTGCTGAGGCAGGGCCTTTCGTCAGCCTTTCGTCACAGTGCAGGGAAGGCGTTGGCCATGAGCTGCCGGAACTGAGCCGAGAACCAGGCACCAGAGACCGGAGCGTTGGGTAGCGCGCCGCTCATGCTGTTGCCGTTTCGTCCGTTGCCGGTGTAGGTGGGATCACACATTCCATCAAACCCCTTGCCACCCGGGTTATTCGGTCCGGTCGGGACCAGCGAGCTGGAACCGTCGGACTCGCCCGGAGGCTTGATCCAGGTGTAGGCATCGATCCCGCTGGCCGGTGCGGCCTTCGGGCGCTCGCCGATACCGGCACCGCTCTGGTTGCACCAGTTGCCGGCGTGGATCCGCCTGTCGATCCGGGACGCGTCGACGAAGGTGTTCAGATCGGGCGAGGTGCTCGCCGCGGTCGGACGAGCCGAGCCGCCCCATCCGTTGCGGGAGGTATCGATGAGCATTCCGATGTTCGCGTTGAATCCGGCCGAGACCAACCGGCTGCGGAACGCCTGCGCGAAGGTGAGCTCGTCGGTGTACTGGTTCCAGTCCACCCACTTCGACTGTCGCACGCCGGTCCCGTTCACCGTGGTGTTGATGGTCACGTAGGGCTCGTTCAAGGCCGAGTAGTTGGCCGTGTTGGTGATGAAACCGTCGACCGTATTCACACCACCAGTAGCCTTTTTCGCGGTGTCGGCGAACATCGTTGCGGCCGGGCCGAAGTTGGTGTCCCAGCCGAGCCAACCGTGGTGTGCGGCGTCAATGTAGTTGTACACGTTCGTTCCGGCCGCATGCAGCTTGCTCAACGCGTACGCGATACCCGTCGAGTAGTTGCCGTTGGCCAGCATGACCCGGCAGGCCTCGGTCGCTCCAGGGGCGGTACCCGCGTTCGTCACCAGGTTCGGCAGCGAGTCGATCTCAACGATGTTGACGATCCGAATCGACGCGTACTTCGGGTCCGCCTGGATGGCGGCGATCGGGTCGATGTACTCAGTCTTGTATCGGCCGATCTCTGTGGGCCCGAGTTCACCGTTGGACGCCAGCGCGGCACAGTCTCGACCGGGCAGGTCATAGATCACGAACTGGGCGAGGGGTTGCGCCCTGGGCCAACGCCTTGTCCAAGTGACCGCGCAGACTGGTGGCGTATCCAGAACCGGATGCCGCCGAGATCGAGGCGATGCTGTCCAGCCAGACGCCGGTCGGCTGGTTCGAGATCCTGTTGCCACCGGGCTCGGCCGCCGCCTTGGCCGACCAATCCGCGTTGACGTACCATTTCGCACCCACGTAAGGGTTATCGACGTGGGTTCCAGGCTCGGCGGTCCCGGTTGGGGTGGGCGTCGCGGTTGGGGTGGGTGTCGCGCTCGCGGTGGGCGTCGCGCTCGCAGTCGGAGTCGGAGTGGTGCCACCGCCATTACAGCTCACGCCGTTGAGCGTGAAGGTGGTCGGGTTGGTGTTGGTACCCGAGTACGTCCCGTTGAATCCGACGTTGGTGGTGGCATTGGTGGCCAAGGAGCCGTTGTACGACAGGTTGGTGATCTTGACGTGCTTGCCGGTCTGGGTCAGGGTGCCATTCCAGGCCGGGCCGGCCTGCTGGTTACCGGCATAGTCAAACTCCAGGACCCAACTGGTGATCGGATCACCGGAGTTCGTGATGTCGATGTTGGCGCCGAAACCTGTGCCCCATGAGTTCGCCTGATAAGCGATGGAACACCCAGGGGCGGCGCTCGCCGACCCGATTGAAGCGAAGGACATTCCCGCGCCGACCACCATTACCGCCACTGCCCCGGCCATTAACCGATTCGGCCGCAGACGTTCCACACCATGCTTAAGTCTAATCATGAGATTCTCCCGGTGAATTCAACTGGGCGACGCTCGGAAGCGCTAGGAGCAGGTTGCGGAACTGTTTCGCAGATGTCAATGGAACGCAGATTCACGGCCTTGCGGTGGCCGGAAAATTACCGGCGACGAGCCGATGCACCCTTGCTGAGCTGGCAGAACGGGTCACCCTGGGTAAATTCTGGCGCCACCAGCGCACTGTCACCTGTCATGATCTTCTGAAAGATATTCACCGATCAACGCAAGGTAGCCGCCGCGAAAGAAATGGATCCACCGGAACCTCCGATGAGTTCCACGGTCAGTTCGGCAGCCGGGCCTTCGGTGTGGAATCGAATCGTGGCGATGTACCCCTGCCCGTTCGTTGCCTTCACCTCGGTGGTACGCACTTTTCCCCGCGCACCAAGCCGGGTCCGCAGCTGAGCATCCGCCCCGTTCGCACCGACGTAGAGGACCAGCGTCGCCGTCCGCTGTCCGGCCGGAACGGCGATTCTGAGACCGGTCTCGGGGCCGTCGACGGGGCCGGTGACCGTCCGCCAGGTTCGCAATCCAGAGCGCTCACCCTCCGGCATTCCTCCGGTCCACGACACGGAGAACGGGCTGCTCGTGGTGGTCGACGTGACGTTTCCGGTGTCGTGGGGCCCACTGATCATCTGGTCACCCTGCGCGCGACGGATGCGCTGGCTGGCGGAATCGCTTCCGGCGGCGATCCAGTCAACGGCGTCACCGGGCAGGATCACCGTCTGCCCGGGTTGGGCGGGCGTCAGATTGACCCTGACCGCCCGTCGCGGTGTGCTCCCGACGGCCGGTGCAGTCGGCGAACCACTCGGCTTCGGGTCGACGGACGCCGATCTAGTCGACTTCGGCCCCGGGGACGAGGTGGCACGCACCGAGTTCGGCGGTTTCGTGGGGGAAGCGTTGGGTGGTTTGGTGGGAGAAGCGGAGATTGCAGGGGTGGGGGTCCGGGTGCCGGCCTGGGTTGAGGACGGCGTTGCGGCGGCCCCGACCACCTGCACGCCGCCCGGAGAATCGGCTGGCGCTTCGTCGTTCACCGTGGCGATCACGCCGGCTATCAGCACCACGAAAGTCGCGGCGGCCGCCGGCAGCAGCCAAGCCGATCGCCGGACCGGCTCCTCGATCCCATGCTCCCGGATCCGCTTCCTGATCCGATCCAGGTTGGGCTCATGCCGGCTGGCTTCGGCCTTCAGCTTCTCCGAGATCCACTTCTCGCCGTCCTCACGCTCGGCCATCCGCCCTCCCTTCCAGGCGCGAACGCTCGGTGAACGTCACATCTGACGTTCCGAGCCGCCGACGTAACTGCTCGGCGCCCTTGGAGGTCTGGCTCTTCACGGTGCCGACGCTGACCCCAAGCAGCGCGGCCACCTCCTGCTCGGAGAGGTCGAAGGCATATCGCAGCACCACACAGGCCCGCCGTCCAGCAGGAAGCTGGAGCAGGGCCGACCGCACGTCGACCACAGCGGCAGAGTCGGTGTTGGTCGCCACCCCCATCGCGTCGCTCTGGAACATCACCAGCCAGCGACGTTCCCGGACCAGCCGGCGCACCCTGGTGGCAGCCATGTTGATCACGACTCTGCGCACGTAGGCGAGCGGATAGTCGCTCGCCTGCACGGTGTCCCACTGCCGCCAGGCGGCGAGCAGGGCGTCTGCGGTGAGATCATCCGCAGCGTCCCGATCACCCACCATCAGGTATGCGAGCCTGCCAAGTTCGCGACTATTCCGCTCGACGAAGGCCTCGAACATTGCCTCCCGCTGGGCAAACTCGCCGACCGGACGTGGTCGTCCGGTCGGCCGGTCTCCGAGCACTGCTAGGCCACCCACGCCCCTACTGCCGGCTGACGCGTATTCCGGCTCCGCTGCCGGGCAGAGTCTTACACGTTCGATCACGAGCTCGGGCGACCGCATGCGGCATCCTTCGTTTCAACTGCTCGACAGTGCTCGCTCCTGCGAGGGCTACCTGAGCGCACAACTGTCTAGTGTGTTGAAACGGTGGATCTGGTTGCCCGAGGTTGAAGATTTGTCGCGGGCCGTGCTGTGAAGATCAGCTGGCGGAGGCTCCGGCCCGCCGCTTCGTCCACACGTCGAAGGCGACGGCGGCCAGCAGCACGAGGCCCTTGACCAGCATCACGCGTTCGCTAGGCGCACTGATCAGCGACATGCCGTTGTTGATCGTGGCCATGATCAGGCCACCGGTGATGGCTCCGACCACCTTGCCGACTCCGCCCTGGACCGCCGCGCCCCCGATGAAGGCGGCCGCGATGGCGTCGAGCTCGAAGGCGTTACCCGCGGTCGGGGTGGCCGAGTTGAGCCGACCGGCGAAGACGATGCCGGCGATGGCCGCCAGGACCCCCATGTTGACGAAGATCCAGAAGGTCACCGCCTTGACCTTGACTCCGGACAGCGTCGCCGCATGCTGGTTGCCGCCGATCGCGTAGATGTGCCGACCGAACACCGCCCGGCTGGTGAGCAGGGAATAGCCGACGACGAGCGCACCGAGGAGGACCAGAACCCAGGGCAGGTTCTTGAACCTGGCCAACTGGACGACGACGAAGAGCACGACGATGACGGCGGTCCCGGTCCGGAGCACGAAGTTCCGCATCGATTCCACCGACTGGCTGTAGCTGATCCGAGCTGCCCGGGTCCGCCACTGGTTCCAGACGATCGCAACCACCAGGGCGATTCCGATGAGCAGGGTGAACAGGTCGGCACCGCCCAGGGCGCCGAGGCCGACGTTGCCCAGATATCCGGGGATGAACCCGTTGGCCATCGAGCGGACGGTCTCCGGGAACGGGCCGATGCCCTGGCTACCGAGGATAATGAGAGTTACCGCCCGGAAGATCAGCATTCCGGCAAGGGTGACGATGAAGGCGGGAATCCCGAAGTACGCAATCCAGTAGCCCTGCCAGGCGCCGATCGCGGCTCCGAACATCAGTGTCAGCGGAATCGCGATCGCCCACGAGATGTCGTGATTCACCATCAGGACCGCGGAGAGCGCGCCAGTGGCCGCCACCACGGATCCGGCGGACAGGTCGATGTGTCCGGCAATGATGATCAGGATCATTCCGATGGCCAGAATCAGGATGTAGCTGTTCTGCACGACGATGTTCGACAGGTTCTGCGGCTGCAGGATCTGCCCATCGGTCAGGATCGCGAACAGCCCGACGATCAGCGCGAAGGCGATATAGATACCGCTCTCACGCAGGTTGCTCGGCAGGTACGACGACAGTTTCTGCTGCCACGTCGAGGCGGTCGGCGACGCGGAGGGGGGCTTGACCGGTGGATCCGCGACGATCGTCGCAGTCGCCGACTTTGCCGCCGGCTTTGCCGCTGGCGACTTCGAACCTGCCGACTTCGCTGCCGACTTCGCCGACTTCGCTGCCGGCTTTGCCGACTTCGCTGCCACCGACTTTGCCGCTGCTGGCTCTGCCACTGCTGGCTTTACCGCAACTGACTCTGCCGCCAGCACTGCGGCCACCGCTGCCGGCTCTTTCGACACGGCTGCTGGTTCTTCGGATACGGCTGCTGGCTCCTTCGACACCGCTGCTGGCTCCTTCGACACCGCTGCCGGTTCTTCGGATACCGCTGCCGACTCCTTCGACACCGCTGCCGGTTCTTCGGATACCGCTGCCGGTTCTGCCGCAACCGGTGCCGGCTCTTTCGCTTCCGCTACCGGCTCTGCCGGGGCCGCTGCGTCGGGGTCGACCCCGGAGTCCTTGGAAGGCATCGGGAGATCCTTTTCGTCCTTCGTCATGAAGCTTCCTTCGTCATGAAGTGCATGAGTCGCTCCGGGGTTGCTTCGGCGCGTGCGACCTCACCGGTCAATCGGCCCGCGGAGAGGGCGTAGATGCGGTCGCAGATTCCCAGCAGTTCGGGCAGTTCGGACGAGATGACGAGGATCGCCTTTCCCTCGTCCGCCAACTTGTTGATGATCGTGTAGATCTCGAACTTGGCACCGACATCAATCCCGCGGGTGGGCTCGTCGAGAATCAGCACATCGGGATTCGTGAAAATCCACTTCGAGAGCACAACCTTTTGCTGGTTGCCTCCACTGAGCTTCCCGGTGATCGAAAGCACGCTCGGCGCCTTGATGTTCATGCTCTTGCGGAAACCCTCCGCAGTCGCGAACTCCTTGTTGTCGTCCACCCAGCCCCGGGTCGAGAGCTTGCCCAGCCCGGCGGCCGAAACGTTGCGCTTGATGTCCTCGATCAGGTTGAGACCGAACCGTTTACGGTCCTCGGTGGCATAGGCGATGCCATGCTTGATCGCCGCTCGAACACTTTTGGCTTCGATCGGCTTGCCGTTCTTGTACAGTTGGCCGGAGATGCCGGTGCCCCAGCTGTGGCCGAAGACGCTCATCGCGAGCTCGGTCCGGCCGGCGCCCATCAGGCCCGCCAAACCAACGATTTCGCCCGCCCGAAGGGTCATCGAGACATCCTTGACCACGACCCGGCCGTGCTGGGTGGGGCTGTGCACCGTCCAGTTCTCGATCCGGAGCACTTCCTCCCCCACCGTCGACTCGTGCGGGGGGAACCGGTGCTCGAGGTCGCGACCGACCATCAGGGAGATGATCCGTTCCTCGGTCACCTCGTCGCGCTTCATGTTGAGGGCCTGAATCGTCCGACCGTCCCGGATGATCGTGGTCGTGTCGGCGATGGCCGCGATCTCGTTGAGCTTGTGCGAGATGATCACGCAGGTAATGCCCTCGTCGCGAAGCCCCCGCAGCAGGTCGAGCAGGTGCGCGGAGTCATCGTCGTTCAGGGCGGCGGTGGGTTCGTCCAGGATGAGGAGCTTGACCTCTTTCGACAGCGCCTTGGCGATCTCCACCAACTGCTGCTTGCCGACACCGAGATCGATGATCCGGGTGGTCACGTTCTCCTGCAGCCCGACCCGGGCAAGTAGTTCGGCCGCCCGGGCATTGGTGGCGTTCCAGTCGATCAGACCGGCTTTCGACGTCTCGTTCCCGAGGAAGATGTTCTCGGCGATCGACAGTTCTGGGATCAGTGCCAGTTCCTGGTGGATGATCACGATGCCGAGGTGCTCGCTGTCGCGAATGCCCTGGAACTGGCAGTGCTGGCCCTCGAAAACGATGTCGCCTTCGTAGCTGCCATGCGCGTAGACCCCGGAGAGCACCTTCATCAAGGTGGATTTCCCGGCACCGTTCTCACCGCAGATGGCGTGGATCTCGCCGCGTTCCACCTGGAGAGTGACGTCCTGAAGCGCCTTCACGCCGGGGAAAGTCTTAGTGATGGCCCGCATTTCGAGAATGACATCTGACATGCCGATACGTCCTTTTCATCCGGCCACTCGATGGAAGGTGCTCGGGGTGCAGGGGTCCCGCTGACGATCGCCGGACGGCGAACACCAGCGGGACCCCTCAGCTGTGGTCGATTACTTCAGCTGGTCCTCGGTGTAGTAACCCGAGTCGACCAGGGTGGCCTTGTAGTTCGCCTTGTCCACGATCACGGACTCCAGCAGGAAGGAAGGAACAACCTTCACACCGTTGTTGTAGTCGGTGGTGTTGTTCGTCTCCGGCGTCTGGCCCTTGATCAGGGCGTCGGCCATCTTGACGGTGGTGTCGGCGAGCTGGCGGGTGTCCTTGTAGATGGTCGCGTACTGCTCACCGGCAATGATCGACTTGACCGACGCGACCTCGGCGTCCTGCCCGGTGACGATCGGGTACGGCTGGGTCTTGCTGCCGTAGCCGGCGCTCTTCAGCGCCGACAGGATGCCCCGGCTGATGCCGTCGTACGGGGAGAGCACGCCCT
This sequence comes from Kineosporiaceae bacterium, assembly GCA_031400005.1. Lineage (GTDB taxonomy): Bacteria > Actinomycetota > Actinomycetes > Actinomycetales > Kineosporiaceae > JANNPJ01. The sequence goes on along the minus strand of JANNPJ010000663.1, from coordinate 8,506 downwards.
GGACCTTCGCGTCGGCGTAGTCCTTGGTGATGATGTCGTCCATCCGCTTCTGGGCGGTGGCGGCGTCCCAGCGCAGGGTGGCAACCGTCTTGAAGTCGGTCTCCGTGCTCTTGACCACGAGCTTCTTGCTGTCGATGAACGGCTTCAGGGTCTCCATCGCACCGTCGAAGAAGAACGTCGCGTTGTTGTCGTCCGGTGAGCCGGCGAAGAGCTCGATGTTGAACGGGCCGGTAGCGGTCCCGTCGGTGCCGTCGGCCTTCTTCAGCCCGAGGCCGATCAGCAGTGACAGGGCCTGCTGGTTGCCGACCTTCTTGTTGTCGAAGCTGGTGTAGTAGTCCACGTTCGGCGAGTTGCGGATCAGCCGGTCGTAGGCGATGACCTTGATGCCCTTGTCCGCGGCGTTCTGCAGCTGCGTGGTGAGCGCGGTGCCGTCGATCGAGGCGACGATCAGGACCTTGGCGCCCTTGGTGATCTGGTTGTCGATCTGGTTGACCTGGGTCGGGACGTCGTCCTCCGCGTACTGCAGGTCGACCTTGTAACCCAGCTTGGTGAGCGCGGCCTCGACGTTCTTGCCGTCAGCGACCCACCGCTCGTAGGACTTGGTCGGCATGGTGACGCCGACCAGAGATCCGGCACCACCGGCAGCACCGGCGCTGGGCTTCGCGTCGACGGTCTTCTCACTCGAGCCACAGGCGGCCATGCTGACCGCGAGGGCGAGACCTACCGCTGCGCCGACGAGTTTGGAGCTCTTCATGTTTGTCCTCCCGGACACTGATGCATCCGGCTCGCCGGTCGGCGGGCCAGTTCGATTGGCTCGGTGCGATCCATGTTCGACCGCATCCGACAGGCCTGGGGCCGGCCGGTGATACACCTGGCTTGCTATCCACCATGAGCCTTCGGCGCTCCGAGGCCCGAAGTGTAGGGACAACCCACCTCGTCACCCTGCGTCACGCGCCCACCGGGCTGGTAGGTTTCGAAAGTCGAGTTCGAGTGCGCGGACACGGATGTGACCGATCGGCATCGAACTCCTTCCGTAGGCAGGGTGAGCGACTGCGCATACATCCGACCGTCTGCCAGTGTTAGCGCTAACAGATCTGGATACAAGACACAAGACAGTAACGCTTAAGTAACGATCAAGTCTGCCCCGAACGTCGCGTCTATGGGACTGTATCGCACCCTATCCACCCATCTTGGAGATGGTGCGTTAGCGTTAACATCCGGGTGCTTCGGTACGCTACAGCGTGTGACGAATGCGAACTCTGTTCCGCTGGCTCCCGAGACCGCCCGGCACCTGCTGGCCGATGCTGCCCGAGCGCAGCACGTCGCGCGAGTCCCGAGCCTGGTCGCCGGCGTGGTCCGGAATGGCCACCTGGCCTGGTCCACCGGCCGAGGTCAGGTGGACGGGGCACAACCGGATGATGACGTTCAGTACCGAATCGGATCCCTCACCAAGATCGTTACCGCCGTCACCGTGCTGCGATTGCGCAACGAGGGTCTGCTCGACCTCGGCGATCCGGTGGACCGGCACCTGTCTGGCACCCCTTTCGGCGACCGCACCCTCGGCCAGTTGCTGGCCCATAACGCGGGTCTGCGAGCGGAGGCGCCGGGCCTGTGGTGGGAACGGGTGCCGGGGCAGTCCTGGTCGGAGCTGGCCGCACAGTTCACCACCGCGAGCGAGGTCCCGCACGCCGCCGGCCGGCGGTTCCATTACTCGAACCTCGGATACAGCGCCCTCGGCGAGGTGATCTCCCGGATTCGAAAGCGGACGTGGGCCGAGGTCGTCCGCGATGAAGTTCTCCTTCCCCTCGGGATGCAGCGCACCACCACCCGTCCCGCGGGCCGGGCCGCCCGAGGCTGGGCCGTGCACCCGTGGGCCGACGTCCTCCAGCCCGAACCCGAGCACGATGCCGGCACCCTCGCCGCCGCCGGACAGCTCTGGAGCACGCTGGCCGACCTCGGCCGCTTCACCGCCTTCCTGATCGGCGACACCGCCGACGTGCTTGACCGGGCCAGCCTGGAGGAGATGCGCGAACCGGCCGGAGTGGACTCCTCCTCCCCGGAGTGGTCGGCCTATGGGCTCGGCCTGCAAGTGCTGCGACGCGACGGCGTGACCTATTACGGGCACGGCGGATCGATGCCAGGTTTCGTCTGCGCCCTCTGGGTGGACGGCGACCAGCACACCGGCGCGCTGGCCCTGAGCAATGCCACCAGCGGGCTCGACACCGGCGTCGTCCTGCGCGCCCTGACCACCGTGCGTGAGCACGAGCCCTACGTGATGCCCGCCTGGCAGCCGCTCGCCTACATCGACGACGACGACCTGAGCCTGGTCGGCACCTGGTACTGGGGTACGTCGTCCTACGGGTTGCGCCTGACCAGCAGCGGTGAGCTGGAACTGCTGCCGCTACTCGGTGGCGGCCGCGGCTCGCGTTTTCGCCGCCGTGACGACGGCACCTGGACCGGGCTGACCGGGTACCACGCGGGCGAACCGCTGCGACCGGTGCTCGACGACCACGGCCAGCTGCTGGCCCTGGATCTGGGTTCCTTCTTCTTCACCCGGACGCCGTACGACCCGGCCGCTCCGGTCCCGGGCGGCACCCACCCCAACGGCTGGCAACAGGGCGGGTAGGGCAGGGACGGGTCAGCGGAGGTGAACCACGACCGCGCGCAGATCGTCCTGAGTGATGGCACCAGCGTGGCTCGATCCCCGGGCTTCCTGCATCGCCTTGGCCATTTGTACCCGGCGCAGTAGCTCTTTCAGGTCCGCGCCGCTCATTCCGGCGGTCAGTTCGGCTAGCTCGGCCACATCGATGTCGTCGGCGAACATTCGGAAACCGTTGATCTCATGCCGGCTGACCAGCTGGCGGAGCATCTTGGTGAGGATCTCCGCGCGGGCCGTGGTGTCCGGCAGCGGCACCCTGATCTTGATGTCGAAACGACCGGAACGGATCAGCGACTCGTCCACCCGGTCCGGGAAATTCGTCGTCGCCACCACGATCACGTTCGGGTTCTCCTCGACCAAGGTGTTCATCTCCTGCTTGAAGATCCCTGCCACCGAGTTGATCGCCTGGTCGGCCGCTCCCCGAGGAGCCCCGGCATAGCTGATGATGCTGTCGAACTCGTCGAAGAGCAGCACGGTTGGCGTCCGGTATCGGCGGGCCTCGGCGAAGATCTTCTTGATGTTGCGTTCCGAGGCGCCAACCCACTTGTCGAGGATGTCCGGCGTCCGGATTTCCTTGAGGGTGCCGCCGATCTCGGTGGCGAGGGCCTTGGCGAGGGTGGTCTTCCCGGTGCCGGGTGGCCCGGACATCAGCACTCCCTGTGGACGACGCGCACCCCAGCGGGCCATCACCTCCGGGTGACGGAACGAGTCGGCCACCTCACGCAACTGATGGACGACGTCGTCCAGCCCGCCGAGCTGATCCAACCGGGCCACATCGATCGCTCGACTCAGCGTGTACGTCCGGCCTGCCAGCCAGGTCTCGTCGTCCGGACGGCCCACCAGTTGCCGAGCCGCGTCGACGACGATCCGGACGAACGCTCGCACGTGCTCGGGCCGCGCGTCCTCAACCGCGGTCTCGATCAGGTGCAGCACCCGGCCGTCCACCCGCGGGTTGCCGTAAGTCAGGGTGGCGAGCAGATCGGAGGCTCGGTCCTGCACCGTGGTGGACCGAGCCTCGGCCACCTTGGCGTCGTCCGGGGTGCCGAGAAGGCGGGACAGCGCATCAAGAATCGGTGCCACGTAATCAGTTCCGACGATGGCTGGATGGATCCGCGGCCCCGTCGGGGCCAGGGTGATCCGGGCCTGGAACCGGGTCAGCGGCCTGCCACCCCGGGTACCGACCGAGATCAGGACACCGATCTGGGCCACCGGTGACGGAAAGCTCCCGGGCTGCAGAACGGGTTCGAATTGACCACCGATCTCGGTCAGGAGCGCCACCGGATCGATCACGTCGAAACGCCCGCTGGCGACCTCGACGGTCTGCACCTGCGGGCGGTATCCCTGACCCTCAAGCATCCGCTGCTCCTCGCTGCCGGCGAAGGTATGAGCCTGATTTCGACGATACAACGGTTCTGTGGCTTCCAAGCGGGCTCTCGAGGCTCGGTTGCGGCCCCGGCAGATGTGACGGGTAAGCCTGATCGCCAGAGCGTGGTGAATCGGATGGCATAGAGCCGTCCGATCCACCACGATGACCAATCGCCTGCGTCAGCAGACCCTCGGGTCAGCGGCCGAGCACCTGACTGAGCGTGGAACGCAACCACTGTGCCGCCTGGTCGGGCGAGTCCGGCGGTGACATCTGGCGGGCTGCGATGTAGAGATCGGGGCGGACCAGCAGCACCCCACCATCGGCGATCTCCACCAGGTCGGCCCAGGTGCCATAGGGGTCTTCGATCGGTTGGCCGGGCCCGACGCAGACCGGTGAGATCGTCACCCCGGTCTCCAGCGCAAGCGCGGCGGCGGCCTCGATCCAGGCCTCGCCACCGATGCCGGTCCACAGGCTGAAAGAGCCGTGCCCGGCGAGGTCCAACGTCGACAGCCGGTGGCCGTCTCGGGTCACCCAGCAATGCGGCAGCTTGGCCCCCGGCCAGGTGGTCGGCTGGGCGTACAGTTCCGGGTCACGATCGAAGGCAGGCATCGGCGTGCCGTCCGGAACCACGGCCGCCGAGGCGTACCGGTGATTGTGCTCAACACCGTGCGCGTTGAACTCGTAAGACTTGTAGGCGATCGCCTCGCGCAGCCCTTGCCGGATCTTTTCCCCAGCCGGTCCGGGGGCCTTGCGCAGCGCGAGCTGGCGGTCCAGCACGCCGGCATCGGTGGTGTCGTCAACGTCCAGCGCTGCGATGATCCGACCGGTGTCAGCGATGCTCTGGTTCGCCCGTTCCACGATCTGCCTTGCTATTGGCGCTCTTTCGGCGTCATAGGAGTCGAGCAAGGACGGCGCTGCAAGGCCGCTAACCACATGGTGCAGCTTCCACGCCAGGTTGTAGACGTCCTGGATGGAGGTGTTCGAGCCGAGCCCATTCGTCGGCGGGTGCCGGTGCACGGCGTCACCGGCGCAGAACACCCGACCGCGGGCGATCGTCGTGGCGAACTGGTGATTGACCGTCCACGGCGAGGTCGACGTCACCTTCATCGTGAAGTCATCGGTGCCGACCAGCTGAACCGCCAGCTCGCGGACGAACTCCTCCGTGAACTGCGGCGGCCCATCGGCGACCGCGTACCCCCACATCAGCATCCACTCGGTCCACGGCTTGATCATCCGCAGGACGCCGAGCCCGACTCCTTCCTTCTCCGCGCCCGGCTGCACCATCCAGTACAGAACGGAGGGCCGGTGAGCGACGAATCGGCTGAGGTCTGCCTCGAAAATGATGCCGAGCGCTCCGCCGACAGCGCCGGGGCCCTCGAACGGCAGGTCCAGGTCCGCCGCCACCTTGCTGCGAGCTCCGTCGGCCCCGACCAGATACTTCGAGCGGATGGCGAACTCGGCGCCGGTCAGTCGGTCCCGGACCGTAGTCGTGACACCGTCGGAATCCTGTACATGCGAAAGGTATTCAGTGTCGAAGCGGACCTTGGCCCCGCGGGCCTGGGCGGCCTGCATCAGCACCGGCTCGGTGATCGTCTGCGGTGCGTCGAGCATCGTGCACGGGCTCTGCAGTTCGTAGTCCGCGTGCCGGCGAGTGTCGGTACCCCAGGACGAGACCCGGCCCAGTTCCTCACCGGCCAGGCTGGTGCAGAAGGTGGTGTTACCCATCGACTCCCAGGGCGTCGCCTCCCGCATCAGCCGCTCTTCCAGGCCCATGTCGCGCAGCGTTTCCATCGTCCGCTGGTTGGTGATGTGCGCGCGGGGCGTGTCGGACAGGTTCCCGTACTTCGTCACTACCAGGGTTTTGGTGCCGTAGGTCGCCAGAAACAGCGCCGCTGCAGCTCCGGACGGCCCGGATCCGACGACGAGGACATCGGTTTCAACTACGGGAACTTCTAGGGTCACGACGTGATGCCTTTCCGAAGACTCAGTAACAGGAGGGAACTCGGCGACAGGAGGGACTCTATGGCTGGGATTGGTCAGTGACCGTGGGTGGAACTGCTGCGATAGTCGGTGTACGTGTACGGGTTGTCGAGGACTTTAGTGCCCGGGATCTCGGGGTTCATACCCTGCTCCCAAACCTCGGTACCGAGTTGCTGTTGGAGATACTCGACGGTGGACTCAACCGTTGCTCTGGCTGCGACCAGGTCGACGTCCACTAACCTGTTGGCATACTTGACGATTCGCCCGTTCACCAGAACGGTGTGGACGTCGCCGCGCTGGGCCTGGAAGGCGACGTGCCCGTAGGGGTTGAGCACCGGGAACATCACCGGCGAGTCATCGTTCTTGATCAGGACGACGTCCGCCTTCTTGCCGACCTCGAGGCTGCCGACGAGAGCGTCCAGACCCAGCGCCTTGGCGCCGCCTCGGGTAGCGAAATCCACGACGTGCTCGGCACGCAAGTGCGAGTTCGTCACCGTCTCCCCGCGTGCATGCGCCTCCAGGTGCTCGCGCGAGCGATCGGCGCCGAGGGTGCTGCGCATCGCGGAGAACAAGTCGCCGCTCCACCAGACGCTGGTGTCCATCGACAACGAGACCGGGATGCCGTAGGCACGCAACTGCCAGGTGGGCGGGTACCCCTGTCCACAGCTCTGCTCGCTCTCGGTGGAGACCGACACCGAACCACCGGTGGCGGCAATCCGCTGGTAGGAGTCGGCGCTCAGGGTGGCGGCATGCACGTAAACCGTGCCCGGCGTCATGAAACCGCCGTCGTACATCAGCCGGATACCGTCGTCGTTTGTCGCTCCCCAAACGCCGGCGTGGGTAGTGACCGAGACGCCGAGATCGCGAGCTACCTCGAAGGCCGCCTTCTCCGGGAAGGCGGGGTCACCGGTGACGTCGAACGCCATCTGGAATCCGAGCATGTCGTTTCCACCACTGGGCTGGATCCGGCTCGCGACAAAATCTCTGAACTCCGAACTGGTCGCCCATTCCCAGGGCGCGGCATGAATATTGCCGTAGGCCAGAACAAAACGGCCAGGAACGGCCTCCAAGGCATCGACGGCTGCCTCCGCGTGCTGGCGGGACTGCAGCCCGTGCGACCAGTCGACCGTGGTGGTGATGCCGGCCTCGAGTGCTTCCAGCCCGGAGAGCAGGTTGCCGGCGTAGATGTCCTCGGGTCGGAACTTTCTGCCGTGCTCCAGGTAGTTCCAGACGAAGTACTGGGTCAGGGTCCAGTCGGCGCCGTACCCGCGCATCGCGGTCTGCCACATGTGCCGGTGAGTGTCGATCATGCCGGGCATCAGGATGCCGCCGGCCGCGTCGATCTCCCGGGTGCCCTCGGGTACCTGCAGGTTTACCCCGACGGCTGCGATCAGCTGACCCACGACAAGGACATCGGCGTCTTTCAGCACCGTGTGCCGATCATCCATGGTCAGCACCGTGCCACGCCGGAACACCACCGAGTCACCTGTCATCGTGACCTCCATCGCGCACGGCCGTGTGCGCCTCGGGCTTTCACGGACGGATGTCCGACCAGTGAACGCCTTGTCTGAACGCAACAATGCTGTGCCGTCCCGGAGGTGTCAAGAGCGAGCTGTCCCGGAGGTGTCAAGGGGGGGCTACGCTCGTTCTTGACCCCACCGGCCGACCGGGGCTAGGTACCTGCCGAGGAGGCGAACCGTGGCTCGCCGAGACGACGACCCCAACTTCATTGAAGCGATCGCCCGCGGCTTCGACGTGGTCAAGGCCTTTGCCCCGCACCGGCCGGTGATGACGCTGACCGAGGTCGCGAGCGCCACCGGGCTGGCCCGGCCCACGGTCCGACGGATCCTGCTCACCCTGGAGGCGCTCGGGTACGTGCGGACCTCGGGATCGGGTTACACCCTGGCCCCGAAGGTGCTGGAGCTCGGCATCACCTATGTGCGGTCGATGGGTTTGTGGGACGGCGCCCGCCCGCACATGGAGGCGCTGGTATCCCGGACCGGCGAGTCCACCTCGATGGCTCAGCTGGACGGCTCGGACATCGTCTATGTGGCCCGGGTCGCCGTCCCCAAGATCATCGCTTTGTCGGTTCAGATCGGTACCCGGTTCCCGGCACTGCAGACATCGCTGGGCAAAGTCCTGCTTGCGGCCCTGCGGCCGGCGGAACTGGCCGAGGTCCTGGCCCAGCCGTCGCGTTCGGGCGTGACCGCGCGCTGGCAGCCCGACCCGCAGGAGCGCGACCGTGCGCTCCGCGAGGTTCGGGCCCAGGGCTGGGCGCTCACCGATGAACAGCTGGCCGGCGGGATCCGGTCGATCGCCGCACCGATTCGGGACGGCACCGGCACGGTGATCGCGGCAATGAACGTCACCGTGCACGCCGCCGAAACGTCGGTGCAGCTGCTGGTGAGCGACTTCCTGCCGTTGCTGCTCACGGCCGCGAGCGAAGTCAGCGCCGATTTCGCGCGCTATCAGTCGGTCCCGCAGGTCACCGCCGCCCAGGC
>JANNPJ010000612.1:0-7528 GCA_031400005.1 Kineosporiaceae bacterium | reverse complement strand
GCCAGGTAGTAGAACTCCTTGCCGTAACTGAGGTTGCCGCCATCGCCGAGTTCGTCGTCGGCGGTCCACGCATTGATCACCCGGGTGTAGCCCTCGGTGCTCAGCGTCGCCTTCATCAGGGCGAGGAAGGCGTTGAGCTTCTCCTCGCTGAGGTCACCGGTGACCAGGCCCTGGCGCTCGAACAGCCCAGGCGGGAGGTTCGACCAGCGTGCCTTCTGCTCCTTGTCGTCCTGGTCGAACAGCACGCTGTCCTTCTCGCTGCTGCTCAACGTGCCGAGGAACGCGGTGGCCGCGGACACGATCGCTGCCGTGGCCTGGGTCCCGCTCGACGTCGACGTGGTGGCGCTGGCGCTCGAACTCGCCGAAGATGACGTCGACGAACTGGCCGCAGGCGAAACGGAGGTGCTGTCGCTGCCGCCGCAGGCGGCGAGTGCCATCAGCAGCACGGTGGCGCCAGAGGCCCATCCGGCTTGCTGGGCGCTGGCGGCGACGGTGCTGTGAGCGCAGGTGGTGGCGGTGTTCTGCCGAAGCGAGGGCGACATGACGCGCAAGATAGCACCAAACAATTGCCGCAAAGGAAAAATTGCCGCTGCGGAAATATAGTTGGGATGGTAGTGGGTGAGATGTCCGAGTTGAGCATGCGCGAGCGGAAGAAGTTGGCGACCCGCGTGGCCCTGAGCGAGGCGGCGTGCCGCCTGATGATCGAGAGCGGGTTCGAGGCGGTGAGCACGGAGGCGATCGCGCGGGCGGTGGATGTCTCGCCGCGGACGGTCCGCAACTATTTCAGCAGCCGCGAGGAAGCGATCCTCGACGGATTGCTGCGCAGGGGGGTGCATCTGGTCGCCGAGGTGCGGGCAAGGCCTGCGGGTGAGCCGGTGTGGGAGTCGCTGACGCACGTGCTGCCCGATCTCCTCGCGGAGTTCGTGGGGCGGGAGGATCTGCTGGAGTTCGCGCGGGCGATTCGGAATACCCCGGCGCTGACAGCGCAGCATCTGCTCGCGTACGAGCGCACGCACCACCTCCTTGCCGAGGTCATCGCCGAGCGGACCGGTACCACCCTCGAGCGCGACCTGGCTCCCCGCTTGTTGGCTGCCGCCGCGATTCTTGCCCTGCGCACCGCTTGTGAACTGAAGATGGAAGGTGTCACCGTCACCGCGCTACCCGACCTCGTCCGGGAAAGTTTGGCGCTGCTCCGTGAAGGGTTACCGCTGGGGGCCGCACCGAGCGACTGACCGTCCAGCGCACAGTCCTCGTCGGGACGCGCCTTACGGAGGGGATTCGCAGGGACGTCGTCCACGGGCCTGTGAGAGAAAGCTCCGATCCCAACCAGGTCTGGATTTACCAGGGTTGGATCGATCGGCAGGGTTCAGGCCGGGCGGGCGGCGGTGACGATGGCGCGCAGATAGCGCGTGAACGACTGATGGACGACATTCTGCGCTGCCCCGGATGTGATCGCGGTCGCGAAGTACTCGGTGATGGCCGCGCTGACGGCCGCGCCGACGATCCTCACCATCGGATCGTCGGAGGGTAGGCCGATCTCGGCGACCAGCGCGGGTCTGCCGATCCCGGCGGCCTCGGTGAGGTGGGTGGTGGAGGCGGCCCGCAGGGCGGGGTTGGCCTCGAACATCGCTGCAGTCAGGGTCGCGAGGTCTGCATCCCTCGACTGGGCCTCGCCGGCGAGCCACCGGTCGACGACGTCGGTGAACGTGAGGTGCGGGTGCGCCTGGAAGGTAGTGGTCAACCGCGCGGCGATGTCGGCCGACGCGGATAGGGCGATGTCCAGTTTGGTCGGGAAGTACAACGACACGGTACGCGGGGCGACTTCGGCGGCCTCGGCGATCTCGGCGACGGTCGCGCCGTCGAACCCGCGCTCGGTGAACAGGTGCATCGCTGCTCGTTGAATCGCCTCACGCCGTTTGGCCTTCGAGCGCTCGCGCAGGGATGACATAGGCACGACCATGGCAGCACTTTAACACAGCCAGCATATTTACCGTTCTTAGTAAACTTGCATTTGAATGCATAATTATTTACGCTGCTCACCAGTCGTCGTCAAAGGCGACTGTGCCCGGCCCAGAGCTGACGAGGAGTGCCGACTGTGTCCGCCTACCTGTACCGACTTGCCCGCTGGTGCTTCCGCAACCGCTGGGTAACGCTGGCGGGGTGGCTGGTGACGGTGGTCGCCGCGGTCGCCATCGCCACCCTTAGCGGCGGCAAGACCAGCGACGATGTGACCATCCCCGGAACCGAAGCCCAGCAGGTTACGACCCTGCTGCAGGCCACGTTACCGCGCGCCGCGGGCGCTTCCACCCAGGTGGTGTTCGCCACCGAGGACGCGGACATCACCGGCGCCCGGTACCGGGAAGCCATTGCCTCGGTGGTGGCGAAGCTTGGCTCGATCAGCCAGGTAAGTGGGGCAAGCGACCCGTTCCAGACCCAGGCGATCTCCCCGGACAAGCGACTCGCCTTGAGCAATGTCAGTTACGACGTGGCCGCAGCGGAGGTACAGGCGAGCACCCTCAACGCACTCGAGCCAGCGGTCTCGATCGCCCGCGACGCCGGGATCCAGGTCGAGTTTGGCGGCGGGGTCTACCCCCAGGTCGCCAGTTCGGTCAGCGCGGAAGGGATCGGGCTGATCGCCGCGTTGATCATCCTTGTCCTGATGTTCGGCTCCGTCCTCGCCGCGGGCGTGCCCATCGTCACGGCCCTGCTCGGACTGATCACCGCCACCATGGGCATCACCGCACTGGCCTCGGTCATCGACATCGCCTCGGCGTCCACCTCGGTCGCCACGTTGCTGGGCCTGTCCTGCGGAATTGACTACGCCCTGTTTATCCTGGCCAGGTACCGCAGCTACCTCCTCGCAGGGCACACCCCCGAAGAAGCCGCCGGCCAGGCGGGCGGCACCGCCGGGAGTTCGGTCGTGTTCGCCGGGCTCAGCGTGATCATCGCGCTGTGTGGGCTGGCCGTCGTCGGCATTCCGTTCCTAACCGTGATGGGCCTGGCCGCAGCCGCTACAGTCGCCGTGGCGCTGCTGGTCGCACTCACCTTGCTCCCGGCCACGTTCGGGATCTTCGGTCACCGGCTGGCCCGGTTCAATCGCCTTCCCGGCCTGCGCCGTGCCGAACCTGCCGCCCAGCGGGCCGCCAACGACGCCGAACGACTGGCTGGGACCCGCTGGGCGACGTGGGTTGTCCGCCGCAGGGTTCCGGTCCTGGTGATCGGGGTCATCACCCTCGGCGCTCTGAGCCTGCCGATCGTCACCATGGATCTCGGGCTGCCCGGCGCCGATGCCCGTTCCACCAGCGATACGTCCCGTCGCGCGTACGATCTGACGACAGCCCACTTCGGACCCGGCTACAACGGCACCCTCGCCGTGCTCGCGACCAACGTCACCACCGCCGGGTCGGCGCAAATCCTGAGTACCGCTATCGGCGAGCTGCCCGGCGTCGCCGCGTCGTCTGTCAGCGTCGTCACTAACGGCATCGCGCTGATCACCGTCGTTCCGACCACGGGTCCCAACGACTCTGCCACCGCCGACCTGGTCCACCGGATCCGTGACAACCGCACCACACTCGAGGCCGACACCGACGCTCACCTGCTGGTCGGGGGCCTCACCGCGACCAACATCGATGTGTCCGCCAAGCTCGCCTCCGCCCTGCCGATCTTCCTCATCACGATCGTCGGGCTCGCATTCGTACTGCTCACCTTCGCGTTCCGGACGATCCTTGTGCCGATCAAATCCATCCTGGGATTCCTGCTGTCGGCGGGCGCCGCAGCCGGCGTCCAGGTCGCGGTGTTCCAGTGGGGCTGGGGCAAGGACCTGCTCGGTATCGAACCGACTCAAACGCTGAGCTTCCTGCCGATCATCCTCATTGCGATCATGTTCGGTCTGTCCAGCGACTACGAGGTTTTCGTCGTCTCCCGGATCAAGGAACAGTTCACCCAGACCGGAGACGCCCGCCGCGCCGTCATCCTTGGTACTGGGCAATCCGCCCGGGTGGTCACCGCAGCCGCTCTGATCATGGCGGCGATCTTCGCGTCGACCCTGTTCGCTGACGAACCGACAGTCAAGGGAATCGGGTTCAGCTTCGCCGTCGGCGTCCTCTTCGACGCGTTCATCGTTCGGCTCACCCTGGTGCCGGCGGCGATGGCCGTCATCGGTTCCAAGATCTGGTACCACCCGGACTGGTTCGCCCGCTGGGTCCCCAACCCCGACATCGAAGGCGAACGGCTCGAGGGCCAGCTCCGTCACCAGCGCGACAACCACCCCGCGAACGCCTGACCAGGCACTGGAAAGCAACCACGCCGATAGTCCCTACTGCTAAGGCTCGTTCACAACCGGATCACCCTGGAGACACGATGTCGATTCTTGGAAAGCCCTGGGTTGCTGGCATTCTCGCACGGACGCTGCAGGTCGCGGTCTCGGCCGCCGCCATCGCGGTCGCCCGGCGCAATAGAACCACCTTTCCCGAATACGCACGAAAAACAACAAAAATCACGATCCCTACGTCGATCTCACCAGCGCGTGTCGTCGTCTATCGGCCCGCAAATGCCGGCTCGCTCCCGCCGGTCCATGTCAACTTCCACGGCGGCGGGTACGTCCTACGGGGAGTGAAGTTCGACGACCCGCTCTGCCGGTACCTGGCTGCCGAGGCCGGTGTCGTCGTCGTCAATGTCGACTACGTGGTTGCGCCGCAGCACCCGTTTCCCGCAGCTGCGCACCAAGCCTTCGAGGTGGCCAGGTGGGTCGCCGAGCACGGTGTCGATCACGGCTGGGACGGCGGTCGGCTGACGGTCGGAGGGCAGAGCGCGGGCGGCGGGCTCGCGGCGGCCGTCGCGCGCCAGGCGCTAGAACAGGGTGGGCCCTCGATCGCCCTGCAGGTCCTGCACTATCCGCCGCTCGACCTCAGCGTAAGTGTTCAGGACAAAACCTCGCTCATCGCCAAACCGATGATTCGTCCCTCAATGGGCGAGATCTTCGACAGCGCGTATGTCCCCGATCGGGGAGCGCGTGCCGATCGCCTGGTCTCACCGGCCGGTTCGGCGGACACCGCAGACCTCACCGGCATCGCCCCCGCACTGATCATCACCCCCGAATTCGATCGACTTCGCGCGGAAAGTCAGCGGTATGTACAGCGCCTGCGGAAGGTCGGTGTGCTGGTCGAGCACCATGACGTCCCGCAGGCTGACCACGCGTACGACATGAGAGACGCCGAAAAGGCCCGCCAGACCTACGCGCTGATCGCCCGCTGCGTCAAGCAGGCCACGCAGCCATCGACACCATTGCCTGCCTAGGGCCGGCCTGCGATCCGCGAGGCTGATTCGTGCTGGTGCGGGCTTCAGCGCCCACCGATGGCAGTCGAAGGTATGGTACGCGTGGGTAGCGGACCTCGGCGGAAGCGGAAGGACGGGCATGCTCGCTGCGAACTCACTGGCGGCGAGCATGGCTGTGTCTTCGATCGCGAGGCAGGCGGCCCCGCGCGGCTCCGTTGTCCACTTGCTGGTGGTCTTGACCCTGATCCCGGCTCTGAGCTTGCCGGTTTTCAGTTGGCTCTTCATCCAGGACCGTTTGCGCGTCTCATCGGGCGCGGCCCGGATCGAGGCTGGACTCGTCGATGTCACCGGGCTTGACCGGGTGCGGGAAGCCCTCATGCTGGAAACCGAGGGTCGCGTGGCCCAGCGCATGATCGTGGGTCTTCGCCTTACGTCCGCAGAACGCGACGCAACGTTGCGAGGCGATCCCGGTCAATTGCTGAACAGCTTTCGAAACGATACCGATTCAGCATTCGCCCAGATGCGAACGGCCCCGTTGATTTCCATCCCGGGGGGCGCCGCGACGTTAGAGGCGCTCGGCCGGCGTCTGGACGCGGCCCGTTCAGCGGCCGAAGCGGCTGCCCCACCCACCGCCACGGCCAGGCTTACCGCCCTTCCGCCCACGATGAACGCGTTCAACGCCATCATCTCGGACGTCCAGGCGCTCGAGCAGGCGGCGCTCTACCGGATCTCCAGCGGCCAGCTGGGCGCCAGTTCCGCGCGGCTCTTGCGGGCGACCGGGCAGATTCAGGCGGTCGGCAACCTCGCCTTTCAGGTCACACTTCAGCAGATTCACTACTTCGGCCTGCTGTTCGCCGGCCGACGTCAGGATCAACTCGCGGCCCTGACCACCGTGACCGGTAGCGTTGATACCCAGCTTGGCGCGGTCCCCTCAGGGCCATATCTTTCGGCTTCCGCGCGGGTGCTCTGGAAGAACCTGCTCGCCGACCCCCAGGTGGCAAGTTACCTGACTGCGGTCAGGTCGTACATTCTGGCAAGCACCCGGGGCGACGTTCAGGAAGTAACAAGTTTGGCGTCGATAGTCAGAAGCGGGACTGGCGCGCGGGCTGTCATTGCTCAACTGAGTCACCTGATGGCCGTGTCGATAGCCGAGGGTGTCCGGCAAGCCCACCATGATCGAGTAGTCGCTGAGCATCGCGCCCGGACGGCACTGATCGCCACCTTGCTCACACTGCTCGCCACTCTCGTCGTCTTGGTCGTGATCGGTGGAAGAATCCGTTCGCGGCTGAGCGAACTCGCCTGTTCGGCTCAGCGGCTGAGCGCCGGTCAGCTGGAGCTGATGGCCATACGTGGTCCACGAGAGGTGGCCTTCGTCAGCCGTGGCCTGAACGACGCAGTGCTGAGTTTGCGTGATATCAGCATCAAGGCCGACCTGATCTCGCGGGGCGACATCAGGTCCCCGCTCCTCGAACGGCTGTCGCCCGGACCGTTGGGTGCGGCGATGGAGGTGTCCTTTCGACGGGCTGTCGCAACGATGCGCGAACGAGAGCGGCTTCAGATGGAGCTTGCCTACCAGGCCACCCACGATCCGCTCACCGGTTTGGTGAATCGGTCGCAGGCCGAGCGGCAACTCACGGCTGCCCTGCGACAGGCTCAAGCCGAAAAAGGCCGAATCGGACTGCTTTTTGTCGATCTCGATCATTTCAAGGCGTGCAATGACACCTATGGTCACCATGCTGGTGACCACGTTCTACGTATCTGTGCACAGCGAATGAACGAACAAATCCGAGCATGTGACGTCGCTTGCCGGCTCGGCGGAGACGAGTTCGTCGTCATCCTGAAAAGAGTCGGGGAGGACATCGACGCCGTGAGTGCAGGTGATCGGATCGTCTCGGCCGTTCGGGAACCGATCCCGTATCTGGATCATGAGCTGCGAGTCAGCGCGAGCGTGGGTATCTCGGTCTGGCCCACCAGCGGCGTCGCGTCGCTACCATCAGATCGCTCGGAGGTCGCGGCGGAAGTCCTCGCCGAGTCGATACTCGGGGAGGCTGACCGGGCCCTGTACCGGGCCAAGGCTTCGGGTCGCAACGTCGCCGTCTTCTGAGGGCCGCAGGGCAGATTGATGGCGTACAAGCCGCATCAGGCGGTGCTGAACAGTAGCCAGAACGTCCTCTACGCACTTCGGCCGCAGGCCCGCAACCGGATCAACTCTGCCTTCATGACCTCCTTCTTCCTCGGCGGCGCGGTCGGCTCA
>JANNPJ010000568.1:0-7376 GCA_031400005.1 Kineosporiaceae bacterium | reverse complement strand
CTGGTCCGGGTGATCTCTCATGAGGCATTCGCCGCGACCGCTCCCCACGGTTCTCGCCCACTTCCGTCGGGCTGGGGCGCGGGTTGGTCATTGGGGTGAATGGGGTGGCTCTATGCCATCGGATTCACCACGCTCTGGTGATCATGCGTGAGGAGCGCCTATTTCGATGCGGCCAGCGTGCCTGAGTGGCCCCCCATGGGGTACTCGGGGCAACTGGGCGCGGACGGCGCTGGCGCTGGAGCGGGATGCGCCGCGGGTGCTCAGTTTGACTGCCGCGGAAGTGGATTGACTCTGCGGTCAGTCTCGGTGGCAGCGGTCCAGGCGGCGATCTCGGTCCGCCGGGCGGCCCCGAGCTTCATCAGGATGTGCTCGACGTGGGCTGAGATTGTCTTCGGCGCGAGCACCAAGCGGTCGGCGATCTGCCGGTTGGTGAGCCCCGCGGCGACCAGCTGTGCGACCTCGAATTCCCGCGCGCTGAGCGGATTCCAGGGTCTGGCGGGTCGGCCACGGTCGAATGCTCCGGAGAGCCGATCGGCGGCCTCGACCAGGACCGTGGCGCCGGCTGCACCGGCCAGGGTGCGGGTCTCGTCCAGCAGACGGATCGCCGCCGTGCGCCGGCGGGCCCGGACCGCGACCGCGGCGAGGTCGAGGCCGGCCCAGGTGCCCTCCCAGAACCGGCGGCGATCCCGCCAGGCCTGCCGAGCCGCCGTCAGGGCCTGATCGGCTGTGGCCAGATCGCCGCGAGCGAGCAGAATCAGCCCGTCGGCATGCTCGATCGCGGGCATCGTTCCGGGAATGCCCCGGGCCGTCAGCACCGTGCTGACCCGCGTCGACCAGGCCTGCGCGGCGTCCACGTCACCCAGCCCGAGGTGCGCCCGGACCCCGGTGAGCAGGAAGGGAAACAGGTAGGCGGCGTCGGTGACGTCAGTCGAGGCCCGGTAGCCGCGTTCGCACAGTGTCAGGGCGGTCGCGTGATCTCCCCGGCACCGGGCGACCTCGGCCAACCCCCAGAGCGGGGGTGAGAGGCGCTGCAACTCGGCCATCCGCTCGCCGGCGCTGTTCGCCTCGTGCAGCAGGGCGGTGGCCTCCTTCTCGTCGCCTCGTCCCATCGCCAGGTAGCCCAGGACGTACTGAGCGGTGATCCAGGTGGTGATTCCGCCACGCCCGTCGGCCAGGGCGTGTTGCGCGGTTTGGGTGGCGCTCTCCCAGTCGCCGGTTGCCCACTGGACGTGGGCCAGGTGGGCGGCCATGTAGTGTTGGTGGTTCCAGAGTTCCACACTACCAGCGTATTTCATGCCCTCGGTGAGCCAGGGCTCCGCCCGGTCGTACTCGACCAGCACCGAAGCCGAGGTGGCCATCATCCGGTAACCGCGTGCGGCCTCCGCCTCCTGGTGCAGGTTCCGAGCGCGGGTGGTGGCCTGCTCCAGCAGCCGCCAGCCCTCGTCCATCCGGCCGGCGAAAACCAGGACCGAGCCCAGGGTGGAGCTGAGGTTGAGGGTGGCTCCGCCGTCGTCACTCAGTTGGCTCTCTACCCGGCTGAGTTCCCCCTGCTCGATGGCCTCGTCCAGGCGCCGATCAAGCATGTAGGCCGCCGCCAGCGCCAACCTCAGCCGGGCCCGCTCGTGACCGGCACCGATCACGCCGTCCAGGCTGTCCATCGCCGTCTGCAAGGTGCGTACCCGCACCTCGAGACCGTCACCGAGTAGATGCCCCACCTCGACCATCCGCGGAATCAGGGAGGCCGCCGCCCGCAGGTCACCTACCTTGGTCATCAGCAGGTGCGCTTGCCGGTAGGCCTCGGCTGCGGCGACGTTGTCGTCGGTGGCCGCTGCTTGGTCACCGAGCGCCGCCAGCAACCCGGCCCGGTCCGGGACCGGCAGCCCGGCGGGCTGATTCCGTGCTGCTCGCCGGTAGAGCTCCAGCGCCTCGCGGTGCGCCGAGATCGACGCGGCCAGGTGCCCGGCAGCGAGCGCATACCGGTAGGCGAGCTCGGGCAGTTGCGCCTGCTCCAGGTGCGCGGAGATGACAGCGCCGCTGCCTCCGCGTTCGGTGGTCGAACGGGCCAGGCGTTCATGCAACTGGCGGCGAACCGGAAGGTCCGTGTCGGCGTACAAGGCATCGCGGATCAGGGCGTGCCGGAAATCGAAGGTGGTCGCGTCGGCACCCGGCAGCACGAGGTGGGCCTGCTTCAATTCGCGCAGGGCGGCGGCCACCTCGCCCGGCTCGGTCCCGGTGATCTCCGTCAGCAGGTCGAAGTCGAAGGAGCGGCCGATCACGGACGCCGCCACGGCCACCTCCCGAGTGCGCGGATTCAGCGCGGCGGTACGGCTGAGGACGGCATCACCTAGGGCGTCCGGCACGGAAGCAGCCTGCACGCTCGCGGCCTGCAGGCTCGCGCTCGCGCTCGCCGACGACGCCAGGGCGGCGTGGTCGGCGGCCAGGAGTTCCTCCACGTGCAGCGGGATGCCGTCGCTGCGCTCCTGCAGGGCCTTCACCACCTGCGCCGGAGCCGGCCGCCTGAGCAGGGTGGCGACCATCGTTGCGGTCTGCTCCAACCCCAGCCGCGGCAGCCGGAGCTCCTCGGCCAGGCGTTGGCTGAGCAGCCGGGCGCGTAGATCCCGGATTGGCCGGTCCGGGTACAGCTCGTCGCTCCGGTAGGCGGCGGCGATCAGTAACGGCCGGGTCGCCAGCCGGGCCGCCAGGTGACCGAGCACGTCCAGGCTGACTTCGTCGGCCCAATGCAGATCTTCCAGGACGATGAGCAGCGCAGCGTCGGGATACGGCTGAAGCAGCAGATCGACCACGTCCTGCACCAGGAGCCGGCGGCGGTGGTGCGCGTCCCCGGTGGACGGGTCGTCGGTCGGGCTGGTGATCGACCGTAGCCGGGCGGAGAGCCGGCCACCCAGATCCCGCAGCGGCGGCTGCGGGCAGGCCATCAGATCTCCGGCGAGATCGAGCAGCAGCCCGGCGGAGGACTGCACGTCGCCGGGGAAGGCGCCCGCCCTCAGAACCTCGAACCCGGTCCGCTGGGCCTGCCGGGTGATCGCCCCAAGTAGTCTGGTCTTGCCGATTCCGGCTTCACCGGCGACGAACAGCAAGTGGCCGCGGCCCGTGGACGCCGCCGCGAGCCGGCGCGCGGACAGGGCCAAGAAGTCATCCCGTCCGACCAGGACCGGTGACTGGATCTGGTCGCGTCCCGACATGCCCACTCTCCATTCCTACTCGCCGTACCGTCGCGAATAGGTCACCTGACTGATGAAACGACACAGCCCTGCGATACATGCTGGAGCACATCAGCTAGTGATGGAGGAGATTCTCATGGCGAAGTACATGGACGTGCACAACGGTTTCGTCGGGGTGACCGAGGAGCAACTGCGGGAGGCGCACGGCCGCGACCTGGTGAATGAGACCGAGGAGGGCGTTCACTTCGAGCGGGCCTGGCTCGACCCGGAGTCCGGCAAGGTGTTCTGCCTGTCGTCCGGTCCCTCGAAGGAGGCGGTGCTGCGGGTGCACGAGAAGTCCGGGCACCCGACGAACGAGATCTACGAGCTGCCGATCGAAGTCGAGTGAGCTCTCGTTCCTGATCGGCGATCCGGCGCTGCGCGGAACAGCGTCGGATCGCCGATCCAGCTGCCTCGACCGGGCTCAGCTGCGTCCATCGGTGCTCAGCGCGTCCCCGATGGCGGCTGCTCATCGACGAAAGGCGTTCTATTTGGCGGTTTTCACCCTTCGGAAGCGACCAGCGAGCTTCGATCATGCACGGTTGCGTCCTTCGCCGCTGATGGCGAGCCCAGGAGGATTGGGGAAGGGTCGACCCATGCGATCGTCACGTTTTCCCCAATAACCACGGACGACGTCAAGGCCTGGAATGGATGTCGTACAACGCGCCGACGTCGATCAGGAGGACGTCGCGACGGCGAGCGGCGACGTGCAGCAGGTCGGGATGGAACCCGTGCAGAGAGAACAGCGTGAGGGTCGCGTTGCTCGCCTGGTGGCCCTGGTTGGCAAGCAGGGACTGGATGCGCTCCAGACGTTCGAGTTCCTTGACGCCGCGCGGCTGAATGGTGGCCTTGGCCTCCCCGATCAGCGCGATGGTCGATCGAGGGCTACGAGGGCGCTCGCCGGGGGCCAGCGCGAGGACGTCGACCTCGTGCTTGCTGCGGGTACGGGGATCGCTGATCTCTGCCGGGCCGACCGTACCGAGGTCGAGGTCGGTCTCGTCGGTGGCGAAGGAGCGGGCCCACTCGCGGGCGATCTCTTCGAAGTGCGGCCCGAGAATCTTGGAATGATAAGTGGGGAGCGAGGTTTCCCAAATCTGTTGGGCACGTCCTCGGTCCGCGAGGTCGGCCATGGGCAGGGTGATCAGCTGGTTGAAGCGGATCACCGGGTCGGCCACACTGATCACCGGATGCCGAGCCTTGAGCAGATCCTGCTCCTTGCGCAGGTATCCGGTGGACTCCAGGGCTTCCAGCGGAGCGACCATCGCCGACCGGTCACGCTCCAGCAGGGCGCCCACCTTGGCCGGGCTCGAAGCGCCGCGCGCCACCGCGGACAGGATGTCGTAGTACATCGTGTGGTGCGTGATGCGCGGGTCTTCACGCAGGAGGAACTCTGCTTCGGCTCGTGAATACAGCGCCCGCCCCGGATCCAGGAGCGTGCGCTGCACCCAGCCGCCGAAATCCTCGTCGATCTGCGGCGCCGGTCCGGCGGCCAGCGGGCGATATCCAGGTGCGCCTCCCAGGACCGCATCCACCTGAAGCGCTACCGCGGGGGATTCGATCTGCCAGTGAGCGCGAGAGGTGCGGTAATCGAAGGGGCCCAGGCGTAGGTCGAGGACGGCGCGACCGCGCAAGGGCTTGGTTCCCGATAGCAGTTCGGACATCACGCTCATGGCCGAACCGCAGAGGATGATTCGACCGCCGGGTGCCTTTCCGGTCTGGGACTGGTCGTAGATCAGCTGCAGAAATCCACTGATTTCGGGAGAGTGCTGCAGTAGGTAGGGCAATTCATCGATGACGACGAGCGGAGCACCGGGCGCCCGGGCCACCACGTTGAGGGCGGCGGTGAGGATGTCGCGCCAATCGTCCAGATTCATCGCCCCAGGTCGGATGCCGGCGTGCGCGGCGATCGATTCGGTGAAGCGTCGCCGGGCGGGTATCCGCCCCTCCTCCTGCACGGCGCTCAGAAAGAGCCCACCGTGGGCTTCGGTAAGAGCTTCAAGGAGGAACGATTTCCCGCTCCGGCGTCGTCCAGAGACGACGGCCAGGCGGAGTTCGAGGGCCGGGTCGGCGAGGAACTCGTTCAGCAGCACCCATTCGCGATCGCGATCAAGCAACCGCACCGGCTTGGGAAGCACTTGTTTAGGCACGCCCCATCGTAAAGCGTTGAGGTTGATCTAAACAAGATGCGGCAAACTAAGCGGCGAAGTCGGGCCGCCACGACGTCGCGGAACTACACAGAACATCACCAACAGACACCCCGCGGCCGTCAGAGGTGTGGGCCCAGCGATGGCAGCCAGGCTTCCGGGTAGGGCAGCAGCAGGCCGGCCCTTCACTCCTCAGATCCGGGTTAGGACCTCCTGGCCTCGTGATTCGAATGCCAGCTCGACGAGGCGAGGTGGGCGTATTGCTGCTTCCATTCCTCGAACCATTCGGCGTACCAGGGTAGTTGGGCGGCGAGGGGGACGATGTAGGTGACGGTCTCGGCGTAGTAGCTGGCTTGCTTGACCTGGCGGGGGTGGGTGTCGAGTTTTTGGACGTTGCTGAGCCGGTCGGCGAGCTTGAGGGTCAGCACCCGGGTGGGGCGTCGGCGAGTTGAGCGAGGTAGGCCTGCCGGGAGGCCGCGCGGTCGTCGCCGATGGGTGGTTGGGTGACCCAGTCGACGAGTTCACGGATGTCGGGGCCGAAGCGATGCTCGACGTCGGCGGAGGTGGTGGGCGTGTCTTCGACGACGTCGTGCAGGAGGGCGGCCGACAGCAGGTCCAGTTCGGTCTCGTGCGGGCCGTTGACCAGGACGTCGACGACTTGGAGGAGGTGTTCGACGTACGGTTGCCCGGCGGGTCGGGTTTGGTCGGCGTGGCGTTCGGCGGCGAAGGCGTAGACCTCGCCGAGCCGATCGAGGACGTCGGGGTTGAGGTGGCGGGACAGGTCTTCGCGGGCCGACCATTGCGCTGTGCGTGAGGGGGCGATTACATGGAGAAATGTCTGATTTGCCCATCGTCGTGACGAATGCCTGTGCTGACAACTGCGCCCGTGAATTTGGCTTCGGCGGACGTGAGCAGGCTCGTGCGTGGCTGGCAACCCTGATCCGCGATCACGGAAGGATCACCAACCAGCTTCCCGCTCCGGTTGAACGACGTCGGAGCCGGTCGGGCTACTTTCTCCTCGTCAATGATGTTCTGATCCTCCCTCTGGCCGCCGACAGAGAGGGCCGCAAGCAGTGGATTGCCACGAACTGCGTGCTCTTTCCGGACTACCGGCGCAGGCATGGTGCGGCGCGAGATGTTGATCCGTTCATGCTCGAAGGGACGGCACTGCTGAACCAGGTCAACATCAGTGCGCATGCGGTGGAACGCTTTCAGCAACGATGTCAGGCCAGCCCTGACCCTCAGGTCGCAGAGGCTGAGTTGTTGAACACCCTGGCTGCCGGTGTGCGAGCGGTGCTCCGACCCCCGGCTTGGTGCCGGACCGCTAAGGCCGATTTCTATCTCGTCGCCTACAACGAGTTCTGCTTGCCAGTATCGAGGCAGGGCAGCGGGGGCAAGGCGTTCGACGCGCTCACTTGCATGCATAGGGCCAACGATCTCTTCCTTCTCGACGGTCCGTCGCTGGCCAGAGTGTGCTTCATCGATCCGAAAACCTTCGCCGCCGACGATGAGCGCCGTGAGGCCATCGCCACCGCGTTCCAGAACGGCGCCCGTCTGTCATGGCATCGGCCGGCCTGGGTCAAGCCTGACTGGCGAGCTCGATTCTGGGTCATTTTCTCGGACCGACTCGTGGCTCCGGTTGCCTGGCATCCCGATCGCCCAAGTCGGCAGTTAGTCATTCTTGGTCTGGCTGAACGTCGAACGCTGATCCAACGGGTAGCGCGCTGGATCCGGTCCCTGCGCGGTTCCGCTTGGTCCGACAATCCGTAGCGAACACCTGGGGTGGGCATGATTGATCTTCCACGTGAAGCGGTGCTGATCGCCGACAAGTCGACAAGGAGGTTCATCGATATGACGAAAGCCATTGACGTTTATCGCTGCCTCGCTGCCTCGCTGCCTCGCTGCCTCGCTGCCTCGCTGCCTCGCTGCCTCGCTGCCTCGCTGCCTCGCTGCCACGCTGCCTGGCTGCCTCGCAGCCTCGATGCCTCGCTGCCTCGCTGCCTCGGGTGAC
>JANNPJ010000563.1:0-3508 GCA_031400005.1 Kineosporiaceae bacterium | reverse complement strand
CCGGTTTGGCGTCTGTCCTTTTGGTGGTCAGAGCCGACCCTTTTGGTGGTCAGAGCCGACCGGCCTCGATAATCCGGCGCAGGAACAACCGGGTGCGTTCCTGCTGCGGCTCGCCGAGAACCTGCTCGGGTGACCCACGTTCCAGCACCCTGCCGCCGTCCAGAAAACAGACCTCGTCAGCGACCTGGCGGGCAAAGCCCATCTCGTGCGTGGCGACCAGCATGGTCATGCCGTCGGTCTTCAGGTCCCGCAGCATCGCCAGGACCTCGCCGACCAGTTCCGGGTCGAGCGCCGAGGTGACCTCGTCGAACAGCATCAGCACCGGGTCGTTGACCAGGGAGCGGGCGATCGCCACCCGCTGCTGCTGGCCGCCGGAGAGTTCGTCCGGATGCGCCGACGCGCGATCGCGCAGGCCGACCCTGGTCAGCATCTCCAGGGCCCGGTCCTCGGCCTGCTCGCGGGCGAGGCCGTGCACCTTGCGGGGCGCGAGGGTGATGTTGTCCAGCACGCTGAGGTGCGGAAACAGGTTGAACGACTGGAAGACGATGCCCATCCGGGCACGGACGGCGTCGGCGTCCACTCGGGGATCGGTGATCTCCTCGCCCTGCAGTTCGATCACCCCGTCGTCCACCGTTTCCAGCAGATCGATGCAGCGCAGCAGGGTTGACTTGCCCGAGCCGGAGGCACCGATCAGCACCACCACGTCATGCTCGGCGACGTCGAGGTCCAGGTCGCGCAGCACCACCGACTTCCCGTAGACCTTGCGCACGCCGGCAACCCGTAGCAACGGTGCAGCCTTCACAGGTGGCCTCCGGCGGGCAGGTAGCCGTAGCGGCGGGAGACATAGTCCGTCAGCCGGGTGAGCGGGATGGTCAACAGCAGGAACAGCACGCCGGCGACCACGTACGGGGTGAAGTTGAAGGTCTGCGCGGTGACGATCTGCGCGGCCCGGACGGCGTCGATCGCGGCGCCGAGGATGGAGATCAGCCCGGAGTCCTTGGTCAGCGCGACCAGGTCGTTCAGCAACGGCGGCACCACCCGGCGAACCGCCTGCGGCAGCACGACGTGTCGCAGGGTCTGCGGTCCGCTCAGCCCGAGAGAGCGCGCCGCGGCCCGCTGGCTCGGGTGTACCGACTCGATCCCGGCCCGGAACACCTCGGCGACGTAGGCGGAGTAGGTCAGCACCAGGGCGACGCAGCCGAGCACGACCGGGTCGGTCGGCACGCCCTGCAACCGCAGACCGGGAACGCCGAAGCCGACCAGAAGCAGGGTCAGGATCAGCGGCAGTCCGCGGAACAGGTCGACGTAGCCGACCGCCAGCGCGCGCAGCGGCCAGAACACCGGCCCGCGCAGGGTCCGCATCACCGCCAGCAGCAGGCCAAGAACCAGCACGCAGACGGCGCTGACCAGGAAGATCTTGACGTTGATCCAGAACCCGGCCAGCACGTCCGGGAAGGCGTCGACCGCGACGTCCAGGTTGAAGAAGGTGTCCCGGGTCCGGTCCCAGCCCGGCGAGGAGATCAGTCCGGCGATCAGTCCACCACCGACCACGACGGTACTGATGACGGCGATCAGCAGTGACCGCAGGCTCCGGGCCCGCCGGTAGGCATCCCGCTCCTGCTGCCGGGCCGACGGAGACCAGTCGGTCGACTCGACCGTTGATGTCGACGTCACTTGAGCAACGGAGCGCCGGCCGCATCGGTCAGCCAGGTGGACTCCAGAGTCTTCAGCGTTCCGCCCGCCCGCAGCGCATCAACGGCCTGGCTGACGCAACTGGTCAGCGAGCTGCCCTTGTCCAGGATCATCCCGAACTGCTCGACCGTGCCGCTGGTGGTGGGCGGCAACTGGCCGACCACAACGCCGTCCTTGAGGTCGGCGGCGGCCAGGTAGAGCGCGGTGGGCAGGTCCACGACGAGGGCGTCGATCTGTCCGTTGGCCAGCGCCAGCTTCGCCTTGTCGTTGTCGTCGAACACCTTTGGGTCGGACGAAGGCTTGATCACATCGGTGATCGCCTGGTAGCTCGTCGTCCCGACCTGGGCGCCGATCTTCAGGTCGGCCAGCCCGGCCAGGTCCTTGACCCCGGCCGCTTTGCTGCCCTTGATCGTGACCACGGCCTGGCTGACGTCGTAGTAGCCGGAAGAGAAGTCGACAGCTTTCTTTCGCTCCGGGGTGATCGAGAACTGGTTGATGTCCACGTCGAACGGCTTGGGCCCGGGCTTGACCGCCGCATTGAAGGACACTGTCACCCACTTCACCGCGGCCTGGTCGTAGCCGAGCTGTTTTGCCACGGCATAAGCGACAGCCGACTCGAAACCCTTGCCGTTGGCCGGATTGTCGTCCACGAACCAGGGGGCGTAGGCGGGCTTGTCGGTGCCGATCGTCAAGGTGCCGGCGGTCTTGGTGTTCAGGCTGGCGGGAGCGCAGGTCGCGGTTGCGCCGGCGGACCCGGACGGCTCGGCGGCACCGTCGGTTTCGTCCGCGGGTGCGCAGCCGGGCAGCAGCACGGTGAGCAGGACGGCACCGGCGGCGGCCGGCACGCTGTGCGAGCGCATCAAAAGAACTCCATGCTCAGACCGGGTGTGACCAGCTAATTCTAGTCCTCAGGACCATATTGATTGACAATGAATTCACCCGGGTTGGACCAATTCCCTGCGGGTCGCGAGTGTGACGCTGGTAACCCAGTAGAGTCGCAAGCGTGCCGAACGACCAGCAGTACCTCGTCGTTGCCGCCGTCGTGGCGGCCGGTGTCCTGTTGTTCGTCGGGGCGATGGCCGCGGGTCGATTGCTCAGTCCGCGTGCCCCCTCGACGGAGAAGTCGCTGACCTATGAGAGCGGCGTCGACCCGGTCGGGTCCGGCTGGGCGCAGAGCCAGATCCGCTACTACCTGTACGCCTTCCTCTATGTGATCTTCGCGGTCGATGCCGTGTACCTGTTCCCCTGGGTGACCGTGGTCGAGCGCTACGGCTGGGCCACGCTGGTCGAGATGGGCGTCTTCCTCGGGATCATCGCGATTGGCCTCCTGCACGCCGTCCGACGCGGAGCGCTGCGATGGAACTGACGCCGACCCCGCGCCCCGGTCAGGGGCAGCCGCAGCCGGGTGACTCGTTCTTCGACGAGGCGACCACCCGCCGGGCAGTCGCGCTGCCGATGCCGGTACTCAGGCCGCCGGTCGAGGACGGTCAGGAGCCCTCGATCGGTGGTCTCGCCGGTCTGGCACCGCATCCGCTTCGGTTGGTCCTCAACTGGGGACGCCGCTACAGCCTGTGGGTCTTCAACTTCGGCTTGGCCTGTTGCGCGATCGAATTCATCGCCGCCTCGATGGCTCGCCACGATTTCATCCGGCTCGGGGTGATTCCGTTTGCCCATGGCCCTCGGCAGGCCGACCTGATGGTGGTTTCCGGCACGGTCACGGACAAGATGGCCCCCGCCGTCCGTCGGCTCTGGGAGCAGATGCCGGAGCCGAAGTACGCGATCTCGTTCGGTGCCTGCTCGAACTCCGGTGGGCCCT
>JANNPJ010000374.1:0-2574 GCA_031400005.1 Kineosporiaceae bacterium | reverse complement strand
ATCTCGGCGGCAAGCCCGGGCAGGAGCAGCAGACTCGGCCCGAGCAGGGCGCCGACGTACAGGGCCGAGGCCCTCGCGGTGGAGAGATCAGCAGTTGTGGTCACGTCGTCCAGCCTGCCTCGAATCAACCGGCATGCGATGGCAAATAGTCGCTAGATTCAAGCCATCGCTGCACGAATATTCGACTATTGACGCCGTAAGCTCGCTTCTATGCCGGACTACGCCTTTGACGCGATAGATCGCGCCATCCTCGAGCATCTTCAACGCGACGGTCGGATCGCCAACGTCGACCTCGCCGACGCGGTGGCCCTCTCCCCCTCGTCCTGCCTGCGCCGGACCAAAGCTCTGGAGGCCGCCGGACTGATCTCCGGCTACCACGCCGAACTCGATCGCGAGCGCGCCGGACTCGGGCTCACGGTGTTCATCTCGCTCAAGGTCGCGCAGCACTCCCGGGAGACCTCGCGCAGGATCGAGACCGCGCTGACCGCCATTCCGGCCGTCGTCGCCTGCTACGTCGTCGCCGGCGAGGCGGACTTCCTGGTTGAGGCTGTGGTCCCCAGTCTGGGCGAGTACGAGCGGTTGCTCCTGGACCGGATTCTCGCCATCGAGGCCGTCACAGATGCCCGCAGCACGTTTGCCATCCGGACGATTCTCCGTCGCGGCCCGCTGCCCGTCGATCAACTCGGACCGGAGCGTCGCCGACATTGACCGCATATTCCACCGGCATATTCCACTGCACAAGCGACAGCTCGAGTGCGGCATTGGGCGTAACGTTGCGTTTAGCTGTGGTCACCGTCCATGCGGTGACGTTCCGGCGGTGCTCGCGATCACCGGCGCTGGGTTGGGTTTTCCACCCCCCCTTCCGCGCAGTCCTGGCCGCGTTCTGCGCGGCCCAGGTAGAGACAACCCGGCGAGGTCAGTCAGCCGCTGGCTGCGCCGGGTGCCGATCCGAGGGACATTGTCATGGCAGAGCACACCCCCACCGCCCGGCCGAGCCCTGGCCCAAACCCGGGCAACCCCGAGTACGCCGCGATCGCCTACGCGGAACTGGCTCGGATCATCCTCGATGGCCAATCATTGAGCGCGGTCCTGTGCCGCGTCGCCGAGATCGCCAAGGAGATGATCCCCGGCGCCACCGAGGTCTCAATCACTCTGGTCGAACGCGATCGACCTCGCACCGTCGGTTTCACCGGAAGCATCGCACCGGCCCTGGATGAACGCCAGTACACCTCGGGGCGCGGGCCCTGCGTGGACGCTGCCACCACCGGGCAGACGATTTACATCGACGACACCGCCGTGGACACCCACTACCCGGAGTTCTCCCGGCAGGCCCATCGCAGTGGCATCCGGCAGAGCCTGTCGGTGGGGCTACCCACCTTGCAGGTCACCACCGGCTCGGTGAACGTCTATGGCAGCCGCGTCGGCGGGTCCTTCACCGATCAGACGCACGACGTCGCCAGCCGTTTCGCCTCGTACGCCGCCATCGCCCTGGCTAATGCCGCGCTCTACGCCGGCGCCGTCCAGGAAGTCGCGCAGTTGAAAGAAGCGATGATCTCGCGTGCCCGCATCGAGCAAGCCAAAGGAATGATCATGCGCGATGAGAACTGCACCCCCGACCAGGCCTTCGACATTCTGCGCAGGACGTCCTCACGTACCAACCGCAAGCTGCGGGATGTCGCCCACTCGATCGTCAGTGCCGCCGGCCTACCGCAACCGCGGTAGCCACCCGCACTCGGTCACGGGGCGATGGCCAGACTCACGTCGGCGCCGGAGTCGAGGCCGCGAGTCGCGGTGCCCGGTAGTTGCGCGACCCGGTACAGCTTTCCCACCGCCGGGCGCCACGCCAGCACCGACCCACCGTCGCGCAGCTCCCCCGCCCACCCCAGCGTCTCGCAGCAGCCATTGCTCCGTCTCGCCTCGGGGTAGCCGAACTCCAGCGTCAGCAGATCCGTCACCCGGCCGTTGGCGAGGTCGATCACCGCCACGGCATAGGTGTCCTCGGTAGCTTCGTAGCGAAGGTAGGCGGTCCGCGCCACCCGGCCGCCGTCCTGCCGCGCCGTTCCCTCCCATGTGCCCAAGGCGACGTCCTCCCCGGTTCCGTACTCGCGCCGGGTCTCGCGGCCGTCCTCCGAACGGGTTACCAGCTCCGCTTTGGTGACCTTTACCAAGGGACCATCGGGCCGGCCCGCGGCCAGGTCGTGGGCCGGCCCGTCCAGGGGCGAGACCTTTCCCTCAGCGACGGACAGCACCACACTGCCGGTGTCGCCACCTGCCGCGATCCGGTCGCCGTCGGGGAGCCAGCGGATCGACGAGATCTCGCTGGTCGAGGCCTGCGGAACGGCGACGAAGTGGGCGGCGCCCGTGGAGACGTCCACCACCCGGATGCCACCGGATTGCAGCAGGGCGAGCCGGCGACCGTCGGGAGCGATGGCGTCGCTGGTCAGCCCTCCGCCGGTCACGGTGCGCCAGTCGTTACCGGGCCCGAGAACAAGAATCCGGCCGTTACCGCGCTGTACGGCAGCGACGGCCCGCGGCAGCGGGGAATCCGTCAGCGCGGTGGCCGTCGCCGGCACC
>JANNPJ010000547.1:0-3916 GCA_031400005.1 Kineosporiaceae bacterium | reverse complement strand
GACGGCCTCCTACGACCAAAGATCAACGACGTCAACGGGCACCCGGAACCCCATTTTCAGCCCGGAACGGGCCGCCCCACCAGAGGGGCGCCCAGGACTGCGTGCCTGAGTGGCCCCACCACTCGTCCACGTCCGCTCTTTGGTTGCCATCCCGGAAGGAGTGAACCGGTTTGCCGGTGGGTTGGGGCGCCGATCAGGCACGTGAGCGGTGTGTCAGCGCCTGCATGCCCCGCTTCGACGTGGTCGCGCACGATGCCCCCGGCCGGGTCAAACCGCGCGACCATTTAGACGCAGCACCCGAGCAACAAGGCCTGATCAGGGCGAGAGGTTGGGGCAGGCACCGAACTAGCCAGCAGGGCTGATCAGCCGATCAAGCCGTGGTCAGATCAAGATGTCAAGGGCTACGGATGGGTTAGACCTGGAGTGGTGCCGGGTGGCTGGGAGGTTGTTGCCGGATGGCCTCGATCGAGGACTACGGGATGATCGGCGACCTGCAGACGGCCGCGCTGATCGGGCGGGACGGCTCGATCGACTGGCTGTGCCTGCCCCGCTTTGACTCACCGGCCTGCTTCGCTGCCCTGTTGGACGACGAGCGGGCCGGATCGTGGAGGCTGGCCCCCAGCGCCGGTGGCACCTGCACCCGGCGGCGGTACCGGCGAGATTCCCTGGTGCTGGAGACCGAATGGGATACCCCCGAGGGCCGCGTCCGGGTGCTGGACCTGATGCCACCGCGGGGTCGGGCCGCACTCCAAGGTGCTGGCCTGGGCCGGGCTTGACAGCGCTGTCCAGGCCGTCGAGCGATTCCACCTGGACGGCCCGCTGGAGCAATGGAAGCGCACCCGCCAGCGAATCCATCAAGAGGTGTGCCACAAGGGCTTCGATCCAGACCGGCGCACCTTCACCCAGTCGTACGGATCTGCCGGCCTCGATTCGGCCCTGCTGCTCATCCCCCAGGTCGGGTTCCTTCCGTGGGACGACGAACGCATCACCGGGACCGTGCAGGCCGTGCAACGCGAACTGATGCACGAGGGGTTTCTGCTGCGATACCAGACCGATGCCGACGGCGGCGACGGTCTCCCCGGCTCCGAGGGCGCCTTCCTGGCGTGCACCTTCTGGCTGGCCGACGCCCTGTACGGGACGGGGCACCCGGATCAGGCCAATGACCTGTTCGAACGGCTCCTGGATCTGCGCAACGATCTGGGCATCCTCAGCGAGGAATACGATCCGGTGGCCCGCCGGCACCTCGGCAACACCCCGCAGGCCTTCAGCCACGTCGGGCTGGTCAACACCACCCGCCACCTCAGCGGCAGCCACCCCGCCGACCTGGAGCCGCGCACCTCGCGGATCGATTCCGCGGCCCACAGCGCCGAACGCGGCCCGGTGAACCAGCGCTGACGGCCCACTGCCGACCGTGCAGCTCAGTTGATCAGGAGCTGGGGGGTCAGGGTGATCTCCGCCTGCTCGGGCCCGTTCACCCGGACAGCGCCGGCCCGCACGTCGAGTAGGCCGAGAACGGCTCGCGGACGCTCGCCCTGGGGCGTGGTGTCCGTCGTCACCAGCGCGGCTTTGGCTTCGCCTGCCTCGGGCAGATCGACGTCAGCGCGCCCACCCGCCGGCAGAGTTACCGCCGGTAGCGGTTCCGGCGTCACCGGCACCGACAGCCCGGCGGACTCCTTTGCGGCCGCCTTTCCGGTAACCAGGCCGACGACGTCCACGGCCAACCGGGTTCCCGCGTGGTAGTACAACCGCAACTGGTCCGACAGCGGGACAACCAGGAAGCCGAACCGGGTGCGGTCCGAGGACTTCGTAGCCGACCAGTGGATCTGCTGGTCGAGCTGATCCCAGGACCGGCCGATCGCGACGGTACCGCCGTTGACGCCGACATCGGCCCGGAACGACAGCAACAGGGCACTGACCTCACCGGGCTGCACGCCTACCGCCCCCAGTTCCTCGGGGCGGATGGTGGCCTGATTGCCGTCCCGCTCCGGAACCAGCACCAATGCCTCCTGGGCGGGCACCGCGAGGATTCGACCCGCCCGCGCGGCGGCGGCCGGTTTGAAGGCACCGGTCAGCGTCACCACCAGATCTCCACCACCGGCGATCCGCGCCGTGACTTCACGGTCGGCACCCAGACGAGCCACCACGGTCGCGCTGGACTGCGCGCGCTTGCCCGAAACCCGCAGGGCGGAGGTCTCCTCGCCGGCGGTGAGCAACGTCACGTCCCCAGCTCCGGTGGAGTTGAGTACCGATACCTCGAGCAGGACGGCGGTGCTGTCGGGCGGCAAACCTGGCAGCGGCACCTGCACCTGCGCGCCGGGCGGGAGCGGATCGTCCGGGCGGCTGTCCACCACCCGCCGCGGGCCGATCAAGACCAGTCGCGACGTCGGGGCGTCGGGCGCGGCGCTGGTCGGGGACGGTCGCGAGGTGGCGCCGAGGTTGCTGACCCGGTCGGATGTCGAATCCCCAGGTGGTGCTGGGTCGCTGGCATCGTCGACCACCCGGGCGGAAAGCAGCACCGCACCGGCTGTCACCACAATCGTGAAGGCGATCACCGCGGCCCAGATCGCCGGCCACCAGCGCCACCTGCCCCGCTGCCTCGCGATCGGCCACGATTGCTGCGACATGACGTTTTCTCCCGTCGTCTGGCGATGCCTTCCGTATCCTGTTCGCCGTCAACCGGCCTCCCGGTTCCCGGTCGAGCGAATGGAGTGGTCCTGGTCCCCCCTGCTGAGCGGAACGAGCGTCCGATTCCCCTGCCCGGCGAAAAAGAGTGGTCCGCTTTGCCGGGAAGAACATAGATCCCCCTATTCTGTTGGGCGTGTTCACCGGGGTCCAGGACGAACTTACGGACGACGTCCGCGCGAAGTTCCGCGCCCAGGACGTCGACGCGCTCGCTGCCGTCTACGACCGGTACCAGCGCGCCGTCTGGTCGGTGACCCTGCGGACGACGGGCACCGACCATCTCGCTCAGGAGGCCATGCAGGACACGTTCATCCGAGCCTGGCAGGCGGCCGGGTCCTACGACGTGGCCCGCCCGCTCGGCCCATGGCTGATGACCATTGCTCGTCGCACCGCCCTGGACCTGCTGCGACGCGAGTTCCGTCCGACCCGGGGTGGGCACGAGGAGGAGCAAGACGCGGTCGTCCAGGCCCCCGGGATCGACGAGGCCTGGCTGTCGTGGGAGATTCAGGAGGCTTTGGCGCAGCTCACCGAGGAGGAGCGCGAGATCGTCCGGTTGTCCTTTTTCGAGGACCTCACCCAGGCGCAGATCGCCGTCCGGCTCACGATCCCGGTGGGTACCGTGAAATCCCGCTCACATCGGGCTCACCGGCGCCTCGCCGAACTCCTGGCGCACGTCCGCGACGAGCAACCGCCGCAGATGAACCAGGAAGCACGGCCAGGACGTACCGGAAGCGGGACCGACGATGCAGGACGCGTCGTCGAAGGGAGTGAGCAGCGGTGACAAACGAACCGCCGGCCGACAGCGCGCACGACGCGTTCATCGAGAGGCTGACCGCTCACCTCGATCGCTCCAGCGCCGATGAACCCGACGTGGACACCGGTCCGGAATCCGGGCCCGAGCCCACGCCGGACGCCGGAGCAGACATTGACCCGGGCTGGCAGAGCCGGTTGGACGGCATCACGGCGACCCTGTCGGCGCCGGCGACCTGGGCTGAGCCGCCGGACATCCGCTCGGCACTACTGGTCCGGATCCGCGACCAGGCCAAGCGCTCCAACGGTGCCGTCCCCGCAGTGGCCTCCGAAACGCAGACCTCGCCGCAACCGTCACCCGCAGCACCAAAACTCGCCGTGGCGCCCGAACCCGAGCCGCCACCTCCGGCGCAGGAACCAGCAACTGCATCACCGCGAAACCTCACCGTGGCGCCCGAGCCAGCACCCGCAGCCCAGGAGCCAA
>JANNPJ010000366.1:0-2471 GCA_031400005.1 Kineosporiaceae bacterium | reverse complement strand
GACCTGCGCGGGTCGATTCAGCTGCTGCCACTGCCACTGCCACTGCCACTGCCACTGCCACTGCCACTGCCACTGCCACTGCCGGTGTCCGGTCCGTTGCTGGTGCCGGGCGCTGCTGGTGTCCGGTGCGGACGGCGGGCCGACCATCGTCGACCGGATCATCGCCGGTGAGGTGGACATGGTGATCAACACCCCGTCCAATGATCACCACCGTCCAGCAGCTCTCGGCCGCCGTGCAGGCGACCGAGGCGGCAACGAACGAGCCGATTCGGGTCGGCTTCCTCCAGGAGCACGGCACCCGCCTCAGGGCGTGCGAGCCGACCAGGATGCCAACCGGTGAGCCCAGGACGCACTCCGGTGACGCTCAGCGCTTTCCGCGCCCTGCAGGCGGACAGCGCGGCTCGTCGGACGATGTGTTCCTGGGGTTTGACCCCCGCAGTGGGTCAAACCCCAGGAACACATACTGGCTCGGCTGGCTCGCTGGTCGCGGACGCCGGTATTCAGGTCTGCTGGCAAGGCGCCGCCGTGATCTACCGCCTCGGCGGAACGGCCGCGCGGAATGCGCCGCTCGGGTGCTGATGCTCAAGCCATACTCCCGCTGGCTACCGGATTCTTGCTTGTGGATCTTGTTTGAGGTGGCTGCCGGGAGCATCGGTTGAGCATGGGCGGAGCGTCGGCAGGCATGGGCGGAGCGCCGGCGAGCATGGGCGGAGCGCCGGCAGGCATGGGGGCGGGAGCGCTGGCAGGCATGGGGGCGGAGCGTCGGCAGGGCATGGCGGAGCATCGGCAGGGCATGAGGCAGGGCATCGGGCAGGGCGTGTGGCAGGGCATGGGTTGGGAGGCTCGGGGCCGAGCGGATCGGGGGAAGGGCGAGCGGAGGGTGCGCGGTCTGGCACAATGGACTGTCGTACCCGGCCGATGCGGACCCTCTCGCTGCAGGCGTGCCGAGTCCTCGGTTGATCGAAGCGGTTCGGAACCCCACCCGGACGGCGACGAACGACCATATCCAGCCCAGAAGTAGGAGCCCACACCCGTGGCAGTCAAGATCCGTCTCAAGCGCATGGGCAAGATCCGCGCGCCGTACTACCGCATCGTTGTCGCCGACTCCCGCACCAAGCGGGACGGTCGCGCGATCGAGGAGATCGGCAAGTACCACCCGACGCACGAGCCGTCGGTGATGGAGGTCAACAAGGAGCGCGTGCAGTACTGGCTCTCCGTCGGCGCGCAGCCGACCGAGCAGGTTCTGGCGATCCTCAAGGTCACCGGTGACTGGCAGCAGTTCAAGGGCCTGCCGGGTGCCGAGGGCACCCTGCGCGTCGCCGGCCAGAAGGTCGACGACCGGTCCGGCTTCGACGAGGCCAAGAGCCTGAACGAGAACGAGGCCAAGACGCTCAAGGCCAAGCGCGGCAAGGGCGACGACAAGAAGTCCGAGACCAAGTCCGAGGCCAAGGTTGAGGTCAAGTCCGAGGCAAAGGCTGACGCCAAGCCTGAGGCCAAACCTGACGCCAAGCCTGAGGCCAAGGCTGACGCCAAACCCGAGGCCAAACCTGAGGCGACGACCGACGCGAAGCCCGCCGACGTCAAGCCCGAGGTTGCCACCGCGGGTGCAGAGGCCTGACCGTGCTGGTCGAGGCCCTGGAACACCTGGTTCGCGGCATCGTGGCGCATCCGGATGACGTCAGCGTGCGCAGTAAGTCGCTACGCCGCGGGTCGTTACTCGAGGTGCGCGTTCACCCGGAGGATCTTGGCCGGGTGATCGGCCGTTCCGGTCGAACCGCCACCGCGTTGCGTACCGTGGTCAAGGCGATCTCGGATGGCGAACCGGTTCGCGTCGACGTGGTCGACGTCGACCGCGGTCGCTGACCCGAGACCTGACGTCGCTGACCCGAGACCTGACCAAAGGATCCAACAAGAGATGCGGTCGCTGGAAGTGCACAAGTGCGCCTGATCGTGGCTCGAATCGGCCGCGCGCACGGCTTGCGCGGTGAGGTAAGCGTTGAGGTGCGCACCGACGCGCCCCAGGAGCGCTTCGTCGTCGGGGCCGTCCTCCATATCGAGGACGGCCCCCGTCGTCGTGCCCTGCTGGACAGCGGTGCTCCGACGTCCCTGACCGTGACTCGGGTCCGCGATAACAACGGCATCCTGCTTTTGGCCTTTGCCGAGGTGAGCGACCGCAGTTCCGCCGATGGTCTGCGCAACGTGATCCTCGAAGCGGAGGTCTGCGAGCAGTCGAACGAGCCAGATGCTTGGTACGACCATGAACTCGTCGGTCTGGTAGCGGTGGACTCGACCGGCGCCCGGCTCGGTGAGGTGATCGCTGTCCATCACCCGGGAGCTCAGGATCTGCTCGTGATCCGCACCGAAACGGCCGGTGATCGGCTCGTGCCGTTCGAGTCCTACGAGCGATTTCTGCAGATGAACCGGCTGGCCTCCGAGCGCGAAGACGCCGGGCTGCAGTCGGTGTTCAAGTC
>JANNPJ010000504.1:0-2710 GCA_031400005.1 Kineosporiaceae bacterium | reverse complement strand
GCCAGGTGCCAAATACGCACCAACCCTTAGGCACCCAGGCACCGTACGCACCTTTAGGCACCTTGGATCGCCTTCCAATAAAAACCCGAGGCGGTTGAGTACTGACCGCTTGCCGCGGCGGCATTGCCCTGCTGGATCGATGCCGCATCACCCGGCGCCTGCATCGCCAGCAACCAAGGGTGGACTTCCCGTGGTCGATATGGGCGATGATGCTGAAGTTCCGGATCAGCTCCGGCGGGGTGGCAGACGGCTGGTGAGCCGTACGGGCCATCGGGGACACGGCTGAGCTACCTCGATCGTCGGTGACATGGATACGCCTGCCATCGTCCCACGCCGCTGGCGACCTTCAGGTCAGGCGGGTGACCTCGACCGAGACGTACAGCGACGAGGACGACGTCCGACCGGCGAAGATGCCCTTGAGCGGGGTCACGTCGGAGTAGTCCCGGCCGCGGGCAACCACCACGTGATCCTGACCAGCCGGCAGCGAGCTGGTCGGGTCGTAGCCGAACCAGTCACCGGCCCACCACTCGATCCAGGCGTGACTCTCGCCCTGGACCGTCTCACCGACCTCGGCCCGCGCCTTCGGATGCAGATAGCCAGACACGTACCGGGCCGGGATCCCGAGCGTCCGCAAGGCGCCGATGGTGAGGTGGGCGAAATCCTGGCAAACCCCCTTGCGATCCTCCCAGGCCTCGGCCGCGTCGGTCGTGACGACGGTCGAGCCGGGCACGTACTCCATCTCGGAGCGCAACTGCTCGCACACCGCGCGAGCGGCGTTGTCCGGTGACAGCCCGGCGGCCGCGTCAGCGGCCATCGCCTGTACCTCCTCGTGCGCCGTGGTGCTGCTGGTCTGCGGCAGAAACTCGCTGGTGTCATCGGTCGTCTCGACGGCGGACAGTGCTTCCCAGCCGATCCCGCGGACCTTCGGGCTCGGCGAGTGCACCTCGACCGTGCTGCTGCTGATGACGGCAAGTTCCGAATGCGGGACCAGCACGTCAAAGGCCGTGACCTGGGTATCCCAGTAGTCCTTGTAGGTGTACGTCCAGGTCACCGGATCAACGGTGACGCGGGCCGCGAGCACGGTCTGCGTCTGGGTGTTCAACGGCGTCATCCGGGCTTCGTTGTAGGACCCGGCGACCGTCCCGTTGTACCTGAACCCGGTGCGGTGCACGATCTTCAGTCTTCTCGTCAGACCGGTCGTGTTCGGCCCTTGCCGTCGCTCACCCAGATAGCCGCTCACACAAGCTCCTCTTGCCAGGCCGCGTCGACCCACTGAGTGTTGGACAACCGAGGGAAGTAGCGGTTGGCGATCGCGTCACTGGCTGCCGAGCAGGCCTGTTGGACCTTCTCCATTTCCTCCGGCAGGTCGCCGAGGACCTCTTCCAACCGGCGATACTCCAAGCCGGTTCGGGCCCGGCCAAGGTTGCGGCGGGCCCGGTCACGAACCCCCGCCCGCTCGGCCGCCGGAGCCAGTTCCTCCAGGCATTCCTCGGCCTGTTGCAGCGCGTGCCGCACCGATCGCGGGAACAGCCGATCCAGCAGCAGAAACTCCGCCGCCCGCTCGTCGCTGGCGACCCCTCGGTAGGTCCGCACGTAGCTCTCGTAGGCACCGCACGAGCGCAACAACGTGGACCAGGCCGGAGTCTGGCCGCGGATCTCGCTGGTCGCCACCAGCCGAGCCGTCATGTCCGCCCGCTCGATGCTGCGACCGAGCACGAGGAACCGCCAGGCGTCGTCCCGGCTCATCGTCGAATCGGCGATCCCGGCGACCAGGGTGGCCCGCTCGGTGACCCACTGGAAGAACTGATGCGGCGTGGTGGCGCGTCGGCGGGCCGGGTTGATGCCGATCCAGGTGGTGTTGATGTACTCCCACATCTGCGAGGAGACAGTCTCGCGAACCCGCCGGGCATTCTCCCGGGCCGCAGCCAGCGAACCGACGATCGAACTGGAGTTGGTCCGGTCGTAAGCCAACCGGTCAAGCACCGTGTTCCGGTCAACGGCCGCCCCTTCCTGCGCCGCAACGCCCTCACCGACACCCATCACCGACAGCAGCGCGATACACGCCGACTGCTCATCGATGAACGGATCCTCCAGCAGCATCTGCAGGTGGACGTCGAGGATCCGGGCGGTGTCGTCGGCACGCTCCAGATAGCGACCGATCCAGAACAGGGACTCCGCGATCCGGCTCAGCACGATGGACTCCCCTGTTCGCATTGCTGTTGCTGTTGCTGCTGTTGTTGTTGGCTGGCCGGGGTGTCATCTGGGCCCAGGTCAGGGCCTTGCATGTGGGCTATCCGGGCTGCGTCGATCAGGTCCGGAACGCGTACCTCATCGGCCGGCTCAAGCGGTGTGGAGAGCACCCAGGTGTCCTTCGAACCACCACCTTGCGAACTATTGACGACGAGCTGGCCCTCGGGGAGCGCAACCCGGGTCAGGCCTCCCGGCAGTACCCACACCTTGTTGCCGTCGTTCACCGCGAACGGGCGCAGGTCCACGTGCCGCGGCTGAAGCTCTCCATTGATCAAGGTGGGCACCGTGGACAGCATCACCACCGGCTGAGCGATCCAGCCGCGCGGATCGCGCTGCACCTGCTCCTTGAGCCGGGCCAGCTTCTCCTTGCTCGCCGCGGGGCCGATCACCAGGCCCTTGCCGCCCGCGCCGTCCACCGGCTTGACCACCAATTCATCCAGGTGGGAAAGCGTGTACGCCA
>JANNPJ010000494.1:0-2087 GCA_031400005.1 Kineosporiaceae bacterium | reverse complement strand
CCGCACGGTGGCCATCACCCGGGAGAGCAGTTCGGGCGGGCTGGCCACCTGCCGATGGGTGCGGGTATTGATGCTGGTGATCACCACGCCGGCGAATCCGGCGTTGCCGAGGGCGAACAGGCCGAGCGCCCAATAGCCGTCGCCAGCCGGAATCAACAGGGCGAACAGCGCGGCGCCGAACTGAGCCAGCAGGATCCCCCGCGCGGTCCCCCACCGAGCGATCCGGTCTCACCCTCGCCCTGGTCGGTCATCTTCTGCTTCCCAGGCGCCTACGCACCGGGTGCTGAGAGCTATCCCCCCGGCTGGGCGCAGATCCCGGGGACGACGGGATGCACGCTCGAATCGCTGACTTTCCGCGATCGCGCCGCCGAGTTCACCGCCCGAGGGGCACAGGTGCACGGTGTCAGCACGCAACGCCCGGACCAACTCGCCACCTTCAGCCGACACGCCAAGCTTCCGTTCGCCCTACTGTCGGACGAGGAGCTCGAATTGGCCGCCGCCTTGCGGCTGCCGACCTTCCGAGCCGCAGGGGCGGAGCGATTGAAGCGGCTCACCCTGGTGGTGGACCGGCACCGGACCATCCGGGCCACCCTCTATCCGATCACGGACCCCGCCGGCTCCGTGGACGAGGCGCTGGAGCTCATCGACTCACTGCGAACGGCGTGAAGTGCTACCCGATCCAGCGCGCCCAGTGGGATTCAGTTACCAGCGGGCTTTGGGCTTACCCGCTCGGGTATGCGGGGGTACGTTCACCGGGCTGATCGGTTCGGTGAGCGAACGACGGACGTCGACCGCCGGGATCCAGTCCGAGCGCAATCCGGCCCCGACCGTCACCTCCCAGCTGATCTCCACCCCGTCCCGCGTCCAGGCCGTAGCGGTGGCCGGGACCTCCTGCTCCACGCCGTGATGCCAGCGGATTCTCGCTACCACTGGAAGGCCCTGCTCGGGTCGGGTAATCGGACCATGCGGAACGGCGCGGACGATACGGGGCACGCTGGCCATCGGCAGAACTCCACGAATCTCAAACGGTGACGGTCTCGACCCGACATCCGCACGCTACTCGAGATCGAACTGGTGTTCGATCAGGCTGGGCGTGGCTCGCCTGCCGTTCACCCGATCGGACGAGTTCGGTCAGCTCTCACCAGTAACAGCACTCGGGTCTTTCAGGTACGCGGTGAGCTCCTCCAGCGAGACCATCCCGTCGCCGTCGGTGTCGAGCACTTCCACCGCACGGGCGGCGGCCTCGTCGGTGACCTCGCCGCCCAGCGCCTCCATCAGCCTCTTCAGTTCGTACGCCGAGATCAGACCGTCGCCGTTAATGTCGATCAGGGCGAACGTCGTCGCGTAGTCATCGGTATCGCTCATTTTTCTGCCACCTGAATTCGGAGTTGGAGAAACCGGTCACGCCGGCTCGGAACCGGTGTCGGGTTGCTTGAGGAAGGCGGTCAGCTCCGCCAGGGAAACCCGGCCGTCCCCGTCGGTATCAATTACCTTGATCGCGTGCGCAGCGAACTCCGGGCGCTCGTCCTCACCGAGCGTCTCCATCAGGTGCTGCAGTTCAGAGACCGTGATCAGACCATCGCCGTCGACGTCAATGATCGCAAAGGTCGCGGCGAACTCGTTGGGGTCGCTCATCGTCAGTCACCGTTCCGAAGTAGGGAACCGATCCGTCGAAACGTACCGCCGGTCCCGAAGGCCCGCCAGATAGCCGACACCCCCACGAACTGGCGAATCGAGAGGACGTCGTCCGTGGCCAGAGATCACCTGCGGGACGATCTCGGGCCGGACGACGTCACTGATCGCCGAGAATCGCCTGGGCGTTCGCGGAGACCCAGCTGAGCAGCGGATGCAACAGGTCGACCAGTTCATTGCCGCGTTCGGTGAGGCTGTACTCAACATGCGGCGGAATCACCGGCAGTGCCACCCGAGTCACCAGGCCGTCCCGCTCGAGCGTCTTCAGGGTCTGCGCCAGCATCTTCTCGCTCACGCCCGCGACGTTACGGCGCAGCTCGCCCCAGCGCAGGGTGCGGCCTGCCAGCGCGACCAGGACCAGAACGCCCCACTTGCTGGTGACGTGATCCAGAACC
>JANNPJ010000464.1:0-3957 GCA_031400005.1 Kineosporiaceae bacterium | reverse complement strand
GCCAGGTTCATCTCGTCCGCGCCGGAGTAGATCTCAAGGTCGCTGCGGGACAGCACCCAGGCGCCTTCGTACAGGTCGCTCTTGGCATCCTTCACCGCGGCGATCCGCGGGTGCTCGGCCAGCCTGACCAGGGTCTCGGTGTGTAACGGGACGCCGGTACGGCCCGGGATGTCGTACAGCACCGAGGTGGTGGGGCTACTCATCTCACGATCACCGCTCTGCGTTCGAGGACCTGCAGGATCAGCC
This sequence comes from Kineosporiaceae bacterium, assembly GCA_031400005.1. GTDB lineage: Bacteria > Actinomycetota > Actinomycetes > Actinomycetales > Kineosporiaceae > JANNPJ01. The sequence continues at coordinate 3,711 of JANNPJ010000464.1, read as the reverse complement.
CGGAGGGAATGGTGATGCACAGGTAGAAGAATCCGATGGCCAGAAAGACCGGGGTGGAGGCGTACCCCTGGGCACTCGTCAGCCGGATCGCCGTGCCGAACAGTTCGCCGGCGACACCGAACGCACCCACGACGGCCGAGTTCTTGAACATCGCGATCAGCACGCTGCCCAGCGGCGGGATCGAGGTCCGGAAAGCTTGCGGCAGGATCACCGTCCGCAGGCTCTGGGTGAACGTGAGCCCGATCGCCCGGGCGGCCTCGGCCTGCCCGGCCGGCACGGAGTTGATCCCGGCTCGTAGCGCCTCGCAGACGAAGGCGGCGGTGTAGATGGCCAGAGCCGAGATGCCGAAAACGTAGTACGAGTAATTGATACCGATCTCCGGTAGCCCGAAGGCGATGAAGAAAAGCACAACCGTGAGCGGGCAGTTGCGGATCAGGGTGACGTACGTCGTCCCGAAGCCACGCAGCGGTGCTACCGGGGACACCCTCGTAGCGGCGATCACAGTCCCGATGACCAAGGCGCCGATCATGGCCCAGATACAGATCCCCAGCGAGCGCAGGAAGGCGTCGCCGAAAAGGCCCCAGTTGTCAGTGATCGCATTCACAGGCGAACTCCCTCGGCAGAGGCCGGGTTGGCGCTTGCCCCGTCACGGATCGACCGTGACGGGGTAAGCGCAACGGGGGTGGGTCAGGCGCAAGCGGCTGCGGCCGGCAGGGTCGGGACAGTGGAGCCCTCGACCTTGCCTGCCGTGGAGGTCCAGGCCTTCTCGTAGCTGCCGTCGGCAGCGGCGGCCTTCAGCGTGTCGTTGATGAAGGTGCAGAAGGCGGTGTCGCCCTTCTTGATCCCGATCCCGTACGGCTCCTTGGTGAACGTCTCGCCGACCACCTTGAAGGCGCCCTTGGACTCGCCGACCAGGCCGAGCAGGATGACGTTGTCCGTGGTCACGACCGACACCTGGCCGGTGCGCAGGGCGTCCGCGCACTTGCTGTAGACGTCGAAGGTGACCAGCTGTGCGGGGCTGGCCAGGTATTCGCGGATGTTCTCCGCCGGGGTCGAGCCGGCCACCGAGCACACCTTGGCGTCCGGGTTGGCCTTCTGCGTGTCCGGACCAGTGATCTTGCTGTCGTCCTTCTTCACCATCAGCTGCTGACCGGCTTCGTAGTACGGGCCGGCGAAGGTGATCCGCTCCTTGCGCTTGTCATTGATCGTGTAGGTGGCGGCGACCAGGCTGACCTCGCCCTTCTCGATCACCTCTTCACGGATCGCGGACGGCGTCTCCTTCCAGGTGATGCTGTCGTCCTCGATTCCCAGCTTCGCCGCGATGATCTTCGCGATCTCGACGTCGAAGCCTTCGGGCTTGCCCTCCAGGTTCTTCAGCCCGAAGCCGGGCTGGTCGAACTTGGTGCCGACAGTGATCTTGCCGGCCTTGGACAGCGTCTCCATCGTGCTGCCGGCGGCGAACTTGGGCGCGTCGGCGACATCTGCGGTGCCGCCGTCATCGTCGCCGTCACCGCAGGCGGACAGCGCGAGTGCCCCGACGGCCAGGATGGCGAGGATGCGAACTGCGGATTTGGTCCGTCGACGACCCGTAATGGGGGACTTAGTAAAGGTTTTCGCGTTCATTTGGTGGTCTCCTCGAGCTGTCGAAGTACGAAGTCAGTGCGTCAAGATCTTGGACAGGAAGTCCTTGGCCCGGTCACTGCTGGGATTGGTGAAGAAGGTGCTCGGCGGCGCCTGCTCAACGATCTGGCCGTCGGCCATGAAGACCACCCGATCCGCGGCTCGACGGGCAAAGCCCATCTCGTGGGTGACGACGATCATCGTCATCCCCTCCGCGGCGAGCGACGTCATCACATCCAGTACCTCGTTGATCATCTCCGGGTCGAGCGCGGACGTTGGCTCGTCGAACAACATCACCTTGGGCTTCATCGCCAAGGCGCGGGCGATTGCCACTCGTTGTTGTTGGCCGCCAGACAATTGAGCCGGGTATTTGTCCTTCTGATTTGCTACCCCGACTCTTTCCAGCAAGCTCTCCCCCAGCTGCTGTGCCTCATCGCGGGGTAGTTTCCGCACCCGGGTCGGCCCGAGCGTAACGTTCTGCAACACCGTCTTGTGGGCGAACAGGTTGAACGACTGGAACACCATGCCGACGTCGGCTCGTAGCGCAGCCAGTGCCTTCCCCTCCTCGGGCAGCGGCTTGCCATCGAGCTCAATCGTGCCGGTATCGATCGACTCCAGCCGGTTGATGGCCCGGCATAGCGTCGATTTCCCCGATCCGGATGGTCCGATGACCACGACCACCTCACCGGCATACACAGTGAGATCGATGTCGCGCAAGACGTGCAATGGGCCGAAGTGCTTGTTCACCCCGCTCAGGGTGACCAGCGCCGGACCCAATTCACGCTTAGCCTTCCCGGCAGGCACCGGGGCTGCTGCGGTCTGGCCGAGATTGTCTGTCATCGCCCACCTCCTTTCCCCGTGTTTCTCGAGCGGAGCCCGAGCCGTCGTCGAGTCTGGAAGCATCCGGGCGGATGACCGGACCGAAGTTCGTGGTCGGAAGTTAAGCTCAACTTTCAACCCTGAATCTCAGAGTTGAGCATCCTCTGAGGTCACATCCTGATCACGTACTGGTCAGCGGGCCGGATGGAAGGGATGGTGGAGCCATGCGGGTACTACTCGTGGAAGACGACGATCGGCTCGGGGCAGCCCTGTCCGACGTGCTTCGGGTGCATGGCATGGACGTCGACCATGTCAATTCCGCCCGGCTCGCGCTCGAACATCTGACCGCCGAGACCGATGCCGTCGTGCTGGACCTCGGTCTGCCGGATCGGGACGGGTTCGAGGTGTGCAGCCGGATCCGGCGCACCCACGACGTCCCGATCCTGATTGCGACCGCCCGTTCCGACCTGACCGCGCGCGTCCACGGTCTCAACCTCGGGGCCGACGACTACCTGGTCAAGCCGTACGACGTCCGGGAATTGATGGCCCGATTGCACGCCATCAGCCGTCGCCGTCGGCGCCCGGAAGGGCAGGGGGCGCCCGACGGCCTTGCCGACCGCGTCGATTCCGACGGCTCGGCCCCGACGGCTCGCCCCGCTCCCAAACCGGCGGGCGTGACCTGTGGTGACGTCGTGATTGACGTCGATCGCCGATCGGTGACCCGGCTCGGATCTCCCGTCCAACTAACCCGTAAGGAGTTCGATCTGCTCGCCCTACTGGCCCGGCAACCCGGGGTGGTTTTCCGCCGCGAGCAGATCATCAGCGAGGTGTGGCAGTCCACCTGGGACGGCTGTCACCGAACCCTGGAGGTGCACGTCGCTGCCGTCCGCGCGAAGACCGGAACAGCCTCGCTGATCGAGACCGTGCGCGGGGTCGGCTACCGGCTGCACGACCCGCCGGCCGCGCCGTGAAGAACCTGCCGATCCGCTGGAAGGTGACGTCGGCCTTCGCCGCGGCGCTGTTGGTGGTGCTGACGGCGGTCGGCGCGTTCGTCTACCTGCGCTTCGCCGACGACCTGAGCAGGACGCTCGACCGTGGCCTGCGCGCCCGGGCCGCCGAGGTGAGCTCCGCCGTGCAGGACTCGCCGGCGGGGTTCGACCGCAGCGACGCCCCGGCTCTCGAGCCGGACGAGAACGTCGCCCAGGTCGTACGCAAGGATGGGACTGTCGTCGCCGGCACACGGCGCGCCGGCTTCCTGCTGCTGGACGAGGC
>JANNPJ010000457.1:0-4455 GCA_031400005.1 Kineosporiaceae bacterium | reverse complement strand
CGCAGCCATGACATGAACGACTACACAGATGACAGCGAAACGACGATGGATGACGAGCTCGGCGCTGGACGGGGCCGAGGCCGCAGGCGCGGAGGATTCCGGCGCCGCCGCGAGTTCGCGGCCGCTGGGTTCGGGCCGGGCTTCGGTCCTCGGTTCGGACCGAGGTTCGGACCGAGGTTCGAGGGTCCCGTGTTCGGTCCGGCGGACGACGATGAGCAGGACCCGGCCGGGTTCGGTCCGGGTGGCCGTCGTGGTCGAGGATCCTTCAGCGGTCCCGGGCGCTTCGGCCCGGGAGGGTTCGGCCCAGGAGGGTTCGGTCCCGGTGGGTTTGGGCCCGGAGGGCCTGGCGGTTTCGGGCCCGGAGGGCCTGGTGGCTTCGGTGGTCCGGGTGGTCGTGGCCGCGGCGGCCGGGGTGGGCACGGACCCGGCGGGGGACGAGGCCGGCGACCGCGGGGCAACGTGCGGGCCGCCGTCCTGGCCTTACTGGTCGAGGAACCCCGACACGGGTACGCGATCATGACGGAGTTGAGCGAGCGCAGTGGTGGGTTGTGGCGACCGAGTCCCGGTTCGGTCTACCCGGTGCTCCAGCAACTGCAGGACGAAGGGCTGGTGACGGCGGAGGAATCCGAGGGCCGCAAGGTCTTCTCGATCACCGCGGCCGGCCGGAAGCTGATCGAGGACAACCCGAGCGAGTTCGCCGAACCCTGGTCGGTGGCCGGGCCGGGCCCACGGCAGCGGGTGCAGACTCTCTTCGAAGGGATGACGGCGCTCGGATCCGCCACCCAGCAGGTAGCCCGGCTCGGTACAGCCGAGCAGGCTGACCGGGCCCGAGCCGTACTCGACGAGGCTCGCCGGTCGCTGTACCGGATTCTGGCCGAGGATGAGAACGCTGCAGGCCAAGCAACGGCCGCTTCCGCAGGCATGACGTCTGCCTTCGAAGGCGATGTCGGAGAAGCCGATGATGGTGAGAGAGCGCAGGATGACGACACCTCGCACGACGGGTGAGAGGGTGCGGTGAAGTACATCGGGCCGGCCGGGATTCCTGGCCGGCCCGGTAACGTTGTTCTCATGAAGGTGATCCTCACCGGAGGTTCGGATGGGCCTTCAATTGGGCCTAGGCCGGTCAGAGGATCACACAGTGCAAGAGTAGGGCCGCGTTCCGCGACCGAGGAGGACGATCGTGCTCGATCCGCGAGAGCTCTACACGCTCGCCGAGGAGCAGCCTGTCCAGGGCGACTTCGACAAGCCCGTGCTGGTGCACGCCCTCGGTGGCTTCATTGACGCCGGTGCGGCCGGCCGGTTGGCCAGTGAGCACCTGCTCAGTTCGTTGGAGCACCAGGTACTGGCCACCTTCGACATTGATCAGTTGTACGACTACCGCGCCCGGCGTCCCGCGATGACCTTCGTGGAGGATCACTGGGAGGCCTACGACGCGCCGCAACTGGTATTGCGCGGCGTCCGAGACAGCGCGGGCACCGGATTCCTGATGCTCACCGGTCCCGAACCGGACATCCAGTGGGAGCGTTTCGTCACGGCTGTGACGCAGTTGGTCGAGCTCTACGACGCCCGGCTCACGATCGGGGTCCACGCCATCCCGATGGCCGTTCCGCACACTCGCCCGGCCGGCATGACGGCGCATGCCACCCGGAAGGGCCTGATCTCCAGTCAGCCCTCGTGGGTTGGCAATGTGCAGGTGCCGGGCAACGTGGCGGGCCTGTTGGAGCTGCGACTCGGGGAGGCAGGTAAGGACGCGGCCGGGTTCGCCGTCCATGTTCCGCATTACCTGACTCAAGCCGAATTCCCGGACGCCGCCGTCACCTTGGTGGAGGCCGTCGGTGACCTGGCCGGACTGAAGCTGCCGACCGCCACCCTGGCCGAAGCCGGGGCCGAGACCCGGGCGGCGATTGAAGAGCAAGTGGCTGGGCAACCCGAGGTCGCGGCCGTCGTCAGCGCGCTTGAACAGCAGTACGACGCCTACGTCGACGGCCGAGCCAACGCTCTGCCGTTGGCCAATGACACCGGCGAACTGCCGACGGCGGACGAACTGGGTGCGGAGTTGGAGCGCTTCCTCGCTGAGGAGAACGACCGCCGCGGTCGCGGCGACTCCTGAGCCTGCGCATTGTCCCGGCTCGGCGGGGCTTCATTGTCGACCGCTGGCCTGATCGCCGACTCAGGCGAGCAGGTTGGCGGCGACGGTGGCGCCCAGTTCGCGGCAGGCGGCCCGAGCGGTCGCGTCGGGTGCGCCGGTGATCGTGACCGGCGCGACCACCTGCCGCCAGCCCAATCCCGACGTCAATGTGCTGATCGCCCGGACAGCGCCGGTGGTGTCGTCATTCCCGTGCACCCAGAACCCGAACGGCCGACCGCCGGTAGCGTCCAGGCAGGGGTAGTAGATCTGGTCGAACATATGCTTGAGCGCCCCGGACATGTAGCCGAAGTTCGCCGGCGTCCCAAAGAGGTATCCGTCTGCTTCGAGGATGTCCACGGCCGTCGTGACCAGGGCCGGTTTGAGCGTCACCTCGATGTCGGCCAAATCCGGATCACGCGCCCCGGCGATCACTTCCTCGAGCAGGGCTCGGGTCGGTGGGGACGGCGTGTGGTGGGCAATCAGCAACCGGGGCATGGTTCGTCAGGCTATCGCTGCTGAAAATTCTGCACAGCTTCACGGACGCCGGGCGAGCGGCTTCGCTCGGTCGCCCGGCTGAATCCGCGGCTACGTGCTGGCGCATATCGCCTGCTGCGCGACGCCGACCCTGACCTGCACGACGAGTACTACGTCGTCTACGTCAGTGTCACCGAAGCGAAGGACGTGGCCGACGCGCTGCGCCAGGTCGACAAAGCATGGCTACGGGAGCGTTTCAACGCGATGGACGCCGCCGACTACCGCGGGGCTCGCGACGATGCGGACTTCGCGTACACCTGGGACAACTTCGTCGACGTGCGAACCTTTTACGAGCGAGCGGCCAAGGCCGGGCGTGCGGTCATCTTCACGGCAACCTGATCCTGCCGGATGACCCCTGCGGGGGGTCATCCGGCAGGAACAGATGCTCGCTTCCCGACCTTCATGTGGCCCGTCGACCTGCCCTCAGCTCGGCCGGGCTCGCAGTCTTCGCAGACCACGGTGACGAGGCGCCCCAGCGCTGCGCCGTCGTCGTCAATCTCACGCGAAAGGCACCACGACATCAGTGCTTTCACATCCGGGTTTGCGAGCTCAACTGACGGTCACGGCAACCGGCCCCCGGTCATTCACCCACGCCTGCTCGAATTTGGTTGCGACAGCCCTCCACTTCGGCCAGTCCGCGATGTCCGCGATCGAACTCGGCCACCGCGATGTCACCCTGCCGGAACTGCTGATCATCCGACGGTTCATGAACATCCCGCTGACCACCTTGCTGCGCGACGCCGACCCCGACGACGTGCGCGCCCTCGGCCTCTGACGCGGGCCGGAGACATTCCGGATGGGTCGCTGCTGGCGGCGACGCTGCGGACACGCCCAAAGACTAGGATCGCCGACGTGTTGACCCCTACACCGCGACGGCGACCCTCATATTTCTCCGATGGCCGGGCCTGAGCCCGCCGACGTGGTGACCGCCGCCGAGGCGCTGCGCCCGCTACTGGACATCAGCGATAGCGACCCCCGGTGGGCGGCCACCGCACTCCCCACGGCGTGGAGTGCCCAACACACCCTCGAGCACATCACCGACGCGCTGCTCTTCTACGCAGGACAGATCGCGAGAAGGGCCGATCGGCGTCTCCCGGTACTCAGGGACGGACGCCGCAGCTCGCCGTCCGAACACATCGACAACGCGTTGAGCGGCGCCTGCATTCTGGCCGCACTCCTGCGTGACCTGGGCGCCGATCGAGCCTGGCACCCCAGCGGCGACGCCGACGCAACCGGGTGGGCCGGGATGGCGATTACCGAGCTGTTGGTGCACGGTCACGACGTAGCCCAATGCCTGCAGCTCCCTTTGGACCCGCCAAAGGAAGTCTGCGCCAGGACGGTGGCCCGAGTGTTTCCCTGGGTCCCCCTCACCGTGACCGAGCCGCAGCTACTCCTCCTCGCGGTTACCGGCCGCGTCGAGGTTCCCGGAGTCCACAACGACCCGGACTGGTGGTGGCAGTCCGCGCCTCTGGACGAGTGGGACGGTCGTCCCCGTAGACGGACCACCGCGCCAGCCTGGCGTTAGCCCTTCCTGCACCGCGACTTTCCCTTGAGTACGACCGCTTGAGCATCGGCACCGACCTGCACAGGGCAGTCCTTCGAAGATCAACTTTCAGCAATCTCTGGTTACGTACAGCGATCGGGTTGCTCGCTGTATAGGGCCGCTATGCAACTGGGTCTGCCAAAGTTGAGTGCGCCGAATGATTCGTCCAAAAGTGGTGCGCCGAGATTTAGCGCTTCAGAACTGAACCCGTGCTGAACTCTGCTGAACTGTGCAGGTACGGGGTTCTGTC
>JANNPJ010000359.1:0-18392 GCA_031400005.1 Kineosporiaceae bacterium | reverse complement strand
CCGGTCCTCGTCCCGGTCCTCGTCCCGGTCCTCCACCGGGTCGATGGCCGCGTGATCCCAGTCGACCACCAGAGCGTCGACCTCGTTGTCCACCAGGTCGCCGTCCCCGTTGTCCACCGGGTCGCCGTCCCTGCTGTGTGCTGGCCCGCTGTGGCCGTTTTCAGTGGGAATGCCGTTCGCAGCGTCGGTATGGGTGAAGGTCGTTGGATCGATGACACCGTTCTCGGTTCCGAGATCGGATTCCTCGAAACGCCTTACATCGAGTGGTGTCTCGATGTCACACGACTCACCGTCATCAGACTGCTTAGCCGGTTCGGGCGCCTGATCGGGGCTGGAGTCGAGGTCGAGAGCGGCATCGGCATCGGTGTCGGAGTCGGAGTGAGTTTCGAGCCTGGTGCCGGTGTAGGGATCGGAGGGTATGCGGGGCTGGGGTAGTACGTCGGCGTCGAGATTTCGGTCTACAGTGAATTCTGTTGTGCGGTAGGTTGATTGGTTGTCAGATGACGATTGGTCGAGGTCAGTTGACGGGCGTGGAGTGGGTGACGGCTGGTCGCCGTCCCTCATTTGGTGCTCCCACGTCGTTGTCATGCCTCCAGGCTAATGCTGCCAAAATCGGCGCACAAGACTAGTTTCATGATCTGTGGATAACTCAAAAACGTTTCTGGCAGCCACATTTGCCCCCATATCAAAGCTCTTAGCAAAGCAATTCGTTGGCTGGTAAGTAATTTGGATAACGACCGCCTCAGCCTGGGTCTAGGGTGCCAGATCGGGACGGATCGAGCTTCCTGTCAGCACGTTTCGTCGCAGGCGTTCGATGGGTGGCTTGATGAGGCCGTCAGGATGCCGCTTGCTCAACCCGTCCCCGGCGGACCCCGGACCGTCGGAGGGGTCAAGACCGAGGAGAAGGGTTTCGACGTCGTGAAAGCAGATCCGCAGAGGTATCCCTTCGGTAAGTCGGCTACCGGAAAGTCTATGAGGGGCAGGGCAAGTGGCGCTCGACGAAGGCGATCTCGGCTTTGACCTGACGAACCCGCTCGTCGTCCACCAGGGAGCCGTGGCCGGCGTCGTAGCGGTAGACCTCGTGCGGGATGTCCCGCTTGGCCAGAGCCTCGACGTAGTTGTCGATCTGCCGGATCGGGCAGCGCGGATCGTTCTCTCCGGCCAGGATCAGCACCGGCGCCACCACCCTGTCGATATACGTAATCGGGCTGGAATCGCGGTATTTCTCCGGCACCTCTTCGGGGGAGCCACCGAAGAGCGACCGGTCGAAGGCCTTCAGCCCTTCCATCTCATCCTCGTAGGCGGCGACGTAATCGGCGACCGGGACGCCGGCCACGCCAGTCGCCCAGCGATCCGGGTACAAGCCGAGCCCGAGCAGGGTCAGGTACCCACCCCAGGAAGCACCTGCCAGCACGATCCGCGCGGGATCGGCGACGCCGATGTCGACGAGGTGGTCGCGGACCGCGACGACGTCCTCCAGTTCGATGTGCCCGACGCGGGCTTCGAGCGCATCCCGCCAGGCCGAGCCGTAACCGGTCGACCCGCGATAATTCACCTGGAGCAGGGCATAACCGTGATCCACCCAAGCGCTCGGGTAGGCCCGGAACAAGTCACCGTCGTGCGCGGTCGGGCCGCCATGGATATCGATGACCATTGGCATTGGCGCAGTGCGGGTTTCCGAGGACGGTAGTGGTCGGCGCAGCAGGGCGTGGATTCGTCCGCCGGGGCCTTCCACCCAGATGTCCTCGATCGGCACGGACGGCGGGGCCGGCTCGCCGGGCGGGGACAGCACCACCGCACCGGCCAGATTACGGACGGCGGGCGGCGTTGCAGCGGACGACCAGAGCGCCCAGGCGTCACCGTCGGGGCGGGTGGTGGCGGACAGCACGGTGCCGTCCGTCGGCCCGACCGGGATCGCCGTCAGCGTCGCCAATTCGACCCTGAACAACCGGGTTCGCGCCTCGTGATCGACCGAGATCAGGACAGAGTCGCCCTCGCGGAACCACTGCGCGTCTGAAATCTCCCCCGGCAGCTGCAGAGTAACTTCGGTCTGCTGGCCGCTCTCGACATCCCAGACCAGAAGCTCGCCCCGGCCGTGGCGTTCGTGTAGCACGAGCATCCGCGGGTCACCGAGAATGGGAGAAAAGCCGAGCGGGTCGAGGCCCTTGCCCGGCCCGTCCCAGAGATCGGCCATGGTTGATCCGTCCGCGACCCGAACCACGCGCAAGGCCGCGTGCCGGGAATCACCATGCTCGCTGTGCACGATAGCCACCAGCTTGCCGTCCTCGCTCAAGCCGCCCACGCCGGCGTCCTCGGTGTGCTGGTACAGCAGTCGTTCCGGCTGCCCAGGAGTGATCACCTGGAGCCGGGTGCCGTAGCCATCGTCGGTTTCGCCAACCACGGCGAGTCCGTTCCGGCCGAGGGCCAGGCCGGAGGAGTAGGACGGTGCCAACGCCGAGACCCGCTCTACTCCGACCCCAGGGGCGGCCCCGAACGGCTGCCGGACCCAAACCCCGTGCTCATCGCCGGCCGCGTCGTCGAACCACCAGATCCACTCCCCGGCCGGGTCGATACCACCGTGCGCTGTCCCTTCCCGGCGGGCGGTCAGCTGCACCAGGGTGCCTGTTGTCCGGTCCCAACTGTGCAGCTCGAGCACCCCACCTGTGGTGGCGACCACGGCGCAGCGGTCCGGCGCATCTTCCGCCCAGTCCGGCAATCCGATCCGCCCGGCCCGAAACCGCCGCTCCCACTCGGGTAACGGTTCGGGCGACTGCTGGCCACCGGCCGCGAACTGACTCATGCCTAGATCCTAGGGCGTGGTACCCGGAGTTAGCCGCCGTCCGGGCGCTTTGGCGCCGGATCCTAGGTAGAGCACGAGGCGGGCCAGCAAGGCGATGATCGTGGCGGCTGCGGCGAGCCCGGGACGCAGCCACTGGCCGGCAACCACCCCGGCCGACAGCAGGATGACGCAGAGCATTGCCAGCCCCACCGACGAGGCGATTGGTCCCCTGCGCAACAGGTGCCACAGAAACGAGCGGAGCTGTCGGCTCAGCCGCCGCAGGAAATCAATCACGTAGAGGACCGGCAGAGCGATCAGCAGAACCGCAATCGCGCGTGACCACGGCGCGGAATGGACGGCCCACAGCAAGCTCAGATAGGCGGTGCCGAACAGGCCATAGGCGGTCCGACCGAGGAACAGCCGAAGCGTCAGGTCCAGGCTGCGCCGGCTGGCCTGCGCGGTCGGATCGGCGCCCAGTGCGGTGGCGAATCCGGTTGCTGCCCGTGCTAATCCGGACGATCCAAGGCGACGGCGTAGGTGCAGGGTGGCCAGCAGGTGATGGCCGCCGCTGTTCTGCGGATCGAGGTGGAGAGCGGTCCGGTACGCGCGCTCGGCCACCACTTGCTCTCCTCGGCTCGCCGCCACCGTCCCGAAGATCAGCTGTACCTGGGGTTCGTCCGGAGCCAGGGCCAGCGCCCGAGCCGCAGCAGAGGCCGCCTCGTTCCGGCCACGACCGGCCTGCTGGCGGACGGCGGCGGCAGCCAATCGGGCATGCGTCTGCCAGGCCTCGGGATCCAACCGCACCGCGGTTCGTGCCGCGCGTACCGCATCGTCGTGTCGTCCAAGACAGGTTGCGGCGAAACTGATTAACCGGTAGGGCCAGTCGCTGTCCGGGGCCAAGGCGGCAGCCCGTTGCGCCGCGCTCAGGGCGCTGTCGTAGCGGCCCAGCCCGAGCTGGCACTGGGCGAGCAGGCACCAGGCCATGTCATTGTCGGGGTCGGTGGCCAGCAGCAGGCTCGCCAGCGGCAGGGCGTCTGCCCAGCGTTCCAGGTCGCAGAGCACCTCCACTCGTTGCGAACTGACCAAAGTCATGCTGTCGGAAGGACTCATGCCAGTTTGACCGAACGCAGGTAGGTGAGCAGCTCGTCGTAGCTGCCGTCGGCGTTGCCGAATTCGGCAACGTTGCGGGCGGTCTGCAGCCAGGGCCCGATCGAGGACCGGCTGTCCTTCACCGCTGCCTCCAGGTCACTCATCTGGATCATTCGGGGTCGACCGGTGCGGACCGAGTCCAGCAATGCCCGCTCGGCGGCGCTCTCGCAGACGAAGGCCAGATCGGCACCCGAGTATCCGGCCGTCATCCGGGCCAGGGCGCCGGTGTCAATTGCGGCGATCGGTCGGTCCCGCAGGCTGAAGCGCAGCACGGCCTCCCGGGCGGCTTCGTCCGGTGGTAGCACCAGCAGCATCCGATCGAAGCGCCCGGGACGGCGCAGCGCCACGTCGACGTCCCACGGATGGTTCGTCGCGCCGAGGACGTAGACCCCTTCGTTGTCCGCGGCCAGCCCGTCCATCTCGGTGAGTAACTGGTTCACCGTGCCTCGGGAGGCGCTGCTGCGTAGCTGGGTGCGCTTCTGGCCGAGGGCGTCGATCTCATCCAGGAAGATCACGCACGGGGCGTTGTGCCGGGCGATCTCGAAGATGGCCCGAAGGTTGCGCTCACTCTGGCCGATGTACATGTCCAGGACGTCGGCCAGCGAGACGCACAGCAACCGGGCACCGATCTCCCCGGCCAGGGCACGAGCGATGAAGGTCTTGCCGCAGCCGGGCGGTCCGTACAGCAGCAGACCGCCACGCAAGGACTTGGCATACAGCTTGACCAGGTCCGGATTCCGGATCGGGGCCAGGACGGCGGCCTCTAGTCGGGCCTTGACTTCCTCCATCCCGGCGACATCGGCGAGCGTCAGGCCGGGAGCTTCGGGAGTGAAGGAGTCCAGCATCTCGGCCAACCCGCCGTCGTCCGGTTCGCCGTCCAGGTCGTCGTCCATTTCGTCGACGTACATCGGTGGGACAACGCCGGTGAACTCGGTGTCCAGTCGACGCAACAGTTCCTCGTCCGAGATGGGCGTGCTGGGCGGTGACTCGCCAATCGCTTGCTCGCAGATCAACGCGAGGGCTTCTGGGTGACCCGGGTCGGCCTGCAGGATCACGGCGGCGTGCCGGATCGCTGCGCCGTGCTCGCCCGCCGCGAGCAGCAGTCGGGCCAGGTGCAGCCGAAGAGTCGCGTCGTCCGGGGCGGTCTCCACCGCCGTTTGCAGGCTCTCCAGAAGCGGGTCTCGACTCACGCCTGTGGTATCGCCCGGTTCTGGTCCGGGCCTGAGTCAGATCGGTTGGTGCTACCCCGGCGCAGTAGCGCAGCCGGGGCCTCAATAAACATTTGATGGGACAAGGGATGGCGAAACCGGCATCATGCCGTCAGAATGCAACCTCTACTTGATCGGAATCCCTGGCCTGGCGGTTTGACAGGTGCTCCCGGAAGGGATGAGGACCGCGGTATGACGATGGAGGCGCGAGCCATCGCTGCCGCCATGGCTCGCGGTGCGCTGGAGATCCACTACCAGCCGATCGTGATGTTGCCTTCTCGGCAGGTGCTCGGGTTCGAAGCGCTGGTTCGGCTCCGTGATCTGGACGGCACCCTGGTTCCGCCGGCCGACTTCATTCCTGTGGCCGAGGAATCCGGCCTGATCGTCGCGCTGGGCCACGAGGTCCTTCGCCGGGCAGTGGCCGAGGCCAGCCGATGGCGCTCGGGGACCAGTTCCCTGGCTACCGCGACGGTCAGCGTCAACATCGCACCGGCCCAGTTGGAGCAGCCGGAAATCATGGACGTCGTCACGTCCGCCCTGACCGAGCACGAGGTTCCGGGCTCGGCGTTGATTCTGGAGATCACCGAATCGGTGGCCATCTCCCCCGGCGTCCGGGCAACGATCGAGCGATTGTCTGCGCTTGGCATCCGGGTGGCGCTGGACGACTTCGAGCCCAGCTTCGCCACCCTGGAGACACTGCCCCGCCTTCCGGTCCAGATGCTCAAGCTCGATCGCCGTTTTATCGCCGGGGTCGAGTGTGCGGGCGACGACCGCGCGATCGTCCAGGCCGTCATCCAGTTGGCCGCGCGCCTTGGTCTGTCCGTGGTGGCGGAAGGTATCGAGACCGAGGAACAGGCAGCCGCCGTCCTGCACATGGGCTGCATGGCGATGCAGGGTTATCTCTTCGCCCGTCCGGCCAGCGATCCGCTGGTGGCAACCGCTGCCGTGACGGCCGGTGGAACCGGCACGGCGCTGCCCGAACGGGAAGGGCCAAATCGCTGGCCGGTCGAACTGGAGGAGGCGGTGCTCGCCGCCGCCCGACTGCTCGGCAGCACCGATTCGGTTCGTCGCGGTGCCGTGCACACCATCGCCCTCGCCCTCGCCCGAGCGGCCCAACTCGACGAGCAGACCGTGCGGATGGTGGGTCGGCTCGCGCTGGTCCACGACGTCCGGCGGTTGATGGTGGACGGCGCGCTGCCGCTGATCCTGAGCACTGACGAGCGCTTGCGGGTACTCGCGACCGCCCCGGGGATCCCGGGCGCGCTGACCGACCCGGACCGGCCGCTGGAGGTAACGCTGGTCCGGGCCGCCGCCACGGTGGTGGAGCGGTGGGTGGCTGTCGACGCAGACCTGGGACCGCAGTCGCTGATCCAGGTACTGACTCAACCGTGCCAGCCGTCTCGTGCCGTCGCCGACCTGATGGCCACGGTGGCGCAGACTCCGCCGGAGATGACGTCGTTCGTCGAGATCATGGACGATCTAGACCGGCGGCGGATGGGTCGGCGGGGGATGGAGGAGCGCATGCGCTCCGTCTTTGGAATAACCAAAGTGCTTAGTCAGAGCCGAAATACCCGAGAATTGATGCGGGTAGCGCTGGAGGAGGTCCGCCGAATCGTCGGGGCTGCCTCGGCGGCCGTGGAACGCTGGGAGCGAGAATCAAATCAGTTGCGCACCCTGGTGAACGTCGGCTCGCTATCGCCCATTGAGGAGACGTTTCCGGAAGACGAGGTGTACCCGCTGGCCGATTTCGCCCAGGCCCGGCGGACGATGCTGACCGGTCTGCCCTACATCCACAGGGTGGATGATCCGACCGTCGACGCGGATGCGATCAAGCTGCTGACCGAGCTCGGTAAGTACTCCTCGGCCGCCGTCCCGGTTTATGTCGACCGGCGAATCTGGGGCCAGCTGTGGTTCGCGACCGACTATGGCGAGCCGCCGTTCGAAGCCGGGGACATCGAGATCCTGATGGCGGTGGCAACCCTGATGGGCGGGGTGATAGTCCAAGCCGAGAACCTGCAGCGGGTGGATCGGATGGCATTCGAGGACGCGCTCACCCGGGTCGGCAACCGGCGGGTGGTGGACGACGCGCTGGAGCGGTTATCGGTCCGGGGCAAGCAGGCCGTGGTGGCCCTGCTGGACCTGGATCGGCTGAAAGAGATCAACGACGCCGAGGGTCACGCCAGCGGGGACGCCGCGATCCAGGACGTGGCGGACACGCTGACGGAATGGGTCGCGCCCTACCCGCGGGCCACCGTTGGCCGGCTCGGTGGCGACGAGTTCTGCGTCGTTCTGCCGGACTTTCCGCTGGACGAGGCGCGCCAGCTGATCCGGGATGCCCTCACCCAGCTACACGAGCGCGGCGGTCCGTCGGTATCGATGGGGCTGGCCATGATCGGGCCGGGCCGGTGGGCACCACGGGACCTGCTCGCCGCCGCCGACGAGGAGCTCTACCGGGCCAAGCGGATCGCCCATGCTCAGGCCGATCAGGCCGACCGCCGTCGAGACCTGCCGATGACTCGCCCCCGTCGGCACACCAGCGCCCCGACCGCGCACTGAGCTTCGGGACGAGCTTCGGACTAGGCGAAGGTGACGGTGACGTCGGTGAAGCCGAGTGAGCGCAGCAGCCCTTCGAGCATGGACCGGGTGTTGGTTTCGCCGCGAGTGATCAGGTCGTCGCTCTTGGCTGCGGCGTCGGCCAGGCGGCGTGAGGCCAGGGCGTAGAGCTCCTGCTGGTCATCGGCATTGCTGCCGACCGCGTCGTTGAGCCGGTCGATCAGGCCACGTTGCTGGCTGTAGATGTAGCTGCGCTCGACGTCCAGGCTCGGCTTGCTCAGCGTCGGTTTCGGCAGGGTGAGCGTCGCGCTCGTCCGGGCGTCGTTCAGCGTCACCGATCCACTGCCCAGACCGCGCAGATCGACGCCGACCTCGACAGTGCCGGCAGCGATGAACAGCACCCGCTCGCCGGCCAGGAAGGACGGTACCGGTTTGACGTCCTTCTCGACGTCCACCACCAGTTCGTAGTACCCGCTGGCGGCACGGAAGTCACCGAGATCAGTGATCGCTTTGAGCACGGCCGGGCCGGACCGGTCGATCGTGCGGTTCTGCACCACACCGTTGCGGAACGGGTTGAGCCGCTCCAATGCTCCGGTGGTGATATTCAGGGCGATTGCACTGCAGATCACCAGCACACCGACGACCAGCGCGGCGATCACAGCCCGTGGCAACTGGCGGCGGGGCGGTTCGACCGGTCCGCGGAGCGCCGGGTCGACAGCCGGGGTCTGTAGCTCCAGTTCCTGGGTCTTGGGTTCGACCTGGGCTACGGCTGTGCGCTTGCTCGCCGATCCGTCCATCAGTCCTCCACCCACTGGGTATCCATCGTGTCCATCATCTCAGCTGAGCCACCGACGTGCGCGTTTCAGTCCGGTCAGCCTCAGGTGAAGAGCGGTGGCAGCAGGAAGAGCATCATCATCGACCAGGTGACATGGGTGATGATCGGTGCCAGGATTCCGCCGGAGGCCCGCCGCTGCAGCGCCAGCACCAGTCCGAGAGTCAGTGCGGCGAGCACCAGCATCGGGTTGCCGGTGGCCAGGGTGGCCGCGGCGTAGACGAGCGTCGAGATCAGCACCGGCTGCCTGCGGCCGATCGCCGCGAACAGGCCGCCGCGGAAGAACACTTCCTCGGCGACCCCGTTCAGCAGGGTCACCAGCAGGATCAGCGGGAGGCTGCCGTACCGGGCGTGGGCCAGAACGTTCTCGACGTTGTCGTGCAGTGGCGGAATCAGCCGAACCACCAGGGCGCCCCCGAGGAAGACCACACCGGCAAGGACGCCGAAGGCCAGCCCGGTCACGATCGGCCGGCGCAACGAGCCGCGGAACGGCAGGTACCCCAGATGCAGCGGCCCGGAGAGAAACCCGCCGACCGTCCAGACTGCCGCGACCGTGATGGTCAGCGGGTAGAAGGTGGCGTCCCCCGGGCGGACGTCGAGCGAGATGCCGAGCAGCGTGGCCCCGATCACCAGCACCACGGCGACGACGATCCGGCGACGCCGGAATTCCGCGTCGGACTGGGCATGATCGCGCGGGACCTTCTCGATCAGGGAGCGCCACATCAGCGCTCGGCCTCGGCCTTGGCCTTCGCCCGGTCCGCGAGCGCCAGCCGGACCGAGTCGTCATACCCGATGGTGGGCCCGGGGACGATGTCCTGAATCGATCGGTCGGTGACGATTACCTCGTTGGTCATCGAGTCGACCAGGGTGCGTGCGGTCGCCAGGTTGACGTCGGTGACCAGCGCCAGCCACATCGACGACAGTCTCGGGGTCAGCAGCGGAACGCTGAAATTCGGCAGCTTCTTGCCTTGGACGGTCGCCGCTCGTTGCAGCATGTCGAGGTAGCGCAACACGTCCGGGCCGCCGATCTCGAAGGCCCGCCCGCGCGCTTCGGGTGCCTCCAGGACACCGACCAGGTAGCGCAGCACGTCCGGCAGGGCGATCGGCTGGGTGCGGGTGTTCACCCAGCTCGGAGTCAGCATGGCGGGCAGATGATCGATCAACTGCCGGGTGATTTCCCAGGAGATCCCGCCGTGGCCGATCACCACAGCGGCCCGCAGGACGGTCACCGGTACCCCCGCCTCGGCCAGCAATGTCTCTACCTGACGGCGTGAGCGCAGATGCGCCGACAGGGCGTCGTCGTCGGTTCCCAGCCCTCCGAGGTAGATGATCCGCTCCAGGCCGGCCTCGGCAGCGGCGCGGCCGAAATTCTGTGCCGCTATGGCGTCCCGATCCTCAAAGTCGGCCGACTCCAGGGAATGCACCAAATAGTAGGCACTTTGGACGCCGTCCAGCACCGATCGCAGGCTCTTCGAGTCGGCGACGTCGCCGTACACCGGATCACCGGCGCCGGTGTAGCTGTCCGGACGGCGGGTCATGGCGTGCACCTGATGACCGGCGTCGACCAGGTGACGGCTCAGGTGTGAACCGATGAAACCGGACGCACCGGTGACGAGAACGTTCTGTGGCATGAGGCCAGTCTCGCCGTTTGGTGGGTTGGCGCCACTTACTGCGAGCGAAAATGGGTTTGCTGGCTATCGGCGATCTGTTGCACTGTCGGTACCAGGGGCGCCGCCAGCGCCGTCGAGCACCAGGAGGAGCCGAGACCATGCGCGAAACATTCATGTCCACCCAGCGGGTAACAGTCACCTACGCAAAGGGCATGAAGCTTCGTGAAGACCGTGAATCTCGGGATTTTGGCGCATGTTGACGCCGGGAAGACCAGCCTGACTGAACGGCTGCTGCACGCCGTCGGGGTCATCGACGAGATCGGCAGTGTCGATGCCGGTAGTACCCAGACCGACACCTTGGTGTTGGAGCGGCAGCGCGGAATCACGATCAAATCCGCCGTCGTCTCCTTCACGATTGGCGACGTCACAGTCAATTTGATCGATACTCCGGGCCACTCCGACTTCATCGCCGAGGTGGAGCGGGTCTTGAGCGTGCTGGACGGCGCAGTCCTGGTGATCTCGGCGGTGGAGGGTGTGCAGGCCCAGACCCGGGTGCTGATGCGCGTGCTGCAACGGCTGAGCATCCCTACGCTGATCTTCGTCAACAAGATCGACCGGGCTGGAGCTGATGGTGAGCGGGTCCTGCGTGAGATCGCAGCCAGGCTGACGGCAGCCATCGTCCCGATGGGGCGGGTGGACCGAACCGGCACCAGAGCGGCGACCTCGACGCCCTTCACCGGCGCCGATCCCGGCTTCGCCACCCGGCTGGTGGAGCAACTGAGCGACCAGGACACCACGATCCTCGCGGATTGGGTGGACGACGAGGCATCGGTCACGTTTTCTCGGTTGTGGGACCAACTCGCCGCGCAGACCGGGCGGGCGCTTGTCCACCCGGTGTTTTTCGGCTCGGCGATCACCGGGGCGGGTATCGACTCATTGATTGACGGTATCCAGGAGTTGCTGCCGGCGATCGAAGCCGAGGCCCAGGGCCCGGTCTCAGGCACGGTGTTCAAGGTCGATCGCGGGCCAGCCGGGGAAAAGGTGGCCTATGCTCGGCTATTTTCCGGGACGGTCCGGGTCCGGGATCAGCTGGAGACAGGTCCGGGCGAGAGTGCCAAGGTGACTGCGATCAGCGTCTTCGGCAACGGCTCGGTGGCTGCCCAGGAGTCGGTGGCCGCCGGACAGATCGCCAAGCTGTGGGGGTTGCGCGGGGTGCGGATCGGCGACCCGGTCGGCTCGGCCCTACCTGCCGGACGCAGCCGATCGAATCTTCCGCAATTCTCCCGGCCGACGCTGGAGACCGTCGTCGACTCCCGCCGTCCCGCAGATCGGGGGGCGCTGCACGCCGCGATCACCCAACTCACCGAGCAGGATCCCCTGATCAATTTGCGCCAGGATGAGCTCCGGCAGGAGATCTCCGTCTCGCTCTACGGCGAGGTGCAGAAGGAGGTCATCCAGGCCACGCTGCTGAACGACTACGGCCTCGACGTCACCTTCCGGGAGACGACGACCATCCACATTGAACGGCTGATCGGCACCGGATCAGCTGTCGAAATCATCGGCAGCGAAACGAATCCGTTTCTGGCAACGGTCGGTTTGCGGGTCGAACCGGCTGCCCCCGGAAGCGGCGTGCACTTTCGGCTGGAGGTCGAACTGGGCTCGATGCCAACGGCTTTCTTCAAAGCGGTCGAGGAGACCGTCCGGCAAACTCTGCATCAAGGTATTCACGGTTGGGAGGTCCCGGACTGCACTGTGACGATGACACATTCGGGATACTGGGCCCGTCAAAGCCACTCCCACGGCACTTTTGATGCCAGCATGTCGAGTACCGCCGGAGCCTTCCGGAACCTCACCGCACTGGTGCTGATGACCGCCCTGAGCCGGGCGGGAACCGAGGTGCTGGAGCCGATGCACCGCTTCGACCTGGTGATCCCGGCCGACCTGCTCGGGACGGTGCTGGCCGCGCTGCCACACCTGCGCGCCGTCCCACAGGAGACCGAACCGCGGGAAACGTCATACCGGTTGATTGGCGAGATTGCGGCGGCTCGAGCGCACCGGTTGCAGCAGGCGGTGCCGACGCTCACTCGCGGGGAGGGTGAGCTGGTCTGCGGCTTCGACCACTACCGGCGGGTGCAGGGGGCGATCCCGAGCCGCCCGAGGACAGACCACAACCCGCTCGACCGTCGGGAGTTCCTGCTCCACGTCGTCCGACGGGTCTAGGTCCCGCTGTAGCGCTGACCTCCAAAATCCGCCCCGATCGCCGACGTCTTTTGGAGCAAGTTTGGGGTATCTTGCGCTAGATCGTTTCGTAAGTCGCACCCAACACATCAGCGCGCTCCGTCAGCGACCCCAGAAGTGGGGTCTCCTGGCTGAGCGCCGTGATCGAGGAGACCCCGCGTGTCAATGCAGACACCACGCCGTCGTCCGATGGCAGTTCTCACCGGCTTAGCTTGCGCGGTGGCCACCGTTCTGGCCCTGGTGAGCGCGCCCGCAGCGCAAGCCGACGTGGTGACGATCGCTAATCGCACCCAGTTTGTCGATACGTCGGGCGATATTGTGCACGCTCATGGTGGCGGAATCATTAAGGTCGGCCGCTATTACTACTGGTTCGGCGAGAGCCGGCATGCCGACTCGAGCTTCAAGGCCGTCTCGGTCTACCGGTCCAGCGACCTGAAAACCTGGAAATTCCGGAACAATGCGTTGACCCAGGCATCGGCTCCCGAACTCGCGAGCTCGAACATTGAACGGCCGAAGGTGATGTACAACGCCGCGACCGGTCAATTCGTGATGTGGATGCACAAGGAGACGGCCACCGACTATGTGCAGGCGCGCGCCGCGGTCGCCGTCTCCAGCACGATTGACGGTGACTACAGCTATCAGGGCAGCTTCCGCCCGTTCGACCAGCACATGTCCCGCGACATCACGGTTTTCGTCGATGACGACGGTGCCGGGTACATGATCTCGGCCGCGAACGAGAACCGTGATCTGCACGTGTACCGGTTGACTGCCGACTACACGCAGGTGGCCCAGCTGGTGAAGTCCTGGCCGGGTGACGTGCGAGAGTCGCCCGCGCTCTTCAAGCGCAACGGCGTCTATTTCATGCTGACCTCCGGTGCCACCTACTGGAACCCGAACCAGCAGAAGTACTCCACCGCCAGCAGTATCGCCGGGCCGTGGAGTGCCTGGCGGAACGTCGGTGACTCCACCGGTTTCGGGTCACAGACCACTGCGGTGCTGCCGATCCAGGGTAGTCAGGGCACGTCGTACCTCTATCTCGGTGACCGTTGGGGTCCCGGGTTCGGCGCGACCTATCTTGATTCGCAGTATGTTTGGCTACCGCTGCGGTTCCCGAGCGATACCAGCCTGGCGATGGACGAGTTCGGCAAGATCATGGTTGACACCGACACCGGTGTGATAGCTGGTGTTCCGGCGTCCTACGTCAATCTGCAGGCGCGCCACTCCGGCAAGTGCGCCGACATCGTCAATGCCAGCACGGCCAACAATGCGGAGCTGGCCCAGTACACCTGCGGTACCGGATTCAACCAGCAGGTCACCACGCGAACCACCAGCGACGGCTATCAGCAGCTGGTGATGCGGAACAGCGGTCTCTGCTTGGACGTCTCCGGCGGCTCGACCGCAGACAACGCCCAGGTGATCCAATGGACTTGCGGCAGCGGCACCAACCAGCAGTGGAAGTTCCAGGACGCCGGGGACGGCTACAGCCAGATCGTCGCCCGGCACAGCGGAAAGTGCCTCGATGTCCCGGGTAACTCGATGGCGAACAGCGCCCGGATCAAGCAGTTCACCTGCAACGCCACTGCCACCAACCAGCAGTGGCAGCGCCTGGCCGTGCCGTCGTCGGCCATGACACCGGCAGTTGCCGCGGCCACCGACCCGCAGACACCGACCGGGCAGAACGGCTGGTTCACCCAGGAGGTGAACCTCGTCGTCACTGCCACCGACACCTTCGGGATCGAATCCACCGAGTACCGGATCGACGGCGGCCCGTGGCGCAGTTACACCAAGGCGGTCGCGCTTCCGGTGGGTGCGATCACCGTGGACTACCGGGCCACCAGCGTCTCGGGCACCACGTCACCGACGGGCACGATCACGGTGCGCACCGACCCGTTCAAGCCGACCGTCGACGCCGCAACGGACGGCGCCACGGTCACGCTCGGCGGGCAGGACAAGCACTCTGGCGTGGAGGCGATCTCCTACCAGGTGGACGACGGTGAGTGGCTCAGCTATGCCGGGCCGATCGTGGTCACTGAAGCGGGCAAGCACAAGGTCTCGTACCGGGCATTCGACAAGGCCGGCAACGAGAGCGCAACCAGCAGTGTGAAGATCGAGATCCCCTGAGCTATCTCGTCTGATCGGATCGATGGCCCGGCTCTTGGAGCGGCAATCGCCGCTCCAAGGGCCGGGTCTATTTCAGCACCTGGTCAGGAACGAGACCGCGGCAGTCAACGCCAAGTCTGTCAGGATCGGGTCGTGTCGAGCACCGACGTCGCGCATGAACGCATGCTCCCCACCGGCGTACACGTGCAGCTCGAGGTCGGTCAAACCAGCGGCGTAGAGCGCGGATACGACCTGCAGTCGGGCCTCGGCGGGCACATGTGGATCCTGGGAGCCGAAGATCATCATCATTCGGCCGCGGATCCCGTCGGCACGGGCGAGCGACCCCGCGTCAGCATCAGCGCCTAATGCACCATTTTGCAGACCGGTCGGGTAGAAACAGACGGTCGCAGCGATTCGGGGATCGAACGCAGCCCGGAATGCGAGGTGCCCGCCGATGCAGAAGCCTGCCGCGAACAAGCCATCGACATCTGCCCGCTGCGCCATGAAATCCAGGACGGCGCCCCGATCGGAATCGAACTGCTCGGTCGTCGTGCTGGTAGCAGCCGCCAAGCCGGCTTCCTTGCCCGCGTCGTCGAAGTCCAGCGCGATACCGGCCAAGGCGCCCCGCGGATAGATCTCGGGCACGAAGACCACGAAGCCGGCGGAGGCGAGTCGCCGTGCCGTCCGCAAGGTGGACTCGGTCAGTTGGAAGATATCGGTGTACAGCAGCACACCTGGCCATCGATCACCACCGACGGGGCTGATCACCACTGTGCGGATCTCACAGTCCGGCGCCGGCACGTGCACTTCGTCCTCGCGCAGCTTCACGCTGAGCCACCCTACCTCGAGCACCGGTTTTTCAGGGGCACAGCAACCAGCATCCCCCTTGGGGCAAGGCGGGCAACCGTGCAGGGGTTACCTGGTGAAGGTTGACAGGACTGAGCCGAACTTCATCCCGGTCAGATCGCCACGCTGGTGGCCGACGCTGGTGGCTGCCTTTCCGGTCGTGATGATCACCCGTCCGGCGTCCGTGAACTGGCCGATGTCCTCACCGGGGACGCCGGTCAGCACCCGGTCGTAGCGATCTTCGGAGTCAGCGAGATCGCCTTTGAGTACGCCCATCGCAGCCCCCACCCGATCGCCGGCTTCGGCCTTGCCGGGCAGGCCATGGCCCTGGCTGAAGGCCTGGGCACCGCAGCTTCCCCGGCCGCCGGCACGCAGCGGCAGCAGCGTGATCGATCCGGCGTCCCGGATGGCGCCGATGTCCTCACCCGGCGCTCCGACTGAGGCTGTCCACCGATCCTGACAGGCGAAGACGCCCTGGCTGAGGGCGGAACCGAACCGGTCACCGGACTCGACCGTGCCGGGCACCCCGGGGCTGTCCTGACTGAAGGCACGTGACGGGACATAGTTTGGGCTGCCGCCGACGGGGTCGGTGTAGCGGAAGGTCTGAACCGCACCGGTGTTCTTGTGCCGGCCGATGTCTTCGCCTGGCACCCCGACGGCCTCTCCCTTGCTGGACAGGGCCGCGCCGAACCGGTCACCGGTCTCCGCCGTGCCGTGCACGCCGTCACTGTTCTGGCTGTGACCCTGACCCCGGATCAAGGCGTCGCTCGTTTCGCTCGTGCGGATCCGCTGCACGGTTCCGGCGTTCTTTGCCCGGCCGATGTCCTCGTCTGGCACACCGACCACGACCCCGTTCCGCCCGCCGCCGGCGAGCACCGCGCCGAAATGGTCTCCGGGCTCGGCGGTTCCGGGCACCAGCCGGCGGTCCTGGGTCAGCCTCTCCAGGTAGGTAAGTTTCTTCCCCGGGCTGGTCAGCGAGTACCGAAACACCGCGCCCGCCTCGGACTTTCCGGCAACATTGTGTAGAGGGGCGCCGACCCAGAGGTCGAGGACCTCGTCCTGCGGGTGGTCGGGGTCGAATGGGTCCTGCCGTGAGCTGACCGCCAGCGAAGCCCCGAACCTGTCACCGGTGTGGGCCTGTAGCGGTAGCGGTACCGAGAGGGCACCGGCGGCGGTGATGCCGGCGCTCGATCCGAACAGCACGTGCACCCGGCCCAGCACCGGGGCTCCTGGGCTGCCCGGGACGCCGACGATCAGATCCTGGTGTCCGTCGTTGTCGAGGTCGCCGGACACGACTGCCGTTCCGAACCCGGTCTTGCCCATCTGGTTGTCGCTGACCAACGCCAGCGACTCCTCGGTCAGGACCTGGCCACCGCCGGTGCGCAAGCGGTTGTCCACGCCGCCGGCTTCCAGGTGGCCCGGAACGTAGAAACCGGGAATTCCCACGATAACGGTGAAGTCTGGCGGGCTGGCGGTCGCCCGATCAGCGGTACCAAGAGCAAGGACGAAAGCAGGGACGACGACGATCCCGAGCAGTCGCCTGCGCGGATTCGATGCGGTGAACATGCCTCGACCGTACTCGCGGCCCATTGTTACTGCCGTGACCGTGCGATTGTTCTCCGCGCGTCCCACCGATCTGAAATGGCATGACCACGCAGGCGCGATGCTTGTGTCCTTGCCCACTTTCATCCTGCTCACCGTGATATGTGGCGTGGCCAGGGGTTTTAACCGACTTGCTGGACCAGTGTGATTCCTCCCGAACGGTTCTGAACCGGTTAAGTTCGATCATCTGAAGTTGAATGTTGAAACTTTGCCTTTTACGGTGAACCTATCCATCGCTTACCTCAGACAAGGAGCGTTACATGGACACGCACAAATTTTCCGGACCTTTCTGGTCTCTGTTTCGGATCGTGATCGGCTTCCTGTTCAGCTTGCACGGTGCGGGAACCATTTTCGGCCTTTTCGGCGGAAATCAGGGGTCAGGGCAGGCGCTTGAGGTGGGGATGTGGCCGGGTTGGTGGGCCGGCCTCATTCAGCTGGTTTGCGGAATCCTGGTCATGCTGGGGCTGTTTACCCGGGCCGCAGCGGTGCTCGCATCGGGCTCGATGGCCTACGCCTATTTCGTCGTGCATCAGCCGAACGCCCTGATGCCGACCGAGAACGGCGGCGTGAGCGCGGCCCTGTTCGCCTGGTCGTTCCTCGCGATCGCGGTGCTTGGGGCCGGTCCGTGGTCGCTTGATGCACTGTGGGGTAGTCGTCACGCCGCAGCCGCCCCGGCCGACGCTGGGCTCGGCGGATCCACGACGGCGCGGACGCCCGTCGGCCAGCGTGTCAATAGCTAAGAGTGACCGCCGGTGACGGGTCGCCTACGCCTGACCCGTCCCGGCCGCTCCCCGTCACGGCCGCCCTTACTGGGAGTTCTCCGATGACTACGTCATGACGGCTTACCCGACGGATGTGAGCGAGGAGGTGTGGGTGGTGTCGGGGCCGCTGTTGACTCCGTCGGGGAAGCCGGGACGTAAGCACGGCGATTTGCGGGGCGTGGTGAACGCGCTGCTGTACCAGGCGCACACGGGATGTCAGTGGAGGTTCCTTCCGTCCGAGTT
Organism: Kineosporiaceae bacterium; assembly: GCA_031400005.1. Classification (GTDB taxonomy): domain Bacteria; phylum Actinomycetota; class Actinomycetes; order Actinomycetales; family Kineosporiaceae; genus JANNPJ01. The sequence continues at coordinate 471 of JANNPJ010000359.1, read as the reverse complement.
TGGTCCGTGGACGCGGGCGTGGTCTCAGTTTCGGCGCTGGTCGCGCAACGGGACCTGGGCTCGTGCCCTTTCGGGCTTGCACGCACATGCGCGGACGGAACTTGGGAGGGCCGAGACGGAGCCGTCGCTCATCGTTATCGACACCCATCTGGTGCGCGGTGCGTCCAACGGTGGTGCATCGATCCATGATCGAGGTGGGCCCTACGGACGGACGGAGGGTGCTACGCGTGCCGTCGCCGTGGACGTGACGGCCTGCCGCTGGCAGCGTGTGTGGTGCCGGCGTCGGCGATGGAGAACGCGGCGACGGAACGGTTCGTCGATGAACTGGTCGCCTCCGGTCAGGCATGCCGTCTGGAGGTGGTGCTCGTGGACAGGAGGACGTCGGTGAAGGCCGCCGAGAGCATCTCGGGCAAGCACGGCCTGGACGTGCGTCGCGTCGGGTGGGAGGACACGTCCCTGACGTTCCGGCCG
>JANNPJ010000390.1:0-7468 GCA_031400005.1 Kineosporiaceae bacterium | reverse complement strand
TCAGCATCGCCGAGTTGCAGTTCGGCGTCCTGGTCGCCAAGAGTCCGCAAGCTCGCGGCAAGCGGCTAAGTCGATTGAGCGCAATTCAGCGACGGTTTGAGGCCCTCCCCGTGGACGACGTGGTAGCCGACAGCTATGGGCAACTTGCCGCTCATGTCGCGGCGATCGGACGCAATCCCCGGGTCCGCTCCATGGATCTCCTGATCGCAGCAACGGCGCACGCCCATGGCGCCACGCTGTACACCCGAAATGCCAAAGACCTGGAAGGACTGGATGCCCTGATCGACGTCGTAACCGTCTGAGCCGATCAGCGCCAAGCGGAACTGGGGCGAGCATGCGGTGAGGCGGACTCCAGGGCAGCGGGCGGACGCGATGGGTGACCGATAAGGGATAGTTTGCGGATGCCGGATCGGTCCGACGGGGGCAGGGTCACAGATGTGTGGCCGAGCACGTCGACTCGGCAGCCCGCAGATCAACGACGGAATCGACCAGACCCTGCGCACCATCCAGGAGCTCGTCGCGTCGCCGCGGTCCTGACCGTCAGCTGCGTACCGCCGGGGAGGATTCACCGCCGTCAGCGGCAGAATTGGCCGCCGCAGGCAGCCGAGTCCTCCCCGGCGGCACTCCCACTACCAGCAGCGCCGTCCAGCCGGCCGCGAACGCGATCATGGTGAGGCCACCGGTCGGCCAGTAAATGTGGCTGCCCAAGAACGACACGGCAGCTGCCACCACGATTGCCGCGCCGGGAATCGCGCTGAGGCCGGTGCGGCGCAGTACCACGGCGGACGCCAGGATTGTCGCCGCGAGGTATGCCCAGACACCATAAGTTGACAGGTCGTTGCCCTGGGTGAACATCACCGACGTCCACGTGTCTCCTGCTGCAGCCTGTTTCAGTGCCCCGGCACCGATTCCGGCGAGTACATCCAGGGCAGTGTAGAAGACCGCGTAAGCGAACCCCAGCAAGCCGATCGCCCACCGCACCGCGCGGTGCGCGTTCCGGACGACGACCCACGGCCCCAACGCGAGTAGAGGGAAGATCGGCAGCAGGATGGTGTGCAGGTTCTGCCACCACCCGGCCGAGTCGACGGTCAGATCCATGGGGTGCGCCAGGCCCAGGCCAGCCAGCAGCAGTGGCGGGCCGGCGGCGAGGAGCAGATCGATCGTCATGGGACGCCTCATACCCGCGGATAGTACGGCGTCTTTCCTCACGTCAGGTCGAGCAGCGACTTCAGGTCGGGCAGGAGCCGGTGCGGGCCGGAGGGGTGCGGATCGGCGCGGTGGATGCCGTACGGGTCGTGCAGCAGAGGGCTGAGCCCGGCCGCGGCGGCGGCCCGGACGTCGTAGAACACGGTGTCACCGACATAGCCGATCCGCGGCGATGCGGGCAGGCCGAGCGCCTCCAGCGCGGTCCGGAAGATCGCCGGGTCGGGCTTGGACACGCCGACCACGTGCGAGTCGACGACGCAGACCACCTTCGCGGCGCCCGGGGTGTCCAGCCCACAGATCCCCAGAGCGGCGAGGTCGCCCTGCACCTGGCCGCCGGCATTCGAGACGATCCCGATCGGCACCCCCCGATCCACCAGCGTGGCCAGCGCCTCGGCCGCACCCTCCAGCGGGCGACGCCAGAGCTTGTGATCGAACCGCGCCCCGAACTCCTCGACCGCGGCATCCTCCTGATCAGCCGATACCCCTGCCGCTCGGGCATAGGCCCGGTGATACGCGGGCCAGTCGGCGTGCTCGCCGTCCGCTCGGGCGAGGTCCATCGCGTGTGCGGCGACGAAATGCGCCCGCAGCAGGGTGGCGTCGTCGGTGACCGCGCCGAACGGCTCGAGCAGGGGGCCGGTGTGCTCCGGGGAGGGCAGCAACAAGACGCCACCGGCGTCGAACAAGATCGCGTCGAATTCGCTCATCGGGTCAGCAGCCGATCAGCCTTGTTGCCAGCCAGCTTTCGACCTGGCTGAGAGCAACCCGTTCCTGGGCCATGGTGTCCCGGCTGCGAATGGTCACCGCGTCGTCCTCCAGGGTTTCGAAGTCGACGGTGATGCAGAACGGGGTGCCGATCTCGTCCTGCCGACGGTAGCGCCGTCCGATCGCCTGGGCGTCGTCGAAGTCGATGTTCCAGGACTGGCGCAACTGCGCGGACAGGTCCCGGGCCTTCGGCGACAGGTCGGCGTTGCGCGACAACGGCAGCACCGCTGCCTTCACCGGAGCCAGCCGGTGATCCAGGCGCAGCACGATCCGCTTGTCGACCCCGCCCTTGGTGTTCGGTGCCTCGTCCTCGTCGTAGGCCTCGATCAGGAAAGCCATCAGCGACCGGGTCAGCCCGGCCGCCGGCTCGATCACGTACGGGAAGTACCGCTCGTTGCCGGCCTGGTCGAAGAAGGACAGGTCGACGCCGGACTTCTCGCTGTGCGTCTTGAGGTCGAAGTCGGTGCGGTTGGCGATGCCCTCCAGCTCACCCCACTGCGAGCCCTGGAACCCGAACTTGTACTCGATGTCGACCGTCCGGGTGGAGTAGTGCGACAGCTTCTCCTTGGGGTGCTCGAACAGCCGCAGGTTGTCAGCGGACAAGCCGAGACCGGTGTACCAGTCCATCCGGTTCTTGATCCAGTATTCGTGCCAATCCTCGTCCGTGCCGGGGGCGACGAAGAACTCCATCTCCATCTGCTCGAACTCCCGGGTGCGGAAGATGAAGTTCCCGGGGGTGATCTCGTTCCGGAACGACTTGCCGATCTGGCCGATCCCGAACGGCGGCTTGCGCCGGGCTGACTGGTAGACGTTCTTGAAGTTGACGAAGATCCCCTGCGCGGTCTCGGGCCGCAGGTAGACCATTCCGGACTCGTCCTCGACCGGGCCGAGGTAGGTCTTCAGCAGACCGCTGAACATCTTCGGCTCGGTCCAGGCGCCGCGCGTTCCACAGTTGACGCAGGCGATCTCTTCGAGACCGGTCGCCGGGCGGCCCTTCTTCTCGGCGAACTCCTCCTCGAGGTGGTCGGCGCGGTAGCGGCGGTGGCATGACTGGCACTCGACCAGCGGGTCGGTGAACGTCGACACGTGACCGGAGGCCTCCCAGACCTGCCGAGGCAGGATCACCGCAGAGTCCAGCCCGACGACGTCGTCGCGGCCGGTGACCATGTACCGCCACCACTGCCGCTTGATGTTCTCCTTCAGCTCCACCCCGAGCGGGCCGTAGTCCCAGGCGGAACGGCTTCCGCCGTAGATTTCACCGGTCGGGTAGACGAACCCCCGACGCTTGCTGAGGTTGACGACGGCGTCGAGGCGGGATTCTGGTTTGGCGGCCACGGGAAGGCACTCCATCCGGCTGGTTGTCGGCGGATATCAGGTTCAGCGGATATCTCGGTTCGGCTACCCAGCGTACGCGGCAGCCACAACAGATTTGTCGCAGGCTCGGGTATCGCAGGCCCGTCTCCGGCCGCGTCAGGCAGGTACAGGCAGGTACCAGGCAAACGTCAGGCTGTATCAGGCAAGGTCGCTGACGTGCTCGGCCAGCCCGTCGGCCCGATCCCAGGTGATCAGGTCCTCGAAGGCACTCGGCTCGTCGATACAGCGGTACATCAACGGGACGGCGTGCACCTTCACCTCGGGCGCCGACAGTGCCCGCCGGTATGCCCCGACTGTTTGCCAGCGGGTGCTGAGTACCCATAGTTCCGGTTCGTCGATGGAGCGGCCGACCCGACCGTCCAAGCAGCCGGGGCGAGCGCAGAGCACCTCCAGGGCGACCCGGGCCTGCGCCCGAAACTCCTGGACGGCGTCGGCCTCGGCAGCGGGAACCCGGTATCGGGTGACGACGAGCACGGGCCAGAGCCTACGGTGCCACGACGACCGGCCAGGCCCAGGCCCCGGCCCAGGCCCCGGCCCCGGGTCAGAGTCATCGGCCCAGAGCTCACCCCCTGGAATTGACTCCGTGTCCCAACTTAATGATAATGAGTGTCATGTACAAGCATCGGGCGCTCGTCGCCGTCCTCGGCGCCAGTGCGCTGGCCCTCCTCGCCGGGTGCTCCGGATCGGCTAGCGGAGATTCGACCAGTTCCGGCACGTCCGGGGAAAAGCTGACGATCGCCGCGAGTTTCTACCCACTACAGTTCGTCACCCAGAGGATCGCCGGCGATCGGGCCACCGTCAGCAGCCTCACCCCGCCCGGCACCGAACCGCACGACCTGGAACTGTAGCCCAAGGACGTCGCGCAGATCAGCGATGCCGATCTCGTCGTCTACCTGAGCGGTTTCCAGACCGCCGTGGACGACGCGGTGACGGCAGAGTCCGACGGCAGCGCCGCGGATGTCGCCGGCGCAGCGAAGCTCGACCGGACCGTCGCCGAGGAAGGCGAGACCGGCACCGACCCGCACTTCTGGCTCGACCCGACCCGCCTGACCGCCGTGTCCACCCTGATCGAGCAGCGGCTGGCCAAAGCGGACGCCGCAGGAGCAGCTACCTACGCGGCGAACCTAGCCACCCTGACTGCCGACCTGGGCACCCTGGACGACGAATTCCGCACCGGCCTGGCGTCCTGCGCCAACAAAGACCTGGTCACCAGCCACGAGGCGTTTGGCTATCTGGCCGCGCACTATGGGCTGACCCAGGTCGGGATCAGTGGCCTCAGCCCTGAAGAGGAACCGAATCCGGCCACGCTGGCTCGGGTCACCGACTTCGTTCGGGCCAACAAGGTCCGTACCATCTACTACGAGACGCTGATCAACCCGGCAATCGCCGAGACAGTGGCGAAGGAGACCGGAGCCCGGACGGCGGTCCTCGACCCGATTGAAGGTGTCACCGATGACTCCGAGGGAGACGACTACTTCGCGATCATGCGTTCCAACCTGAAGAACCTCAAGGAAGGCCAGCCCTGCACGTGAGCACTTCGCCGGTGATCGCCTTGCGCGGCGTAAGCATCGGGTATGACGACCGGCCCGCGGTTTCGGACATCGACTTGACCGTGCAGGCCGGCGACGTCCTGGCTTTGATCGGGCCGAACGGCTCCGGCAAGTCCACACTGGTCCGCGGCATGCTCGGGCTAGCGACGGTGCTGGCCGGCGACGTCCAGCTGTTCGGTGCACCGGCGTCCCGATTCACCCAGCGATACCGGCTCGGTTATGTGCCGCAACGGCACACCGTCGGCGGGGCCATCCCCTCCACCGTCGAGGAAGTCGTCAGCTCGGGGCGACTGACCCACCGTCGCTGGTACGCCCGGGCGAACGCGAGCGATCGGGCTGCGGTCAGCGACGCGATCGAGGCAGTGGGCCTGAGCGATCGGCGCCGATCGATGGTCGCGACCCTGTCCGGTGGCCAGCAGCGACGAGTGCTGATCGCCCGGGCCCTGGCCGGCCAGCCGGAAGTACTGATCATGGATGAGCCCACCGCCGGTGTGGACGCGGAGAGCCAGCAGGCGCTCGTCCGCACCCTGCTGTCGCTGGTCGAGACCGGCCTGACGCTTGTCGTCGTCACCCATGAGATCGCACCGCTGCGACCAGTACTGACCCGGGTGGTGGCGATGCGAGACGGCAAGCTCGTCCACGACGATCTGCTTGCCCCGCCCGATCTTGGACACAATGAGTGCCACGACACCCCCGTGCGATTGGCAGAGATCAGCCGGTTGGGCGCGACTCAGACACCATTGCTGGATCCGACGCCGGGCCCGACCGGACTGGAATACTGAGCACCTGATGGAGATCCTCGACTACGACTTCATGCAGCGGGCCCTGCTGGCCGCACTCCTGGTCGGGCTGACCGCCCCGGTCGTCGGCATCTACCTGGTGCAGCGACGACTGGCCCTGATCGGCGACGGAATGGGCCATGTCGCCCTCACCGGCGTGGCAATCGGCCTGCTCACCGGGACCGCACCGGTGCTCACCGCGTTGATCTTCGCCGTCGCGGCAGCCGTCCTGATCGAACTGCTGCGCGCCCGCGGTGGCTCCCGGGGAGCCCCCGCTGACGTCTTGCTGGCGGTGATCTTCTACGGCGGGATCGCCGGTGGGGTGGTGCTGATCGGGCTGTCCGACGGCGGCAGCGCGGCCAAGCTGAACTCGTATCTGTTCGGTGCGATCACCACGACGTCAGCGCAGGACCTGACCGTGTTCGCCGCTCTGGCGATCGTCGTCCTGCTGGTCGCCGTCGGCCTGGCCCCCCGGTTGTTCGCCGTCAGCAATGACGAGGAGTACGCCCGGGCCAGCGGGATGAAGGTGCTCGGGCTGAATCTGCTGCTGGCGGTGCTCACCGCGACCACGGTGGTGATCTCGATGCGCGTGGTCGGGTTGCTGCTGATCAGCGCCTTGATGATCGTGCCCAACGCGGTGGCACAGCAGCTGGCCCGCAGCTTCCGGGGCAGCATGCTGATCGCCGCCACGGTGGGAGTCTCGGTCAGCGTGACCGGCACGGCGTCGTCCTACTATCTGAAGACGCCGTCCGGCGGCACCATCGTGCTGCTCGCCGTCGCCGTGTTCATCATCGCCGCGCTCGCCGCGACCGCGACCCGAGCGGCACATGCCCGCCGGCACCACTCGGCGACCGAGCACCGGCATGAGCACGGCGTCGACTGCGGACATGAAATCGTTGCTCACGATGACCACGTCGATTACGTGCATGATGGGCACCGACACGCAGCGCATGGCGCCCACTATGACGATCACTGAGGATCGAGAGGACAACTGAATGCCGCCCCAACGCCGGGAAACCCGGCAGCGCACCGCCGTATCCGCCGCCCTGGACGACGTCGATTCCTTCGTCAGCGCCCAGGAATTGCACTCGCGGCTGCGCACGGCCGGTGACGGAGTCGGTCTCGCCACGGTCTATCGCACCCTGCAACAGCTCGCCGATGACGGAGAGATCGACGTCCTGCGGACAGCGGACAGCGAGTCGATGTATCGCCGCTGCAGTAGCGGCCACCACCACCACCTGGTCTGTCGGCACTGCCGGCGGACGGTCGAGGTGGACAGCGCCGCTGTCGAGCGCTGGGCCCGCCGGATCGGCGAGGACAACGGTTTCGTGGACGTCGGACACGTGGTCGAGGTGTTCGGCACCTGCGCCGACTGCCACGCAGCCGGCAAGGACTCAGGACCAGGCTGACAACGGCTGACCGCGCCACCCTCACGTTGTGCGCAGGCCAGCACCAGCGATCATGCGCACTTGCCCGCCCAGACTGGGTGAACACGTGCGCATGATCGCTAGTGGTTGGGGTCGGTGCTAGCCGCCCACCTGTGCCACGGGGTCGGTGGTGGCGGACTCGGCTGCCGCGTCGATTGCCCCGCCGTAGCGGCGGTCGCGCTGTGCGTACTCCTGCACCGCAGCCCAGAGCGTGCGCCGATCAGCGTCAGGCCAGAGCGTGTCGAGGAACACCAGTTCGGCGTACGCCGACTGCCAGAGCATGAAGTTCGACGTGCGCTGCTCCCCGCCGCTGCGCAGGAACAGGTCGACCTCGGGCAGTTCAGGTTCGTCGAGGTAGCGCGCGACCATC
>JANNPJ010000353.1:0-8970 GCA_031400005.1 Kineosporiaceae bacterium | reverse complement strand
CCGCCAACCCCACCGTCGTCGGCAACGCAAAGGTGATCGACTGCGGAACTTTCACCGCGATTGAGGCACTCACCGTCGCCGGTGCCCACGTCGAGTCCCCGGCCTGCGCGACGCTCACGGTGCAAGTCCCGTCCGACACGACGGTCAGCGTCAAACCCGACAGCGTGCACACCGACGCCGTACCACTGGTCAGAACAACGGGCAGCTCGGATGTCGCGGTCGCGCTGAGGGCCACCGGGCCGGCGCCGAGCGTCGCGATCGCCGGCGGCGTGAAAGAGATCGTCTGGGTCGCCCTACCGATCCGGTTCCACTTCTGGTAATTCGCGTCATTGCAGGAGCTCAGCAACAGCAGCGTATTGGTGGCGTTGGACCCGCCCGTGGTTTGCACGCACAGCCCGGACAGCTCATTGGTGATGGTCCCGTTCGCATGGAAGAGCCACCGCTGCGCCGAGCTGCCGTCACAGTCGTAGGTAACCACCGGGGTTCCCACCGTTATGCCGCTCCCGCTGGCCATCAGGCACCGAGTGGCGATCCGAATCTGCTGACCGTACGTATACATGTAGGTCTGATTCGCAATACCGAGACAATCAAAGATTTTCTGTTGGATTCCGTTGCTGGGGTTGCCCCGGTCGTCGAGGCAGCGGCCCGAACTCTGGCCCACGATCGTCAGCGTGGTCCCCCGAATCCAGGACTGGCCGGAGCCGCCGTGACAGGACCACAGCTGAATCACCGATCCCGCGGCAGTGGCCGCACCGGAGACGTCCAGGCACAAGCCAGACAGCTGATTGGTGACTGAGCCGTTCGCCTGGAATGTCCAGCGCTGGCCCGCGGTGCCATCGCAGACATTGGTATCGACGGGCGTGCCGGAGGTCGTGCCGTTACTCCTGGCCACCAGGCACTTGTCTCCCACCCGCAGTTCTTCGGTGCTGGTGTACATGTGCTGCTGGTTGGCGTTGCCGACAGCACAGTCCTGAATCCGCAGTTGAACTCCGTTCGTGGGCGTGCCGGGATCGAGACAGCGATTCGAGCCCAGACCGCGCAGCGCCGACGTCGTGACCGCTGCCTGCGCCGGGCTGGCATTGAGCCCCACCGCGACGAAAGCAACGAAAAGACCCAGGATGACTGCGCTAAGGACACGCTTCGGTGCGCGCTTGCCACCCACGCCATCTCCTGGATTGATGATGTTCCTGTGGACAACTGCAGTGAAGATGCAGCGTGAGAATCACCAAATCGATGATGACACACAGTTACCATACATCGCCCTGGGTGCTCGACCAGAGAGGTCCCCCGACCGGCCCATTGGAGCCCGACCCCGCCGTGATCATGCGCAAAGTGACACGTCCGATGGCCAACGGCAGCCCATCCAGACGGTGGCAGAGTTCGGCCACCGCGTCGCCGTTGTCCTTCCCGAGGGCGAATGCCGGCACGATCGCCTCAGCCCGAGCGACGAACAGCATCACCGACTCGTACCTGCCCAGCTCCGCCAGGCTCGGCCAGCGACGCCCGACAGAGCCGCGGCGCAGCGCCTGAAATCGCTGCAAGGCGGGCACGGCGATTCGCTACTGTGCAGATCATGCATCCGACACCAGGCGTCGGCGTGCGTGCCGTCGTACTGGTCGAAGGCTTGAGCGACCGGTCCGCTCTGGAGACACTCGCCGAGCGCCGTGGCGTGGCTCTCGATGCCGACGGTATCGTCGTCGTGGCGATGGGCGGGGCCTCGAATGTCGGCCGCTACCTCAACGATTTCGGCCCAGCCGGGCTCGATCTCGAGCTCGCGGGCCTCTACGACGAGGCAGAGGTCGGCTACTTCCGCCGTGGCCTGGAGCGGGCCGGGCTCCTTCCCCGCTTTGAGCAGTCACGCTCCGCCCTGGGGCTTTCCGAGCGCTCCCGCACCGAGATGGAAGAGCTCGGCTTTTACGGCTGTGTCACCGATCTGGAGGACGAACTGATCCGCGCGCTCGAGGTCGACGCGATATTGCAGATCCTCGAAGCCGAGGGCGAGCTCGGCTCCTTCCGTACCCTGCAACAGCAGCCAGCTCACCAGGGCCGCAGTCTCCAGGCGCAACTTCGCCGATTCCTCGGCACCCGGTCCGGCCGCAAGATCCGTTACGGCCGCCTGCTGGTCGAAGCACTGGATCTCGATCGGATTCCGCGCTCACTCGACCGCGCCCTCGCCCACGTCGCAGAACCAAGGCCATCCAACCAGCGGTGAGCCGGGCGCGAGCTCGGGTAGAGATCCAGGTATTTCTCCCCGTTGCCACCGCGGCGAGATCGGAAAACATGGTTCGCATGGCTGCCTTTCCCTCCGGGACCAGTGAGCCCCTCCATTTTCTCGGAGGGAAAGGCACCGCCTGGCGGCACTCCGTGCGTCGGCCTGACGCGCAGGTACACACTCCGAAGTCCGCCAGGGTGAACAGCAGATCGGTGAAGCTGATGCCAAGACAGCGCCTGGGCGCGAGAGATCTCGCACTGGAGAATCAGCGTTTCACGCGTCGAGTCACAGGTCAGCTGACTGCGGCCGGCATCGGGCAGTTCCTGGTGATCGGCTCGGGAGCGGTGACCAACCCGACCGTTCACCTGGCGGTCCAGGACGTCGCACCTACCGGCCGGGTGGTGTACGTCAATGACAGCCGGATGGTGCTGGCGCTCGGTCGGTCGCTACCGCACACGGCTCGGAACCGGTCAGGCGTCGGGGTAGAGGTCGATTACGCTTACGCGGATCCGCGCGACTCGGAGAGCATACTCGCCGCTGCGAAGGTCTGCGCCCTGGATCCGACCGAGCCCGTAGCACTGTTCCTGGTCGGCGGCCTGCACCTGATTCCGGACAGTCACGATCCCTTTGGCTTGGTCGATCGGCTGGTCAAGGCGCTGGCGCCCGGTAGTTGCCTGGTGATCTCGCACCTCACCCTGGACTACCCGTCACCGGCGGTTGACGCCGCGATGCGGCTCTACGAGCGGGCCGGTATCCCGGCCCGGCCGCGAAGCCGAACGGAGATCGAGCAGTTCTTCGCGCAGCTGGAGGTACTGGATCCCGGGGTGGAGCTGGTCTCCTGCTGGCGCCGGAGCCGAGAGGACGGGCCGGTCACGACTCCCGAGCAGGTCGCCTACCTCGCGGGTGTCGGTCAAGTCCCATGATCATGCTGCTGTCCTCGCGGACGAGGGTGGCGAGCTGACCTGCTCAGCCGATCTGCGCACGTGCTCGGGTCAGCGGCGCGGGCAGCGAAGCCGAGGCGGGTGGATCCGAAGCGCCGATCACCCGACTGCAGAGCGTCTTCAGTGCAATACTTTGTGTGTGGGGCTAGCACCGGCGTGGGTGTCGGTCGGCGTAATGCCGGTCGATCAGACGAGTTTTGTCGGTCGTGAGCATGAGCTCTCAGAGGCGAAGCGGTGTCTGTCCGCAGGTCGACTGGTCACGCTGACCGGACCAGGCGGAGTAGGCAAGAGCAGGCTGGCCGTGCGGGTGGCCACAGAACGCCGCCGGGCGTTCCGGGGTGGGGTATGGCTGGTCGAGCTGACCGACCTGCGCGACCCGGAATTCCTGGATCGCGTGGTGGCCGCCGCGGTCGGGTTACCCGAGCGGCCCGGCCAGCCGCTGCTGGATACGCTGATCGACTGCCTCGGGGCAGAACAAGTCCTTCTCCTGCTGGACAATTGCGAACATCTGCTGAACGCCTGCGCCGAGATCGCGACCAGGCTGCTGCGCGCCTGCCCCGGCCTGCGGATCCTCGCCACCAGCAGGGAGCCGCTCAACGTGGCCGGTGAGATGACGCTGACGGTGCCTCCGCTGGAGTTGCCGGAACGGCAGATCCTGCCGCCGCCAGCGGCCCTGAGTCAGTTCGCGGCGGTGTCGCTGTTCGTCGACCGGGCGGTGACGGTCGCGCCGACCTTCCGCCTGACCTGCGACAACCACGCCGCCGTGGCCGAGGTCTGCCACCGTCTCGACGGGCTGCCACTGGCCATCGAGCTGGCGGCGGCGCGCCTGCGGGTGCTGACCCCCGAGCAGTTGCTGGAGCGACTGACGCACCCGTACCGGCCAGTGGTCAGGGTCCGACCAGGCGGCGTGGAGCCCCGGCCACCCCTGCGCGCCTCGCTCGATTGGAGCTTCGCTCTGTGCACCGGGCAGGAGCAGCGGTTGTGGACCCGGCTCGCCGTCTTCGCCGGAGGATTCGAGCTGGACGCCGTCGAGGCGATCTGCTCGGACGAGGCGGTACCCGCCGAGGCGATGCTCGACCTGGTCGCCGGGTTGATGGACAAATCCATTCTCTATCGCGAGGAGTACCAATACGGAGTCCGGTATCGGATGCTGGAATCCTTCCGCGAGTACGCCGTCGAGAAACTGGCTGACGGCAACGAATTACCCGAGCTGGCACGCCGACATCGAGACTGGCACCAGCAACTTCTCGGGCGGGTGAACGCGGAGTGGATCAGCCGGCGGCAGGAATACTGGCTGGAGCGCCTCCCCCTCGAGCACGCAAACCTCAGGGCGGCTTTGGACTCCTGCCGCACCGCCCCGGCCGGGGCCGAGGTTGCCCTGCAGATCCTGCTGGCGATCCCGTCGGCCTACCTGTGGGCCCGCGACCTGCTCGGTGAGGCCCGCTGCTGGCTCGAGCAAGCACTTTCCGCACACATCGAGCCAAGTCCGCTGCGGGCTCGAGCACTGCTGCTGGCCGCTCAACTGGCCGTCTCGCAGGGCGAGCTCGACGGCGCGACCCGGTTGCTGACCGAAGGCAAGGAACTGGCAGAACGTTTCGGGGATCCAGCCGCCCTCGCCCGCGCCGGATATGTCTGCGCCCAGACCGCCCTGTACGCAGGCGATCTGCCGGCCGCGATGACCCTCTTCACGGAGGCACTCACCGCCTGCGATCCGCTGGCCACACCCAACCAGCGACTGGACATCCTGCTCGCTTTCGCCGTCGCCGCGGGCCTGGCCGATGACGAGCGGCGTGCCGTGTCCTGCCACGAGCAGATCGTGGCCCTGACCGAGCCGGTGAACGAGCGCTTCAGCCGGTCCAACTCCCTCTGGGTGCTCGGTCTGACGGCCTGGCGGCAAGGCGACCACGAGCGGTCCGCTCGCTTGCAGCGGCAGGCGCTGCGACTGAAGTCGGAGATCGACGATCCATCGGGGACCGCGCTTTCGTTGGAGGCACTCGCCGCCGCCCACGTGCCGGTCAACCCCGAACGCGCCGCCACGTTGCTCGGTGCAGCCGAAGCCGTCTGGCAGGCCGGATGCGCGCGTCCCGAGGCCCAGCAGTACCTCCTCTGCCACTACCACGAATGCGTTCAGCTGACTCGCGAGCAGCTCGGCAAATCGGTGTATGACAAGGCATTTCGACGCGGATTCGAACTCTCTGCGGAGGACGCCGTGGGCTACGCCCTCGACGACGCCTGGCCGATCAGCGCGCCCGGCCCACTACCAGTCGTTTCCGGCCCGACAAACCTCACCCGACGAGAGCGGCAAGTGGCCGACCTCATCGGGCGAGGGCTGAGCAACAAGGACATCGCCGGAGCCCTGGTCATCGCCCAGCGCACCGCCGAAGGCCACGTGGAGAACATCCTGGCCAAGCTCGGCTTCAGATCTCGCAGCCAAGTCGCCTCCTGGGTGGCCCGGGAGCAGACCGAGAGCTAGAGCTTGGCGCGTAGATCGTTCGCTGTCCGCAGGACTGGCGCTGACCCGATCGACATCGGGTCGAGTTCCGCCGAGGTGCGCAGGACAAAGGTGGTCTTCGCACCCGCCGGAAGATCGACGAGGGCATGATCCACGCTCGCGTCGGGGGCCAGTCGGTCGGCCATCAGGATCAGATCACGCACCAGCGAGCGCGCGGTCACCTGCACGCGGTACCCGCCCGCAATCCGGTCGACCTCAACCTCGAGCGGGTCCGGGTCGAGGTGCGCGTCGACGTCCTCGACGTACATGTGGATCGTCCGCTCTGCACCGAGTTGGACGACGATGGCCTCCGCCGCGGGCTCCGTGGGCTCAGCGACCTTCGTCGGGACCGGGACGATCTCAACCGAGCGGGCCGGCACCATGACGTCGATTCTGGCCCCGGCGCGCAGCTCACCGCCGACCGACTCCCTCCGCAATCTGATTTCACCAGACCAGTTTTCGTCGGTGTCATTGATGACGGCGACGGCGAGGGCGCCGTCCCGCTCGACGACCGCGAGCAACCGTGGTGCGAACGCGCGCCGAAGGGCGTGCCACAGCGGCTTCGGTCGCTCCACCGAGTCGATCGCTGCCCACGACGTCACCGGCCAGCAGTCGTTGAGCTGCCAGACGATCGCGCCTGCGGTACGCGGCCAGCAGGAACGGTAGTGCTCGACGGCGTAGCTGACGGCCCGGGCCTGGTTGAGTTGCGCCGCCCAGTGCCAGTCGACGAAGTTGTCCGGAACCCCGAGGTGCGGCGCCATCCCCCGGTCGAGTTTCGCATTGCCGTCCGCGGCCTTCTGGTGCAGCACGAAGGTCGGCTCGTCCTTCGGCGACGGTGCCGCGGTGAGTGGTTCACCGTTCGCCGCGTGCACGAAATCGGTCAGCGTCCGCCACGTCGGCGGGGCCTGGAAACCGAATTCCGAGCAGAATCGGGGTACTGCATCGCGGTAGTGGCGGTAGTCGACCCGGTTCCAGACCTCCCACTCGTGAAGGCTGCCGTGGTCCGGGTCATTCGGGTGCCTCTGCTCGGGCGAACGCCCTGGTGACGACGGGCTGTTGACACTGTACGGGCGCGTCGGGTCAAGTTCGGCAACGATGGCGGGGAACATCTCGAGTGCGTAGCGATCTCCCCAGGTGCGACCGTCCAGCGTGGCCTTCCAGCCCCAGTCCTCGTGCCCCACCAGGTTCTCGTTGCCGCCGTTCCACAGGACCAGGGAGGGATGCGGCATGAGTCGCACCACCTGCTCGCGGGCCTCGGCCTCGATCTCGGCGAAGAGCGGTTGCTCCTCCGGGTAGGCCGCGCAGGCCAGCAGGAAGTCCTGCCAGACGAGCACCCCGCGCTCGTCGCAGGCCGCATAGAAGTCCTCCGACTCATAGATGCCGCCGCCCCACACCCGCAGGATGTTGGCGTTCGCCGCGACCGCCTGATCGATGCGGCGCTCGATCCGCTCACGGGTCAGGCGGGTGACGAAGTGGTCATCGGGGATCCAGTTGAAGCCCTTGGCGAAGATCGCGCGGCCGTTCACCGTGATCGTGAAGGCGCTGCCGAACTCGTCATCCGCAGTGTCCAGTTCCACCGTGCGAAAACCGATCCGCCGCCGCCAGAGGTCCAGCTCAGTATCGACATCGCCGAGCGTGACCACCAATTCGGCGAGCGGCTGCGAGCCGTGGCCCACCGGCCACCACAGGGGCGCGTCCGGTACGTCGATGACGACGACGACCGTGTCGATCTCGGCTGCAACCTCCACCTGCCGCTGGTGGCCCAGAACAGAGGCGGTGACGGTGAGCCGGCCGGCGGGCTCACAACCCGAGCGCTCAATGTCGACGCGCACCTCGACACGCCCGGTCCCGTCGGCGTCCACCGTGACGAGCGGACGGACCTGACCGAGGCGGGCAGTTCTCCAGCGCTCGATCCGCACGCCTTTCCAGAGGCCGGCCGTGCGCAGGTCCGGCCCCCAGTCCCAACCGAACGAGCAGGCCATCTTGCGCACGAAGTTGAACGGCGCGGTGTAGGCGGCGGGCCGGAAGCCGAGGCGCGCGCACTGCTCCATCGCATAGGCGGTCGCCGAACGCAGGTCGACGACGAGCGGCAGCTCGCCGCCATCGGCGTCCGCCCGGACATCGAAACGGTAGGAGCGGTGCATATTCTGGGTTCGGCCCAGCTCCCGCGTGCCGATCCGGACGGCGGCGACCGTGTCGATCCCGTCGAACACCAGGTCGATACGCTCCGCTTCGGCCGCCGCAGCGAGTCTGAGCGGCCGGACATACCGCCAGTCGACGTCGAACATCCACTGCACATCGACCTCGTGCCCGTCGAGGTACGGGTCGGCGATCATGCCGACGTCGATCAGGTCGGTGTGCACGCAGCCCGGGACGGTCGCCGGGATCGGTGCCGCAGCGATGTGGTCAGGCACGTCACCGTGGGCCGCCGTGACGGTCCAGCCGTCGTGAAGCAGGGTCGTCTGCATGGTCAGGGCTCCTGTAGGTGGCGGGGGTGGCAGCTTCCCACTGGCCGGTGTGATGGTTGAAGCTGATCGAGTTGTCGATCGTGGAGCGGTCGAAGCCGGCCCCGGCGGAGACGACCTTGCCGGGTCGCTCCGGATCGGGCGCCGCGGTCGCCAGCAGCCGGGTGTAATCGTGCTGCGGGTCAAGGATCACCGCGTCAGCCGGCCCGCGCTCGACCACCCTGCCCCGGAACAACACCAGGATTTCGTCCGAGAAGTGCCGCGCCGTCGCCAGGTCGTGGGTGATGTACAGGACCGCAAGGTCGTCCTCGCGCTGCAGGCGGGCGAGCAGGTTCAGCACCCCGAGCCGGATGGACACATCAAGCATCGACACCGGCTCGTCGGCGATCAGCACCTGGGAGCCGGGGGCCAGCGCGCGGGCGATGGCTACCCGTTGACGTTGCCCGCCAGACAGCTCGTGCGGGCGGCGGGCTGCCACGGTCGCGGCCGGTTCGAGGCTGACCCGCTCGAGCATCTCCAGCACGCGGGCGCGCGTCTCGGCCTTAGTCTTCGTGCGGTGGTGCAGCAGGAGCGGGCGAGCCAGGTGATGCTCGATCGTGTGGAACGGGTTCAGCGACGCGAACGGGTCCTGGAACACCATCTGCACGTGCCGCTGGTAGGCAGACCCGAGCACCGGGCTGCCGTCGTCGAGCGTGACCTTCACCGTCCCGGAGGTTGGTTTCTCCATCCGGGTAAGAATCTTGGCGATCGTCGACTTCCCCGAGCCGGACTCACCCACCAGCGCCACCGTTCGGCCCGGCACCAGGTCGAAGGAAACCCGGTCGACGGCGCGCAGCTTGCGGACCTTCAATCCGTTGCGGA
>JANNPJ010000298.1:0-4295 GCA_031400005.1 Kineosporiaceae bacterium | reverse complement strand
CTGGTCGGCGACGAGGCGACCGGAGCGAACATCGTCCGGGTGGCTGTCGAGGCCCCGCTCAAGCAGATCGCGATCAACGCCGGTCTCGAAGGCGGAGTTGTGGCCGAGAAGGTCCGCAACCTGGAGTCCGGCTGGGGCCTGAACGCTGCGACGGGTGAGTACGTCGACCTGATCGCCGCGGGCATCATCGACCCGGCCAAGGTCACCCGCTCGGCGCTGCAGAACGCTGCAAGCATCGCGGCGCTCTTCCTCACCACCGAGGCCGTTATCGCCGACAAGCCGGAGAAGGCTTCGGCCCCGGCCGGCGGCGGCGCTCCGGACATGGGCGGCATGGACTTCTGATCTTCTGATCCGACGTTCGTCGCACCACAGTTCGACCGCACGACACCGCAGGGGCGGCTCTCCTTTCAGGGAGGGTCGCCCCTGCGGCGGTTTGTCAGTGGGAGACTTGTGCGGTGAGCTCTTCTGTCGCTGGATTGCTGCTCGCCGCCGGTGCTGGGACGCGGATGGGGATGCCCAAAGGGCTGCTTCGAACGAAGACCGGAACGCCCTGGGTTACCAAGGCGGTGGCTGCGCTGGCCGCTGGCGGCTGCACGCCGATTGTCGCTGTCACCGGTGCCGAAGCAGAGCACGTTCAGGCGCTGGTGCCGGCGCTGGCCGAGATCGTGGTGGCAAAGGACTGGAATGAAGGGATGGCTGCCTCGCTTCGGGCTGGGCTGCGGGTCCTTGAACGGCGATCACGAACGGCGACGGCCGTGATCATCACGCTGGTCGATACTCCTGGGGTGACGCCGGAGACAGTGGCCAGGTTGCAGCGGTTGGCCGTCTCGGTGGGGCCCGGAGTGCTGGCCCGAGCCGGGTACGACGGCGTTCCCGGCCACCCCGTGCTGATCGGCCGGGAGCATTGGGCCGGGGTGATCGAGGCCGTCACCGGTGACGAGGGTGCCCGCGCCTACCTGGCCGCGCGGGACGTCGTCCTGATCGAATCGGCGGACGTCGGCTCCGGTGAAGACATCGACAGCCCGTGCCGCGATGACGTCTGCGAGTGCTTAGGCTGTAGCAGTGACCAGTGAAACCGCCACCAGTTCGACCGCTGGCGCCCCGGAGACCAGCGAGATCTCCGATACCAGCAGGATCTCCGCGCCGGCCCGACGAGTGCTGATCGCCGAGGTGACCGAGGATCCGATCGAGGTGAGTACGCACACCGCGGCCGTTGCGGGGTCGTCGTCCGGTGCCGTGGTCAGCTTCGCGGGAGTGGTCCGCAACCAGGACGGCGGCCGGCCGGTCACGTCAATCGAGTACGTCGGGCACCCCACCGCTGCGGCCGTGCTGGCCCGGGTGGTCGCGGAGGTGACGGCCGCGAGCCAGGCCGAAGCGGTCGCTGTCTCGCACCGGCTGGGTCCGTTGGTGGTTGGTGAGCCTGCGCTGGTGGTTGCGGTCGCCGGTGTGCACCGGGCGGAGGCCTTCGCCACCGCGATGCTGCTGGTGGACGAGGTCAAGCGGCAGTTGCCGGTCTGGAAGCGGCAGGTCTTCCCGGACGGTTCCGACGAATGGGTGGCTTGCCCCTGACCGGCCGCAAGGCTGTCTAGGGCTCCTGGCTTCGGGAGAGCATCAGGGTGGCGAACCGGTCGAGGTCGATGTTGCCGCCGCTGACGATCACACCGATCCGTTGGCCGCTCAGTTGGCGGCCGAGCCGGCGGACTGCGGCCAGCCCCAGGCAGCCGGTGGGTTCGACAACGATTTTCATCGTGCTGGCGAATAGGTGCATGGTGTCGATGAGTTCGGCGTCGGTGGCGGTAAGGACGTCGTCCACCTCACGCCGGATGATCTCGAAGGGGATGGTGCCCAGGTGCTGGGTCTGTGCGCCGTCCGCGATCGTCTTCGGGGTCTCGATGTGCACGATCTGCCCCTGACGCAGGGACTGCTGACCGTCGTTGCCGGCTTCGGGTTCGACGCCGTAGAGCCTGCAGGTCGGCGAGAGCGCGCGGGCAGCTAGCGCGGTCCCGGAGAGCAAGCCCCCGCCGCCGAGCGGCACGAAGAGCGCATCAAGGTCACCGACCTCGTCGAACAGTTCCTTGGCGGCGGTGCCCTGACCGGCGATCACGTCCGGGTGGTCATACGGCGGAATCAGGGTGTAGCCGTGCTCGGCGGCCAGCGCCTGAGTGATTTCCGCACGGTCCTGGGTGTAACGGTCGTACGTGACGACCTGGCCGCCGTAGCTCTTGGTGGCGGCCAGCTTCGAGGCGGGCGCGTCGGACGGCATTACGATGGTGGCTGAGATGTCGAGGATCTGCGCCGCCAGCGCGATCGCTTGCGAGTGGTTGCCGGAGGAGAACGTGACCACGCCCGCCCGGCGCTGCTTCGCACTGAACTGGGCCAGTGCGTTGAACGCCCCGCGGAACTTGAAGGCGCCCATCCGTTGGAAGTTCTCGCACTTGATCACGACGTCCGCTCCGACCTGCTGGTTCAGCAGCCGAGAGCGCAGTACCGGGGTGCGGTGAGCTGTTCCAGCCAGGCGGGTGGCTGCAGCGTGGACGTCGTCATACGTTGGCAATCTGGGTATCCCTAGGACGAGGCACTGGTGGCTGCCGTGCTGGGAAGGTTGGCCGTCAGCCGGCCTCGCTCGTACAACCGCACCTCGTAGTTGCGGGTGAAGGTGACTCCGGTCAGCCGGTACCCGTTGTACAGCAATCGCTGCTTCTCCAGGTCCGACCGGGTGGCAACCTCGCCATACCGAGCCGGGCCGGTGACCACCCAGACTCGGGTGCGGTCTTTCAGCGCCGCGGACAACATCGTGGCCGGGATCTCCACGCCGAGCAGCGTGGACGACTCCTCGGCGGTGCGGGCCAGCGACACGTCGTCGACGCCGCGGAAGTCGTCTGGATAGGCCTGTTCGACCACCCGTCGGGTCTCGGGCAGGAACAACACCGCGTCACCCGGTCGGCTGCCCTCGTCAATCGCGCGGGCTGCACCGCGTAGGTCCTCGGCATGACCGGAGGCCCGATAGCGGTACACGTTCTGCATGTGTGATCCACCGATCGCCAACACGACGATCATGACCACCAGCCAGCGCAGCTTCAGCAGGGTGGCCACCGAGGCCAGCGCCAGAGCAGTGCCGGGCACGGTGAAGAAGACGTAGCGCCAGTCGTAGAGCGGATGTACCTGAGAGACCGTCCAAAGGATCACTGGCGGCAGCAGAGCCCAGGCCAGCCCGAGGCCGAGAGCCGGGCTGTGAGTGCCACGGCCGAGGCCAGCAATCGCCACCACCAGCACACCGAGGACCAGCAGGCCGACCGCGTACTCGGCGAGCAGGAAGCCGGTGAGTTGCTCCAGTTCCGGGCGCGGCAACCAGGAGACCTGTTCGCGTTGCCCGGCGGAGGCGATCAGGAGCGGAGACAAGGTCGCCAGCGCACCGGCCACCGCCAGCAACCAGCGCCGCCGTACCGGCTTGGCGGATGTGGTCAGCAGATATGACAGATGGACGACGAGGAGCAGCAGGGCGACGACGTTGAGCAGCCCGAGGATCACCAGCGAGACGGCGTAGACCACGAAGCGGCCGGGTAGCCACGGCCGACGGCAGACCCGGACCAAGGCCAGGGTGGCCGCGGTAGCGGCGAGCGCGACCATCGCGTACGGCCGTGCCTCTTGCGCGTACCGGGTGACCAGTGGGGCTAACGTCCAGAGCAGGCCGGCCGCGACGCCGACCCGGGCCGAGTCCAACTCCCGGCCGAGTCGCACCAGCAGCACCGCCGTCAAAGCGGCAGCCACCACGGAGAGCAGCCGGATCGGGGTAACCGAGGCGCTGGTCCCCAGGACGGCATGGACCAGGAGGTAGTAGGTGGTGTGAACGAGATCGACGTGCCCAGCCAGGTCGACGATCTCGGACGCCGAGCGGGACGTGACATCCCGGGTGATTGCCTCGTCGAACCAGGGGCTGGGGCGGTCGATCCGCCAGGTGAAGAGTGCTGCGGACAGCAGCCCGATCAGGATCTCGGCGTAACCAGGCCGGCTCAGTTGGCTCAGGCGAGGACGCAGGGCGAGGCGGTCGATACGCCGGGCGGGCCGGACCTGGGTCCTGTTGGCGCTGGCGCTGGCGCTGGCGTTGGTGGACTTGGCGCTGGCGTTGGTGGACCCGATCTGGTCGGGGCCACGGCCCGTCGTCTGGGTCACCGGACGAAGTCTCCTGCCGAGTCGGTCGCTGAGTGCGGCGGTACTAACGTAGACGCACTGTCGCCGCGCTTGTCGTTTCGGACGGCGAATCTGCCGCAGAGCAGGTGGCACCTACGTCGGCGCTC
>JANNPJ010000296.1:0-2341 GCA_031400005.1 Kineosporiaceae bacterium | reverse complement strand
CTCACGGAAACCGACTGTCATCACGGTCAGCGCGCCGATCTCCATCCCGCCGGTGGCCAACGCCACCAGGTGCGAGGAGACCGGGTTGAGTTCCATCAGCAGAACCCGGATGACGGTGGCCCGCTCGGGGACGTCGTCGGTGATCCCGAGCAGCTTCTCCACCCCGAGGCAGTACGCGGTCTCCTGGTACAGCGGGGTGAGGTAATCCATCCGGGTACAGAAGGTCACGCCCTGGGTCCAGGAGCGGAACTCCATGTTCTTCTCGATACCGGTGTGCAGGTAGCCGATGCCGCAGCGGGCTTCGGTCACCGTCTCGCCGTCAATTTCGAGGATCAGGCGGAGCACCCCGTGCGTCGACGGGTGCTGCGGACCCATGTTGACGACGATCCGCTCCTCGCCCAGGCTGACCGCCTCCTCGGCGATGTCGGCCCAGTCGCCCCCGGACGCGGTGAAGACGCGCCCCTCGGCGGTGCTGCCGTCCGGCGGGGTGATCCCGGCGTCGGCGTCGATCGTGGATTCGCTCATCAGTTGTACGACCTCCGGGTGTCGGGCGGAGGAATCGTCGCGCCCTTGTATTCCACCGGGATACCGCCCAGGGGGTAGTCCTTACGCTGCGGATGACCCGGCCAGTCGTCGGGCATCTGGATCCGGGTCAGGGCCGGGTGACCGTCGAAGATGATGCCGAAGAAGTCCCAGGCTTCGCGCTCGTGCCAGTCCGCGCTGGGATACACCTCGACCACCGACGGGATGTGCCGGTCAGTGTCCGGGGCACTGACCTCGAGCCGGACCCGACGGTTGTGCGTGATCGACAGCAGGTGATAGACGGCTCGCAGTTCGCGGCCCGCATCGTCGGGGTAATGCACGCCACTGACCCCGGAGAACATCTCGAATCGCAGGTCGGGCTGGTCCCGCAGAGCCTGGGTGACGGCAACGATGTGCTCGCGGCGGACCACGAAACTCAGCTGGCCACGGTCCACGACGACGGCCTCGATCGCCGTGTCCGGGTCGGTGCCGGCCGCGTCCAAGGCGGCTGCCAAGGTGTCGGCGGCCTCGTCGAACCAGCCGCCGTAGGGCCTGGGCGAGGGGGGCCGGCAACGCGACGCTGCGGACCAGACCGCCGTAGCCGGAGGTGTCTCCGGTGCCGCGGCTACCGAACATCCCGTGTCGGGTGGTGACGATGTCCGCGCTGGGGCTGGTGGTGGCCGGCAGTTCGTCGGCGCTCTCGATGCCGCCCGTCACCTGAGCAGCCCTTTCATCTGGGAGGTCGGGGTGGCGGCGAGTGCGGCCGCCTCGGCGGCCTTCGCGGCGTTCACCCGGTTGACCCCGAGCGGCATGTCCTGGATCTGCTTGTGCAGTTCGAGGATGGCGTTGATCAGCATCTCCGGGCGTGGCGGGCAGCCCGGCAGGTAGATGTCCACCGGGACGATGTGGTCCACACCCTGGACGATCGCGTAGTTGTTGAACATCCCGCCGGACGAGGCGCAGACACCCATCGAGAGCACCCACTTCGGCTCGACCATCTGGTCGTAGACCTGGCGGACGACCGGGGCCATCTTCTGGCTGACCCGGCCGGCGACGATCATCAGGTCGGCCTGCCGCGGCGAGGCCCGGAAGACCTCCATGCCGAAGCGCGCGAGGTCGTACCGCGGCGCGCCGGTGGTCATCATCTCGATCGCGCAACAGGCCAGACCGAACGTGGCCGGCCAGAACGAGCTCTTGCGCATGTACCCGGCGAGCTTCTCGACCGAGGTCAGCATAAAGCCGCTCGGAAGCTTTTCCTCGATACCCATCAGAGGTCCTTCTTCATAGTCGCCGGCGCTGTCAGCGAGCGAGCCGGCTGCACGGTCAGTCCCACTCGAGCCCGCCGCGGCGCCACACGTAGGCGTAGGCGACGAATACGGTGACCACGAACAGCAGCATCTCGACCAGCGCGGGCCAGCCGAGGCCGTCGAAGCCGACCGCATAAGGCAGCAGGAAGACACTCTCGATGTCAAAGATGATGAAGAGCATCGCGACCAGGTAGTACTTCACCGGGAAGCGGCCACCGCCGGATGCCTGCGGGCTCGGTTCGATGCCGCACTCGTAGGCATCGAGCTTTGCCCGGTTGTAGCGCTTGGGGCCAGACAACGCGCCCGCAGTGATGGAGAAGACGGCGAAACCGCCCGCGATCGCCATCAGCGCCAGGATCGGGACGTAGGAATTCACGACCGCAGCCCTTCGGATCTCGTCACGCTTGTTCCCGGCTCCGCGCCAGGCCGGGCCCATCCTAGGGGCCCGCTCACGGACCCCAGAGTCAGGGCTCGCGACTGGGTCAATACCCTCGGAATATTGTCTAGATCAC
>JANNPJ010000276.1:0-4198 GCA_031400005.1 Kineosporiaceae bacterium | reverse complement strand
TTCAGGCCGCTACCGAAAGGCACGCCGCCGCTGGTGGGGGTGCGGTACGGGTGGCTGTCGGCGGCATAGAGGTGCGCGTGGTAGTTGAAGTCCTCCTGCACGTTGACGATGTCGTACGAGCTGATTCGCTGGCCGATCGTCCTGGTCGACGCCACGCGATCGGTAGCGGCGCTGGACAGGAACTCGGGCAAGCCGGCGATGTTGTAGGTCAGCGCATCGAACGTGCCCTCGGCAGCTGCCGCCTGGGCAGGGGGGGTGAACGCCGTCGACAGGCCGAGCACGGCGAGAGCCGCGGCGACGATGCCGGTGAGAAATTTGCGCATGACGGAACCTCATTGTTCGGGGGCGCGCGAAAAGTGGGGTGGCGCCTCGCTGCCTTGACGGCATGGGGTGGATGCGTGCGCTGCGGTGACTGTAGGGCAATCGTCAGGCAGAAGAAAGAGTTTGGGACCCCTGCCGGAAACTGATCGACAACGCTCTGCAGCACGTCGGGTCACAGGTAATTGACAGGGTCTCGAAACGGCGGCGGGGAGGTGACGGACGACTGTCCCGGTATCCCGGCGGACCAACTGGAGCTGATGGAGCGCACCTTCGACCTCGTCGACCCGAGTGACGATCCCGGTTCGCGACACTGTCCTGCTCGCCTACTTCTCCCAGGCGCCGGCTGCGGACAATGGCCCCGTGCCGGTGGTGATCCTCTGGAACGGACCAAGGAGCAGATGTGCGTCTCCGGCTTTTCTCAAGAGCGCGCAGCCCGCGGGATCTCCACACTGATGGTGGACTGCCCCGGCAGCGGCGAGGCACTGCGGATCGGCGGGCTGACCGCGCAGATCAACACCGAGGAATGGGCCGCTGCCTGCGTCGACTACCTGCTGGAGCGCAACGACGTCGATCCGCTGCGCCCGCCAGGCGTGCGCCACGGGCGCGTCGGCGCGGGCCAGCGCGGCAATCCGCAGCCCGAGGACGACGGCGTCGGACAACCGCTCGCGGTCGGGAGTGACCCAGCGACCAGCAATGCGGCGGTGGACGTCGAGGAATCCCGGCGCAGTTCGGGGAGCCGGCACGGGTACGACGTCGAGGCCGTTCCATCCAGTGGCCCAGGTTTGCAGCCGGGGTGGCGGCTCCTGCACCACACCGATCCGGTCGAGCGTGCTCAGAAGCCGGATCCCGGAGCCGGTCTGCTGATCCTCGGGCAGGTCGGGCAGGGTCGCAGCGATCACCTCGCGCGCCGTCCGCAAACCACCGGCCAGCGCGGTGTGCACGGCGAGCATCGCTGGGGTAAGCCGCATGTCGACAGAGCGCAAACGGTTTGGCTGGTCGGCAGGCACGGACCAGATCGACAGTCGACCGTCGGTGATGGCATGCAGCGGGGCCAGCGCCACGACGGCTTCGGCAGACAGGGCTGGAATCTGAGGGCTTGTGTCGAGGCTGTTGGCGTGCACGCTGGATACCCAGGCGCTGGCCGCCTCGGCCGTGACCTGTGGCCGCTCCATGCCGGAGGTTTCCAGGTCAGTCACAGCGACGCGGCCGAGCCAGCCACGCGGCGTCGTCTTGGTCGCAGCCCGCGCGATCATGCGCCACAGGTAGTCACTGCGACGGCGCAGGGACTTGTCGTCCCAGGTCTCGCCGTCCGACAGCCGCCGGGTGATGTCCTCGGCGTGCGCGATCGAGGCGTCGATCAGTGCTCGCCGACCCACTGGCGAGTTGTTCAGCAGCGACCAGGGCAGCGCTAGCAGCCGTCGTTGTTCGGCAGTCACCTGCTGAGCGATCAGGGTGACCAAGCGCTCGAGCCGTTCCGCGGCGACGCCGATCTGTTCCAGTCGGTCGGCGAGACCGAACTGCTCACCCGGACAAGCGGGGTGGGCAGGGTCGCCCGGATAGGCGTGGCCGGTCTGGTTCAGCCGCCGACAGATGTCGACCACGTGGGCGAGGTCGGCGGCCGCGAGGGGCCCACCTCGGTGCAGGGTACGGCGACAGGCCAAGACCCGCCGTCGCTCGTGGGCCTGCAGCAGCGGGTGCGGCACCAGCACCTGGCCCAGCTCGGCTGCCAGGGCGGCACTCGCCGCGCGGTGATCGGCTTCGCCCTGCTCGAGGTGGCGCAGCCGGGCGAACAGGTCCGGGGCTGCCGCGGCGAGCCACAGCTGCACCGGCAGTCCGGCCAGGCGGACGAGCAGGGGAGAGGCTTCGATGATCGTCATGACTGCCCGCCCGTGATCGAGTCGTGCCCGGGTGGGACGGCCAGCGCCGCTACCAGGAGGGCTTGGTGGTGCGCCGGCAGCGCGGCCCGATTCCAGTGGAAGACGATGGTGTGCGCGGCAACGGCTCTCGGTCCGAGCCAGGCACCCGGCGCGCGGAAGTACTCGCCGATCCATCGCGGTGACTCCGCTCGCAGCGCCTGGGCGTATTCCTCAGCCAGGGCCTGGGCCGGCTCGGACAGCCGAGCGCGGGTGGCATCGGGGTTGTCCCAGTGGTGGCGGAGAACGGCGGCCAGCCGACTCATGGCCGCCGCCCTCCGGGCCTGGTCGCTCACTACTCGCCCGGCGTTGACCCGCAGGTGGTCCCAGACGTTGCGGTCCTCCCATCCGACGATGTCGAGGGCCGACAACAGTGAGCCGAGCATCAGCAGAGACATCGCCCAGACCGGACCGGCGGGCGCAGCCAGGCCGTGAAATCCCGTCCAGGCCAAGGAGTCAGCGGTGAAGACCCGGTGCACGCTGCGCATCGATACCGGTCCGCCGAACAGTGACCGCTCCGGCTCGTACACGCTCGGGTACCAGCCCTCGATCAGCTGCCGCCGGGTGAAGCCGTCCAGCGTGTCGGTGAGCAGTCGGTCGAGTTCGGCTGCTCGGGCCAGATCGGTGCGCAGCCGTAGCCGCAGACCGGGTGACTTGTGAACGAAGAACCCGTCGTCCGCGATCCGGTGGAGAAGGCGACCCGAAGCGCGCCGTCGAGTGCCCGGTAGAACTCTGCTCTCGGTGTGCCTGCGACCCGTAGCTCGACCTGTCGCCACACCTCGCCCTCCGTCGCGGCTCGGACTGCGGCCCGACCACCGGCGAGGAACGCGTGCGCCGCTCCGGGTACGCCGTGAGTGGCTTGCGCGCAGCGGCGCAGGAACTCGGCGACCGGGAGGTCGTCGGTTGCGCTGATGCTGAGATCCGCTTGAGGCATGGCACAACCGTGCCGCCGCGGGCCCGGTGGTGACGAGGGACATCCACCCGACTGTGCCGGGATGTTTGCCGCCGATCCCGGGACCTTGTCCCAGCGCTGCCGGGGCCTGACCGACGTCCGAGGGCTGCCACGGTCTACCACCAGTTACCCAGCCGCGATCATGCACAGTTGCATCTCTCACCCGGGAGCAACCGTGCATGATCAGACCTTGTTGGCGAATTCGGAGCCCTGGATACCGGCGCCCCAAACTTTCCCGTGATCATGAACGATTGCCCGCAGCCCTGACCCGCGAAGCGAGCAACCGTGCATGATCGAGCCTGTTGCACGAATGCCGCGAGTGGACCCCTCGCGGGAGCCAGCCCAGAAATCGACCTTTGGCACGGCCAATGTGGAGGGGCGACATCGAATTGGCGCCTGCGACACACCTATCGTTGCCACTTGACATGTCCGTTTTGTGGTTCGTACAACAGTCACGCTCGCGGCAGGTCGACGCGCCCCCCCGCGCCGGTCTCAATAGGGTCCGATCGGACCCTAATTCGGTCATGGCTCAGGTGGTGATGGGCGAGTCCGTCGGGTTGCTTGGAGGGGCCGCTCAGGCACACATAGTCTGCTCGGAAATCGTTTCCACGTCCGGCTCAGCCGGGTTTTGGGTGCCCGAGTGGCCCTTCGACACACCGGTCTGATGATCGCCCGGCGGCCGATCTCGCCGGATCACTGCTGTGCCCCTCAAAAACCGGATACATCACTGCTGTGCCCCTCAAAAACCGGTGATCGTGGCAGATTTGAGCCTGTAGCACCGGTTATTGAGGGGCACAGCAGCCAGCGTGGGCGCGGGGTCAGCGCGAGACACGGCATGCTCTCGGGCTGGATTTGCGATCATGCTCCGGGGTCGCGTCAGCGCCCGGCGTGTCCGCCGTGCGGGCAGCGACGCGGGCAACCGTGCATGATCGCGGCAGGTTGAGGCGCCTCGCCGCGACGATAAAATTGGCCAACAGGGCCGATCATGCGCGGTTGCCTCTCTCACCGGGAG
>JANNPJ010000242.1:0-5907 GCA_031400005.1 Kineosporiaceae bacterium | reverse complement strand
CGCGACTTCGAGTACCTCCATGAGACCTACGCCGGCCTTTCCACCATCTTCAAGCCCACGCCGAACCAGCAGCTGACCGTCGATTTGGAGAAGATCGATCGGGAGCGCTTCTACCTCAGCTCCTACCCGGTGCGCTCGCTCGTCAATTCCAAGGTCTACGGTGTCGCTGGCGCAATCGCCGCCCAGGCAGGGGGAATCCGGGCATTACCATCCGGAACACTCTCCCCGATCCTGACCACCCTCCAACAGAAGCGGGTCTTGGCCGCCGATCTCCCCTTATCCACCACCCCGGACAACAAAAACAAGCGCTACCGCATCGCCGACCCCTACCTGCGCTTCTGGCTGGCATTGATCCAACGCTCGATCCCCCTCATCGAGCGTGGTCGGGGCGACCTGGCTCTTACCCGCATCGAACAGTCCTGGGCGACCTGGCGCGGACGAGCGGTCGAGCCGCTAGTCCGCGATTCCTTGCTCCGCCTGCTACCCGACGTCGATTGGCCCGACACAGAGGTGGTGGGCGGATGGTGGAACCGCCAGAACAAGCCCGAGATCAATCTCGTCGGCGCCGACCGCGAACCGGTAGCCAGACAGGTGCACTTCGTCGGGTCCATCAAGTGGCTCGAAACCCAACCCTTCGGCGTCCGAGACTACGACGCCTTAGCCCGCGACGTCCTCGCCGTGCCCGGCACCACCCCGGACACCCGGCTCGTGGCTGTCTCCCGCAGCGGGGTGAGCAAAGACCTACCGCTGTCAGCACACTGGGGGCCAGAAGATCTCGTCCGCGCCTGGCAATGACGATGGTGCGCCCGTCGACGTCCCTGTCATCACGACGAACGAGATGAGCTCGCTTCGCGGGGCCGGACTGCGGAATGCCATCGCAACAGTAGGTCTCATGATCGATGCAGCGATCGATCATCAGGCATTGAGGCGAGACCGGAGGCTTTCGATGGCGGGGAGGCGCTTCTCGCCGTCGGGACTGCCAGGACGGCGTTGCGCCCGTTCCATCAGGCGCAGGGCTACCGACCGCAGATGCGGCGTCCACAATTCGCGGTCACCGGCCAGATCGCCATCGTCGTCCATCAAATAGCTGAGCGCGGGCTCGATCTTGATGGCCGCCATCCTCAATGTGGCGTTGTCGTTGCCGCTTCGGCCGAGCAGTTCTTCGGTGGAGGGGTCAGCCAGCACCGCGAGCGCGTGCCGCACGGCGCTGGCCCAGGCGGCGGCCCGCGCGCTGCGTTCGCGGCCAGGCAGCGACCGGGCCAGGCAGGCAGCCACTTTGGCCGCCGCCTGGTGAGCATCTCGGGGGGACGCGAATTTGGCCGGTAGCACGGCCGCCTCGCCAGCGGCTACGCGTTCGCGAATGTCCGTTACCGCCTCGAGAATGCGCAACGCCCGGCGAAGGTCGC
The DNA here is from genome assembly GCA_031400005.1 of Kineosporiaceae bacterium. Taxonomy (GTDB): domain Bacteria; phylum Actinomycetota; class Actinomycetes; order Actinomycetales; family Kineosporiaceae; genus JANNPJ01. Next base: position 4,501 of record JANNPJ010000242.1, on the reverse strand, counting down.
TGGTGGTCGCCTGGCCCGCCAGGTAATCGCCATAGGTGGCCAAGTGAAAGATCTGAGACTGGGTGAGCTGGTCCAGGACTGCGGCCGGATCGGGATCAACCCCCCTGGCGGACAAGGCTTCTCGCCACGCCCGGGCCAACCCGCGATCGACTCCGGGGATCTCGATCTGCTCTCGAACCGCAGCCAGGGCGACATTTCCGATCTCCAGGAGATAACTGGCCGAGCCCGGATCGAGTTGGCCACTGTGCCGGGCCAGTATGGTGCGTCGCTGCCCGGCCAGCAGATTCTCCGCTGCGAACCGGAGCGCCTCGGCGTCCGAGCCATCGACTTGGGTGAGATCCCAAAGTTGAAGATACTCGCCATAACCGGTGAGCAGTAGGCTGGCCGGATCAATCGGGCCGAGCCGGTCCACGGTCGCCTTCGCGGCCTGGCCGATCAGCTCCCGAGTGTGCTCTCGCAGCGCCCCGAAATCCGTTGCCTTCTCTTCGATATAGCGCAAATAGTTGACGGCGACATGAGTGGCGACGGCTCGCGCTCGTACCGTCGCGTCGGAGTGCGCCACAGCGATGGGATCCGCCAGCCACGGCGCCGATTCGTCGGCCGGACGCGCGCTGGCGTCGAGGACCTCCGCGACGAACGGCGCCACCATGGCTCCGACGCGCTGATAGCTGTGCGCGAACCGGTGCTTCTTCTCGTCCTCGACCAACCACACCATGCCCGACCCGGGTCGACCCATGTTCAGTAGCCGGCGGCACCACGCGGCGGCGATGTCCTCTTGCCGGTCTGGCCCGACCGGCCCAGCGGCGGACAGATCGAGCAGTTCGAGAGTGTCGTCGACCAAGGCGAACCGGATCGGATGCCAGGGGTCCGTCTGCTCTGCTACTCCGGCCGCCCCGATCTCGCACCGGGCAGAGGACTCCCCCAGATCGCCGAGCCCTGCCTGCGCGCCCCACCGGGCGGTCAGCGACCGCTGCACGGCACGGGCCTGGATCGCGGCGACCACCAGGGCCGGCTGACCGCGAAAGGCCTCCAGTACCAGACCGGCCCAGATCGCAAGCCGCATCTGCGGCCCGGCGGGCGAGGCGTTCAGATCGGTGCAGACGGCCTTGACCGCAGCCGTGGCATCCAGCAGCAAGCGGTTGGCCGCGGTGAGCACCACAGCGGCCTTGGTGTTCGGCCCGAACCGGTTCAGGGTGGCGTTGGCCAGTACAGCCGGGGCGGTCGTCCCCGGGGCCGTCCACACCGCCCGGCCGCTCCAGCCCCACCCGGCCGTCGGCTCGGCGGCAGGACCGCGGTCCGGCTTGGCCGGCAATGGGGCCCCACGGGCCAGTTCGGCCAGGGTCAGTGCGGCGTAATCGCAGACCCAGGTCCGGTCGAAGGGATTGTGCTCCCAGCGCACCCCGAAGAGTGGGGCGACCTTGCGGGCCAACCGGACCGCAACGATCTCCGCGCGGGGAAACTCCCCTTCGGGGACCACCGCGGGCAACGTATGCACACCTCCACGCTAGGGGTCGGGAGGTCAGCTGTCACGCCAGAGTGGTGCACTGTTTTCCTTAGAAGAAAATATTCTTCCAAATCACCTCGATTGGTCTACGGTTTACCTGGGACCGAGACGGGACACCCTCACGTTGCCGCGATCAGTCGGAGGGGACTGATCGCGGTGCCGGTGAGCCAACGATCCGGTTGACCGCCTCGACGGCGAGCGCCGGGTCGCCGGGCTGGGTGTCGAGGGCCTGATGCAGGAGGAGGCCCTCGATCAGCGCGTTGAGCAGGCGGGCAGTGGCCGGGTCGAAGTGGGCTTCGAACGTCACCCGGTCCCGGGCCATCCAGTCGCGGGTGATCTGGCGGAAGGCCGGTTCCCGGGCGGCAAGGGTGTACAGCTCGTGGGTGAGCACGAGGTCGCGTGACGGACCATCGGCTGCCGCGGTGATCAGGGCGACGACGGCAGTCTGGGCTTCCTGCGTGCTGCCGGCCGGCGCCAGAGCCTGGCTGAACATGGCGCTGCCGCTCTCGGCGAAGCGAGTGAAGGCCTCGCGCAGCAATTCGTCCATGCTGTGGAAGTGGTACGTCATCGACCCGAGCGGCACGTCCGCCATGGCTGCGATCCGGCGGTGAGTGGTTCCGGCCACCCCCTTCTCCGCGATGACGTCGAGTGCCGCATCGATGATCCGGCTACGCCGGTCCGGGTCGAGCCGGCGCTTCGGGACCGGGGAGAGCGCATCGGTGCTCATGATCAAAGGTTGCGGACGACGCGGGCGGGATTGCCGACGGCGACCACGTTCGCCGGGATGCCCCGGGTGACCACGGCTCCGGCGCCGATCACGCTGTTGTCGCCGATGGTGACGCCGGGCAGGACGATAGCGCCGCCGCCGAGCCAGACGTTGTCGCCAACGATGATTGGCTGGGCCGCTTCAAGACGATCTCTGCGGGGCTGGGGCTGCACCGGGTGGGTCGGGGTGAGTAACTGGACATTCGGCCCGATCTGGCAGTCCTCGCCGATCGTGATCGGTGCGACGTCCAGGGCAGTCAGGTTGTAGTTGATGAAGGTTCGCGCACCGACCCGCAGGTGAGCGCCGTAGTCCACGAACAGCGGCGGCTTGATGTGGGCCTGCTCGCCGAGGAAGCCGAGCAGTTCCTCGAGAATCGATCGAGCCTTCTCGTCGTCCACCACATAGGCTGCTGCATAACGGTTTTGGAGGTCAACCGCCCGGCGGGCGGCGCGCGCATTGTCCGGATCGTCGGCGATGTAGAGATCCCCGGCGAGCATGCGCTCCCGGTTCGTCCGCGGGTCGTCGGCAAAGTAGTCCGTCATGCGCACCAGCCTATCGCATGCGTACGAACGTACTGTACGTTTGTACACATGCCCACGACAGGACTCCCCGACCGCCTTCTGTGGCAATGGCGCAATGCCGTCTTCGCGATCTTCGGGTTGTGCGGATTCGTCTTCGCCAACTGGGTCAGCCAGATCCCAGGGGTTCGTGATGTCCTGCAGGCGAGCACCGAAGAGATCGGGTTGCTGGTGCTCGGGGTCGCTGTCGGGGCGGCCCTCGGCCTGGCCGCGTCCAGCCACGTCATCGCCAGGATCGGGGCCATCACCACGATCACCTGGGGCTACAGCCTGGCCTCGATCGGTCTGGTCGGGGTGGGCGTGGTCACCCCGACCGCGCCCTCGTTCGCCGCAATCTTCGTCTGCCTGGTGGTACTCGGGGCCGGCAGCAGCATCACCGACGTCGCCATGAACGTCTCCGGGAGTGCGAACGAGCAGGCCATCGGCCGCAACCTGATGCCGCTCTTCCATGCCGCCTTCAGTTTCGGGACCGTTCTCGGCGCCGGATTCGGGGCTCTCGTCCAGTACATCGGCGTGCCGCTCGGCGTCCACCTCTGCGGTGTCGGGATCCTCGCCATCGCGGCGAACCTGGTTCTGGTCCGCTACCTTCGAGAGCCCACTCCCCCTCAGCCGACTGGTTCTGAGGCCGCCGGCTCCGAGGGCGGCGAACTCTCCGACTGGCGCTCTCGGTTGGCGATCTGGGGCGAGCCTCGGGTGATGCTGATCGGCCTGATCGTGCTGGGTATGACCTTCGCCGAAGGAAGCGCGAACGACTGGCTCAGTCTCGCCATGGTCGACGGCCACGGTGTCGACAACGCCACTGGTGCAGTGATTTTCGGTGTCTTCGTAACAGCGATGACGGTAGGGCGGCTGGCCGGTGGCTTCCTGCTCGACCGCTTCGGTCGGGTTCGGGTGCTGCAAGTGTCCGCCGTATCGGCGTCGATCGGCCTGGCAATGGTGATCTTCATGCCGACCCCGGCACTCGCCATCGTCGGGGTGGTGCTCTGGGGTCTGGGTGCCGCCCTCGGTTTCCCTGTCGGAATGTCCGCCGCCGGGGACGACCCCAGGAACGCTGCCGCCCGGGTCAGCGCCGTGGCCACGATCGGCTATGGCGCCTTCCTGATCGGCCCGCCGCTGATCGGCCTCCTGGGTGAGCAGATCGGCCTACTGCGCGCTCTGTCTGTGGTTCTCGTCCTGGTCGCGGTGGCCGGGGCGTGCTCGCCCGCAGCCCGCAAGCCCGAGGACACCGCCACGTTTGCGGATCCCAGATCGGCCGCGCGACGCGGTCTCGACGTTTGACCCCGCGTAAGACCCTGCTGGCCTATGCGGTGGAGTCAGGCTGTGAGGGTGAAGTCGAGGCGGGCGAGGCGGGCGAGGCGGGCGAGGCGGGCGAGGCGGGGTAGTTCGGGTTCGGTCGAGGGCATGACCGGGGACTTCGCTCCCTTTCTGCCGAGACCACCGGCATGACGGGAGCAAAGTGCCCGGTTGGCGCTGTGTGGATCGCCCCGGTGCCGTGATCATGCTCGGAAGCGCGTCAGCGCCGGGTTCCGACCCAGTCACCGACCCTGCGCGGCGGCGATACTCAAGCCATACTCCCGTCCGCCACCAAGAACGGCTCCCTCATCGAGGTTCCCTCATCGCGTTTTCGGGTGGATACCGGGAGCATCGCCTGAG
>JANNPJ010000238.1:0-1721 GCA_031400005.1 Kineosporiaceae bacterium | reverse complement strand
ATGGTCGTAAGGTCGATGGTCCAAGCCAATGGACTCCGGTTGGACCATCGGGGAGCTCATCGCTGGCGGGGTCGGAACGGAGCGTTTGAGACGGGATGGCCTGGTTCCCAACCGAGCGGGCCCGGCGGGCCGAAGGATCGGTTGGGCGGGTTGGACGCGTTGCTTGCGTTGCTTGGGCGCGCTATAGCTATTGGCTGTGCGAGGATCTCTTGAACAGGCCACCCGCCAGCTTGCCCGGCGCCAGCGACAAGCAAGAGCGCTGGTCGCCTCGTCTGGGGTGCGAGGCGGTGCCGCTCATGTCTTGGCCGCTCTGTCGCGCAAGCTGGAGCGGCCCATGCTCATCACCGGCATCGACAACGCAGACATACTGGCCGTTGACCCCGGCCGACTCCCCCCTGGCCGGTTCACGCCGGCGGCCGCCAACGAGCCACTGATCGTGAACTGGATCATGAGTCCGCCCAGTCCCGGTTCGGGCGGCCATACCACCATCTTCAGGTGGTTCGACATCTTCAAGCTAAGGGTCACACGTGCCGTATCTATTTCTATGACTTTTACCGGGGAGATTTCGAACACTACCGGTCTATCGTGCAAGGCGCTTACGCCGATGCCGATACGGAGGTGGCGGACATCAGAAATGGTATGAAGCCGTCTCACGCCTCGTTCGCGACTTCTTGGGAGACAGCCTACCTGCTGGCCGGGCAACCGTCTCCGGGTAAGTGCTTTTATCTCGTGCAGGACCTGGAGTCACTGTTCTATCCGGCCAGCAGCGCGGCGATTCTGGCGGAGAACACCTATTCGTTCGGGTTCCACGGGATCACCGCCGGCCGGTGGCTGCCCACGATCCTGGGCGAACGTTACGGAATGGCCGCAGAAGGGTTCGATTTCGGTAGCGATGTAGATCTCTATACTCGCCTGGGACGACAGCGAAAGGGTGTGGCGTTCTTTGCCCGCCCTTCTGCCCCTCGTCGGGCCTTCGAGCTCGGTGCGATGGCGTTGGAAGTGTTTGCCAAACTCCACCCGGAGACTACCATTCACCTTTACGGTGACTCGGTGGCGGGAATGCCCTTTCCGTTCGTGAATCATGGGCATGTTACCCCCGCGAAGCTGAACCAGATTTATAACGAATGCTTCGCGGGTCTGTCTCTCTCGATGACCAATGTGTCCCTCGTGCCCCACGAGATGTTGGCCTCTGGCTGCATACCGGTGGTCAACGATGCCCCTCACAACCGGGTGGTGCTGGACAATCCCTACGTCCGCTATGGCGCTCCCAACCCCCATGATCTGGCCCGGGCGCTGAGCCGCGTGGTGGCCGAGCCCAAGTTCGAGGACCTGTCGGGCCTGGCTGCTGCCAGTGTGGTTGGTGCGAGCTGGGAGGCGGCCGGCGCGGTAGTGGAGGCGGTGTTGCGCCGCTTGCTCACCACGACCGCGGCGGTTGAGGGCACGGTGCCCGTAGACGATCAATCGGGCTGACAATCGTTGCGCCGCCCGGGCGGCGACTGTCGGTGCTGGTAAACTAGGTGGGCCGCTTCGCGATCGACTCCAAGCTGTTCGTCCACCGGGGCAGCGACGTGCTCGAGCTGGCCGGTGGCTGCGTGTGCTGCAAGGTCGACGTCAAGAGCGACCTGTGGGACGGCATCGCCGAGGTGGTGGCGCGCTCGCGGCCCGAGCAGGTCGAGCCCGTCGAGGATCGCGCCGGGCATCGCGATGCCGGTGGTCTCGAG
>JANNPJ010000218.1:0-7836 GCA_031400005.1 Kineosporiaceae bacterium | reverse complement strand
CGTCCCATTCAAACGAGGTTACTCGTGACCCGCAGCAGCTCCTCCCACGTCACCGTTTCGATACTCAGCGCAACCGTACGATCGCAGCCTCGTAGGCTGACCGACATGGGGAGCAAACGCATGAGCGAGAAGCGGCGCGACGGCGCCTGGACGGAGGTCGCACGCAACGACGTAGTCGCTTGTGGGCGGCCGGAGGAAGGCGTCGTCATGAGCGCCGCGCCCGAGCGAATCGAGGGCTCATGAGCGCGCGTCGGGTGATGGGGATCGAGACCGAGTACGGCGTCTCCTCGCCAGGGGATGCCGGCGCCAACGCGATGCTGATGTCCAGCCAGGTGGTGAACGCCTACGCGGCGCCGCTGGGCAGCCGGGCCGGGCGGGCCCGCTGGGACTACGAGGACGAGGCGCCACTACGGGACGCGCGCGGCTGGGAGATCAGCCGAGACAGCGCGCACGCCGGTCAGCTGACCGACACCCCGGAGGATCCCGGGCTGGCGAACGTGATCCTCACCAACGGCGCCCGGCTGTACGTCGACCACGCCCACCCGGAGTACTCCTCGCCGGAGGTCACCTCGCCGCGGGACGTCGTCCGCTGGGACAAGGCCGGTGAGCTGGTGATGCTGGAGGCGGCCCGCCGGATCGCGGCGAACCCGGGCCTGGCCGACGTCAACCTGTACAAGAACAACACCGACAACAAGGGTGCCTCCTACGGCACCCACGAGAACTACCTGATGCGCCGGGAAACGCCGTTTGCCGACGTGGTCAAGCACCTCACCCCGTTCTTCGTCTCCCGGCAGGTGATCTGCGGCGCCGGCCGGATCGGACTGGGCCAGGACGGCACCGGCGTCGGGTTCCAGATCAGTCAGCGGGCCGACTTCTTCGAGGTCGAGGTCGGGCTGGAAACCACGCTGAAACGCCCGATCATCAACACCCGGGATGAACCGCACGCCAGCGCCGAACGTTTCCGCCGGCTGCACGTGATCATTGGTGACGCGAACCTGTGCGAGGTCGCGACCCTGCTGAAGGTCGGCACCACCGCGATCGTGCTGCAGATGATCGAGGATCACGGGTTCACTCGGGATCTGTCGATCGAGCGACCCGTCGCCAGCCTGCACGAGGTGTCGCACGATCCCACGCTGAAGCAGCGGGTGACCCTCCGGGACGGGATCACGGTCACCGCCGTCGAACTGCAATGGCTGTTCTTCGAGCAGGCCGCGGCGTTCGTTGAGCGCCGGTACGGCTCCGATGTGGACGCCGCGACGACGGAGGTCCTGAATCGCTGGGAGGGCATCCTCAGCCGGCTCGGGGAGGATCCGATGCTCTGCGTCCGAGAACTCGACTGGGTGGCCAAACTGCGGCTGCTGGACGGATTCCGCCAGCGCGAGCAACTGCCCTGGGACGCCGCCCGGCTGGAGCTGATCGACCTGCAATGGGCGGATGTGCGGCCGGAGAAGGGCCTCTATCACCGGTTGGTCTCACGCGGGCAGATCGAGCGGGTGGTCACCGACGAGCAGATCACCGAGGCGGTGCACGAGCCGCCACACGACACCCGGGCCTATTTTCGCGGCCGGTGCCTGTCCCGGTACGGCGAGCATGTGGCCGCGGCGTCCTGGGACTCGGTGATCTTCGACATCCCGGGCCGAGGTGCCCTGCAGCGCGTTCCGACTCTGGATCCCGCGCGGGGTACCCGCGAGCACGTGGAAGCCCTGCTCCAGCGCTGCCACACGGCCGCGGAACTGGTGGACGCGTTGGCCGCGCAGTAGTCCGCACTCCGGTCCGCGCCCGCCAGGGCCCCTGACCGGCCCCTCACCAGCTACTTACAGGCACTGCGAACCGGCCGGGAACGCCGCTCAAGGTATTTCTGGATCAGTGTGCTTCGGCACACCCAGAATGTCGGTACGGGTGCCTAGGATCAAAGCAGATCGAACGGGATCGAGAACAGCAAGCGGCACGGATCCGACTCAACGGAGGAAGCCATGGCCGGTCAGGAACAGGAACGACACGCTCGACGTGACGAAGAGCCCGGCGACGAGCCGGCGCCCCCGCCACCCGCGGCCGGTCAGGCCCAGTCGACGGACGCGGAGGTCGACGCCATCCTCGACGAGATCGACGAGGTGCTGGAGAGCAACGCGGAAGAGTTCGTCAAGGGCTTCGTGCAGAAAGGTGGCCAGTGACAGCTGAGCAGGCATCTTCAGCCGCGTCGGAAAGCACGGTTCAGATCAGGCGGACCGGTCAGATCAGCCAGGCCGGTCAGATCAGGCGGACCGGCAGCGCTGGTCCCGATGGGCAGCTCACACCTGTCTGGATAGGGTTTCGACCGTGACTCAAGAACCTTTTCGTGACGGCGGGTTGCCGGCACCACACTTGATGCCTGGCTCCTCGTCGTTCACCGAATTCCTCGCCGTCCACGCCGACCACCTACTGCCCGGGCGCCAGGTGCTCCCTGCCGGGATGGTCCCGCAGGTCCCGCATGCCACCACGATCGTCGCCGTCACCTTCGACGGCGGCGTGGTGATGGCCGGTGACCGGCGGGCGACCATGGGCAACATGATCGCGCATCGGGAGATGGAGAAGGTCTTCCCGGCCGACGACTACTCGTGTGTCGGGATCGCCGGCACCGCCGGGATCGCGGTCGAGCTCGTCCGGTTGTTCCAGGTCGAGCTCGAGCACTACGAGAAGATCGAGGGCGCACTGCTTTCCCTGGACGGCAAGGCGAACCGGCTTTCCAACATGCTCCGCAACAACCTCGGACTGGCGATGCAGGGGCTGGCGGTCGTGCCACTGTTCGCCGGGTTCGACCTGGTGCGCCGGCAGGGGCGGATCTTCTCCTACGACGTCACCGGCGGTCGCTACGAGGAGCACGAATTCCACAGCATCGGCTCCGGCTCACTGTTCGCCCGGGGCTCGATGAAGAAGCGCTGGCGGCCGGGGTTGAGCGCGAACGACGCGGTCCAAGTGGTGGTCGAGGCGCTGCACGACGCGGCCGACGACGACTCCGGCACCGGCGGCGCCGACCTGGTCCGGCAGATCTTCCCGGTGGTGGCCATGGTCACGGTCGACGGATTCCACCGGATGCCCGACGACGCGGTGGCGACCGCACTCGCCACCGCCCTGGCCAGAGCCAGAGGAACGGGCCCGACCGGGTCCGGACGGGCCGAGACCGACGCCGAGACCGACGGGGGGACCGCGCGATGAGCATGCCGTACTACGTTCCGCCCGAACAGCAGATGAAGGACCGGGCCGACTACGCCAGGCGGAACATCGCCCGGGGTCGCCCGGTCGTGGTGCTGGCCTACGAGGGCGGGGTCGCTTTCGTTGCCGAGAACCACTCCCGCTCACTGCACAAGATCAGTGAGATCTACGACCGGATCGGCTTCGCCGCGGCCGGTAAGTACAACGAGTTCGAGAACCTGCGGCAGGCCGGCGTCCGGTACGCGGACCTGCGCGGTTACTCCTACGATCGCGCCGACGTCACCGCGCGCGGGCTGGCGAACGCCTACGCCCAGATCCTGGGCAGCGCCTTCACCCAGGAATCCAAGCCGCTCGAGGTGGAAATCGTGGTCGCCCAGGTCGGGGCCAGCCACGAGGACGATCAGATTTACCGGTTGACCTACGACGGGTCGGTCGCCGACGAGGAAAGCTTCGTCGCGATGGGCGGGCAGGCCGAGGCGATCACCACCGGTCTGCAGGCGCGCTGGGAGCCAAATCTGAGCCTGTCGGCCGCCCTCGCGCTAGCGGTCAGCCTGCTCGCCAAAGACCCGTCCGGCACCGACCGCACGCTCAGCCCGGGGCAGCTGGAAGTCGCCGTCCTCGACCGGTTCCGGCCGAGGCGGGCGTTTCGCCGGCTGGCCGGGCCGCTACTGGAGGCGCTGCTGGCGCCCGACGATCCGACCACGGACGTGCCCACCGCCGACGACCAGCGCCCGGGTCTGCACGACACGTTGACCGGCGTGCGGGAGGAGACTGAGGTCCGTCCCGCGGCACAGGCCGGTGATCCGGTCTCCCAGGAGCCGGAGCAGGAACGCGGTCATCCGAAGACACCGGGCGCGCCCGGTCCGGCCTCCGACAGCAGCACAGACGAGGACGATTGACCGGGACACCGCCGTCGGGCCCGAGCAACCCGCTCGATCAGCCCGCCGGATTCCAGGTCCCCAGGACTGGTGCTATCGGGCAGCCGGGGATTTACAGTGATGGCATGGACCGCCGAATCTTCGGAATTGAAACGGAATTCGGGGTCACGTGCGCCTTTGAGGGGCAACGCAAGCTGTCTCCTGATGAGGTCGCCCGGTACCTCTTCCGCAAGGTCGTCTCTTGGGGCAGGTCGAGCAACGTCTTCCTGCGCAATGGAGCCCGGCTTTATCTGGACGTGGGCTCGCACCCGGAGTACGCGACGCCCGAATGTGACGACGTCCGCCAGCTCGTCATCCATGACCGGGCCGGGGAGCGGATCCTCGAGGGCCTGCTGATGGACGCCGAGCGGCGGCTGCACGAGGAGGGCATCCAGGGCGACGTCTTCCTGTTCAAGAACAACACCGACTCGGCCGGGAACTCCTACGGCTGCCACGAGAACTACCTGGTGTCCCGGCACGGCGAATTCGGCCGGATGTCGGACATCCTGATCCCGTTCCTGGTCACCCGGCAGATCGTGGTTGGCGCCGGCAAGGTGCTGCAGACTCCGCGTGGTGCGGTGTTCTGCCTGTCGCAGCGAGCCGATCACATCTGGGAGGGCGTCTCCAGCGCCACCACCCGGTCGCGGCCGATCATCAACACCCGGGACGAACCGCACGCCGACGCCGAGCGCTACCGGCGGCTGCACGTCATCGTCGGCGACTCGAACATGTCCGAGACCACGACAATGCTCAAGGTCGGCGCCACGGATCTGGTCCTGCGGATGATCGAGGCCGGTGTGATCATGCGCGATCACACCTTGGAGAACCCGATCCGGGCGATCCGTGAGATTAGCCACGACCTGACCGGGAAGCGAAAGGTCCGGCTGGCCAACGGTCGTGAGGCGACCGCGCTGGAGATCCAAGGTGAGTACCTGAGCAAGGCCAAGGAGTTCGTGGAGTCCCGCGGGCTGCAGACCGACGTGATCAAACGGGTTCTCGACCTCTGGGAGCGCGGGCTGCGGGCAATCGACACCGGCGACCTCAGCCTGGTCGACCAGGAGCTGGACTGGGTGATCAAACACCGGTTGATCGAACGCTACCGGGGACGGCACGATTTGCCGCTGTCCTCACCGCGGATCGCCCGAATCGACTTGGCCTACCACGACATTCATCGCAAGCGAGGGCTGTACTACCTGCTCCAGTCCAAGGGACTGGTGCAGCGGGTCGGGGCGGACATCGAGGTGTTCGAGGCCACCGCGGTCCCACCGCAGACCACCCGGGCCAAGCTGCGCGGCGACTTCGTCCGCCGGGCTCAGGAACGCCGCCGGGACTTCACCGTTGATTGGGTGCACCTCAAGCTCAACGACCAGGCTCAGCGCACGGTGCTCTGCAAGGACCCGTTCCGGTCCGTCGACGAGCGAGTGGAGCGTCTCATCCAGAGCATGTGACGGGGAGACGACCCCGCCACCGCCCGGTGGAATGTCACCCCTCACAGCCACCAGGGTTATGGTGACGGTCGTCTTGTTCCCCCGACAAAGGTCGCCCGTGTCCTCACGCTTCGCCATTCACCGCCTCGGCGCCTTGTTCGTCGCTGCGGCCCTGGTCGCCGGATGTTCCAATGCGGGTTCCGACGCCACGTCCACCAAGGTCACGACGCAACTGTCCGCCGTTGAGGTCAAGGGGAAGATCGGCGACAAACCGGTGGTGGACGTGCACGAGCCGTTCTCCGCGACCACGACGAACCGGCGGATGATCGTCACCGGTACCGGCGCTGCTGTCGCCCCCGGTCAACGAGTCACGATCGACTACCTCGGGGTGAACGGCACCGATGCCAAGGAGTTCGACACCTCCTATGGCAATGAGCGGTCGGCGTTCGTGCTGGACGACGGCACGGTGATCAAGGGGATGGTCGACGGCCTGACCGGGGTGACCGTCGGTTCCCGGGTGCTGATCGCCGTCCCACCCAAAGACGGCTACGGCACCGCGGGCGCTCCAGATGCCGGGATCGGCCCGACCGATACCCTGCTCTTCGTGATCGACGTCAAGTCGGCCAGTAACGTGCTGAAGCGAGCCGCCGGCACCGCCGTCAAACCCCGGGCCGGCCTGCCCAAGGTCACCCTGGAGAAGAAGACCGGTAAGCCGACGATCACCCTGCCGAAGTCGAAGGCCCCGGCCCGACTCATCGTCCAGCCACTGATCGAGGGCTCCGGCGCCAGGGTGGTCAAAGGCCAAAAGATCACGGTGCAGTACACCGGGGTGATCTGGCCCGGCGGCCGGGTCTTCGACTCCTCGTGGGTCAAGGGCGCCCCGGCCACGTTCCCGATCGGCATCGGGAGGGTCATCGCCGGCTGGGACGAAGGACTGGTCGGCAAGAAGGTTGGCAGCCAGCTCCTGCTGGTGATCCCGCCGGACAAGGGTTACGGGATCACCGGCCAGGCCCGGGCCAAGATCAAGGGGACCGACACCCTGGTGTTCGTCGTCGACATTCTCGACGCCGTCTGAGTGGTCACTCCAGCGACCGCGAGGCCGACCCGGCCCACCGGTCCGGGGCCGACCGCGCAACCCGAACCGCACGTCACTACTGACGCTGTGCACATCGCACAGCCCTGAGGAAGAGGAGTCCCAGATGGCCCTGGAGCGCAAGCGCCCAGAGATCGAGTTTCCCGAAGGCACGCCGCCGACCACGCTCGTCGTGACCGATGAGATTCTTGGGGATGGCCCCGAGGCGTCCAGCGGCAGCACGGTGACAGCGCACTACGTCGGTGTCGCCTTCTCCACCGGCGAGGAGTTCGACGCGTCCTGGAACCGGGGGGAGCCGTTGCGCTTCCGGCTCGGCGTGGGCCAGGTCATCCCCGGTTGGGACCAGGGCATCGCGGGCATGCGGGTCGGTGGCCGTCGACGCCTGGTGATCCCGTCGTCGCTGGCTTATGGCGAGCGTGGCGCCGGTGGCGCGATCGGCCCGAACGAGACGCTGATCTTCGTCGTCGACCTGGTCGACGCCAGCTAAACCCCTCCCGCGATCATGCACGCTTGCCGCTTTCGAGCAGTACGTGTTGCATGATCGCGGCCTTTTTGGCGGTAGCCGCCGCTAGTGGCCGGTTTTCATAAGTTCGTCGGGGGTGTCCGAACCCGCCGAGGAGCGGCCAACCCACCCCGCCGTTCGCGAGTGCGACGGTGTCGACGTCAGTACCTTTTTATCCGGCCCAGATGAGGTCAACAACGTCGCATTAGCGAACCGCCGAGCCCGGATCGTCCAGCCAGGCAACCTCAGCCAGCTAGACCCCAGACGAATTAACGAATCGAACCACTAGCCGCCACTAGCCGCCCGAGAGCAGGGACCGGGCGTGCCGGCCGGCGGCGGCGGCGGCGACCTTGCTCGCGGTCTGACTGCGCGTGGGGTCGCGCCGGCATCGGAGGCGATTGACCGCGCTCGCCGGGCGCTTGTCGACAAGCGCTCCCGCGCTGCGGGTCGGCTGCTGCCGTTCGCTCGTACAGCGTTGGGCGCCGGTTGGACGCAACGGTTCGCAGCGCATGCGGCCGTGTATGTACCGTGTGGTTTGCTCTATCACGTCGACGACGCCTGGGCGTTTGCGCTCGCGCTAGCTGCTGACGGCGACGCGGCGGTGCGTCGGGCGGCGCACGATGTTGTCGTCTCGTTGCGGGTGCGGTGGTCGCGCTCGCCTCGCGCGAGCGCACTGCGTATTGCCGAGCGTCGCTCGATGGTGGTGGC
>JANNPJ010000201.1:0-1712 GCA_031400005.1 Kineosporiaceae bacterium | reverse complement strand
GGGGCCGGCATGCCGGCCCCTCGAACGTTCGGGGCGGGGGTGCCCCTGTTGCCACCGCCGGCCGGGGAAGACCGACGGCAGGCGGAATGCTGCGCGGACTCGGTGATTGCATCGCTCTCGGTTGCCGCAGCAAAACCTCTGTGCCGCCGAGTTCGGTGCCCCCTGACGTCTCCGTGCCGCCTCCCGCAGCTCCGCACTGCGCAATGCGGAACGCAGACCACCGTAGGTGATCGCGAGGCGTCCGTCAATGCCCGACAGACCGGGCACGAGACGGTTCTTCAAGATGCTGCCAACGAAGGAGTTGATCTCTCTGGCTCGTTTTGTCGCCTCTGGAAGAAGGCTGGACGGTCGTGAGCCCAACGCCGTGCAATCGAGCAGATGCGATCTGCTGCATCGAGCTAGGCGAGCATTCCCAGGGGCAGACCCATCATGAAGCGGTGCAGTTGATCAAGAAGGTCAGCCGAGACGGCAAGCCCGCTGACCACGGAGCTGCAACGACTCCCGCAAAAGCGGCGTCAGGTGTCGCGTCAGCACTCCTTGCAGGAACCCCGATAGGTGAGTGTAAATCAACCACAAGATGGGTGATTTTCACCCACCATCTGGAGACACCTGCTTTCGAACGGGTCCAGCACGGCCCTCCTAGCGGCCACCCTTGGCGCGGGCCTCGACGCACACGCGGCAACGACAGCCCGGGCGCGGGATGGTGGCAGCTCCGCCCGAACCGAGGATTTCGACTCGCACGTTGCGATGCTACGCGCACCGCGCGAGCCGGCTCGCCGAGGGTTGGTCATTCACGACTGTCACCTCGACAAGCAGGTCATGAATCCGTCGAGAAACTCGGAGCGTCGGGACACGTCGAGGCTGGGCGAAGTTCCCTCGGTTGAGGGAGGAGTTGACTCACGCCTGTTGTCGGCTCGGCCGATACGTCCAGTGCCGCCTATGTGCCCTTCATGGCACGGGAGTAAAGGAGAGATTCAGTCATGAAACATACGCTCACCGGTTTGTTCTTGATCTTCACGCTCGTGTTCGCGGGAAGCGCCATCGCTGCCAAGGGGGGCGGAGGGAACGGCCCCGCCACCGGCGTGATCACCGTCCCGAACGCCGCGTACGCCGGTATGACCACGGCCACCGTCAACCCCGGCGGTGCAGACACGTACGTCTTCGTGCAGTGCTACGCACCGGACTTCGGTGGTACGTACGTCTACGCCGCGTACTTCCCGGTCGATGCGAACAACCAGGCTGTGATCGGCCCGCTCTCGTCCACGTTGTGGCTGCAGGGCGACGCCTCGTGCCAGGCCCAGGAGGGGTACTTCACGCGGAACGGCTTCGGCCGGTGGGTCTCCGAGGCCACGACGACGTTCCGCGTCACCGGCTGACATCGGCCCCCTGGGCTGACTCCCAGGGATGCGCTCTCCATGAAGGGGGAGGCCAGACCTCCCCCTTCAGCGCTACGGCAGGCAGCTCTCCGAAGCGCTCCACCCAAGTGCTCGCCGAGTCGTAGAGAGGGACGAAGGCCTTGCTCACGACCGCCCGCTTGACGAAGGGCTCGGCGAGGGCCTTCGACCGGAAGGTTGTCAGCCGGTGACGCGGACGCCGTGCTGGGCCAGGAACGCGAGGATCGTCTCGGCGCCGATACCGACGCCAACGTTGAGAAACTGGTGCTCCTCCACCAGTTGCCCGCGTTGCTCCACGACGGGGCTGAAGCCGAGCGG
>JANNPJ010000198.1:0-1789 GCA_031400005.1 Kineosporiaceae bacterium | reverse complement strand
CCCAGTCGTAGAGCGCTTCGAAGGCGTCGGAGTTGCCACTGGTCTT
Organism: Kineosporiaceae bacterium; assembly: GCA_031400005.1. Classification (GTDB taxonomy): domain Bacteria; phylum Actinomycetota; class Actinomycetes; order Actinomycetales; family Kineosporiaceae; genus JANNPJ01. Next base: position 1,743 of record JANNPJ010000198.1, on the reverse strand, counting down.
CGGTGGAGGGACGAGCCAAAGCTCGGACGCCAGCTTGCTGACGAGCGGTTGCACCTCGTTGGCACGCACCCGACGGATCCCTGCGGACTCCCGTTCGCCCTGGTCGAGCCCGACCAGGTGCCAGACCAGCGGCATCACGCGATGCCACTCCGGCCACCGCACGTCGGTCGCCTCGAGCATGTCGGCGAGCACGCCGGGGTCGCTCAGGCGGAACGTGTGCCGATGCGACGACTCCTCGGCCACGAGGACGCCGGAATGGGCGAGATCGGTCAGGATTCGCAGGACGGTGCGTCGCGTGTATCCCAGGTGGCTGAGGTCACTGACGCCGAGCCAGCGGTCGGCTCGGGCCAGGACCTCGCAGATCACGTCGGGACGCGCACCGAGCCCGAAGAAGAGGCGGGCGCGGCACCGGACCATGGAGGGGTGATCCAGGCGGACGGGTACGGTGCGGACGCCTCGGTCCTCGTGCGCCTCGCGAGCGCCAGCGCCGTCCCACAGCGCCCCTCCGTGGTGCGCCAGTCGCGCCGAGAAGGTCGCGTAGGCTCCCTGCACCTCGGGCGGCAGGCCCCTGGACAACGCGGTGAGACGCCCCCTGGTGAGGAAGGTCTCGCCGTGATGGACGCACCAACCGAACGCCATCTCCTCGAGGCGAGGCTCGGAAGCTACGAGTGCGGGCGTGTACAGGACGAGGCTCTCGGGATCGATCGCGACGCCCTGGTGTCGTCGCACCACTCCCGAGGCGCCCATCTCCGCCCACAGGCTCCACAGGAGGTCGTGAGACAACTGTTCCAGCGCGCCGATCGGGCTCATGACGGCGTTCCGTCGCCGAACCCGAGCCTCGCCAGCACGGGAAGCCCGTCCAGTCGCATGAAGTCGGGCCTGCCGTCTCTCTGGGCGCACCACGCCGCGGCCTGCAGGATCTCCTCGCGGGTGGGAGCCAGGGCCCGCAGGTCTTCGATGTCGACGGCGCTGCGGGCTCGATGACGATCCGTCGCCGCCCACAGCTTGAGGTGGATCAGGTCGATCCGGTCGGGGAGACGAATGGTGAGGGCGCCATAGACCTTGGAAGTCAGGCGGCTCTCAAATCCCTCGGGGAGGCCAAGGGTGAGGAGGAAGGCAGGACATGGATTCAGCCAGTCCTTCCCGTCACGTTCGTGCTGAGCGAGGTCCAGCGTCTTGCCCACGGATCGGACGCACCTCTGGAGATCTTCGGGGAAGGGCTCGGCGTGTCTCAGGCGACCGCCCGAGACGATGGCCACGACGTCGAGATCCTCACTGGGTCGCATCACGATGTCCTTCAGGAACAGCGCGCCGGCGCCGACGAGGACCAGGTCGTACGACGTCTTCTCGTGCGCGAGCAGTTCGCCGAGCAGCGACAGTCCGGCCTCGAGGGACTCCGGCCTGGCCATGCGTCCTCCTTGCGGGTTGGGTCGTATAATGTCCCGATTGTGAACGGGTGGCGTCTCAATTTGCGCCACAACATGGCCATACTAGCACAGGGCTAGCCTCAGCGGACGCGGTGAATCGCGCCCCTGGGACGGGACGCGCGTTCGTAGGGGCCGGCCCGCGTGCCTGAGGATGCATCACATCTGGCCGAAGGTGTTCGTCGGCCTCCGGGCCGACACGGGGGTGGGGCCCGACCGGACCACACCCCGCGCTGCGGGGGGCCCACGCCCGTGGGGCGCTGGGGGTCGGTGGGGCCCGCCCCCGTGTGGGGCCGGGGGCCGCCGCACACCCACCGCC
>JANNPJ010000188.1:0-6231 GCA_031400005.1 Kineosporiaceae bacterium | reverse complement strand
GGAATGGAGTGGATCCCGATTTCTATTCCGTAGTTCTGCATGAACTCGGCCACGCGCTGGGGCTGGGCCACTCCGACCGTCCGAATTCGGTTATGTATCCGTATTATCGCCGTCTGGAGAAACTGCTGCCCGACGATATAGCCGCTCTTCGAAGGCTTTACCCGGCGCGGCAGGAATCCGGGCCGGAACTACAGGTGCACGGCAGCGCGAATCTGCTCCAGACGCTGATTCGGCACAACCTGATCGACGAGTACCGCTTGTGGGTCTTCCCCGTCGTCATCGGTTCGGGCAAGCGCCTGTTCGCCGAAGGAACCATCCCGGCCGCGCTGAAGCTGGTGAACAGCACGGTCTCCAGCACCGGGGTGGTGATGGGTACTTACCTGCCGGCGGGCGAGATCGTCACCGGCTCGTTCGAGCTGGAGTGAGGCCAAAAACAAAACGACGCTAGAACCACCCCGGATCCATCTGCAAGGTGGTGGTGTCGAGGCTCTCCAGCAGGTCGAACTGAGGGCCGGTCTTCGGCAGCTCGAACCGGAAGAAGTAGCGTGCCGCCTGCCGTTTCCCGGCGCAGAACGGGTCGGTCCGATCACCGACGACAAGGAGCTGCTCCAGCCACATCCAGGCGACGACGAGATGCCCGGCCGCCTCCAGATAGACCGTCGCATTGGCCAAAATGACTGCCGGATCATTGGTTTCGTAGAGCCGACCGGTGACGGCCGCCAATCGGCTCAGCGCCGCATCCAGGTCTGCGGCCAGCGTCGCAACCTCGCCGCCAGCGGCTACGGCCCGCGCGATCGTCGCCTGGATGGCATGGATCAACAACACCAGACCGGCCCCGCCCTGCATTGACGCCTTGCGTCCCAGCAGGTCGATCGCCTGAACGCCATGCGTTCCCTCGTGGATCGCGTTCAGCCGGTTGTCCCGGTAGAACTGCTCCACCGGATAGTCCCGGGTGTACCCGTATCCCCCGTGGACCTGAATCGCCAGGTCGTTCGCGGCCAGACACCACTGCGAGGGCCAACTTTTCGCGATCGGGGTCAGGACGTCGAGCAGGAGTGTCGCTCGCCGCCGCGCCTCGTCGTCCGTTGTTGTCTGTTGCTCGTCGATCAAAGTCGAACAGTACAAGCCCAAAGCCAGCCCACCCTCGACAAACGACTTCTGCGCCAACAGCATTCGTCGGACGTCGGTGTGCTCGATAATCGGCACCTGAGGTGCGTCCGGACGCCGATCCGTCACCGGCCGACCCTGCAGCCGGGTCCGGGCGTACTCCAGCGCATGCAGGTATCCGGTGTACCCGAGCGCGGTGGCCCCCAGCCCGACGCCGATCCGCGCCTCATTCATCATGTGGAACATGTACGCCAGTCCGGCGTGCGGCTCCCCCACCAGGTAGCCGACGGCACCGGCCGCGCCACCCGGACGGTACCCGCCCTCACCGAAATTCAGCAGCGCGTTCGTCGTCCCCCGGTAGCCCATCTTGTGATTCAACCCGCTGAGCACGACATCGTTGCGCTCGGCGAGTTTCCCGTCCTCATCCAGCAGGACCTTGGGGACGACGAACAGCGAGATGCCTTTCACCCCGGGCGGTCCGCCGGGAATCTTCGCCAGCACCAGGTGCACGATGTTTTCGGAGAGTTCGTGATCCCCGCCGGAGATCCACATCTTGTTGCCGGTGACGCGATACGTGCCATCCGGCTGCGGCACCGCCTTGGTGGTGATGTCGGCCAGCGACGACCCGGCTTGCGGTTCGGACAGGCACATCGTGCCGAGAAAGCGTCCTTCGAGCAGCGGCGGAACCCAGGTGGCCACCTGCTCGGGCGATCCATGCTCCACCAGCAGCGAGGCATTCGCCATCGTCAGGCCCAGATAGCCGATGGTTCCGACGTTCGCGGCCTGGAACCAGAGCACCGCCGCCCGATGGACGGTGGTCGGCAACTGGGAACCGCCGAGTGCCTCGTCTGCGCTGCCGGAGAGAAAACCCGCCCGGGCGAAGGCCTCGATCGCCGCGCGCACCGGTGCCGGCGTCCAGACCCGCCCGTCCACCACCCGCGGCTCTTCGGTGTCCGAGAGCCGGTTGTGCGGCGCGAACTGCTCGGTGGCCAGTTTCTCGGCAAGATCCAGGACGGCGTCGAAGGTCTCCCTGGAGTGTTCGGCAAACCGCGGGCGCGACGTCAGCGCCGTCACGTTCAGCCATTCGTAGAGCAGGAAGTCGACGTCGCGGCGAGAGATGATCAGCGGCACGGCCATCCACCAAACCTACCGGCATCCACGGAGCTGAACTCTGCTCAGCGAAGGTCCAGTGGGGACGACTCGGCGTCGATCTCGGCGGCCAGCCGGATCCGGTCGGCGACATGCCGCAGCTGGACGGCGAACGCCTCTCGCCGGGCGGCCAGGTCGAGCCTTTCTTGCGAACTCTCCGCCGCCCCCAGCAACTGCCGGCCGTCGGCCAGTCGCAGCGCGGAGCCGAACAGCTCACCCGACAGCGCTTCCGCGCTGTGGACCCGCCCTTGCAGCAGCATCTGCTGGCCGTGGCCCGCGCAGTCGGCGAGGAACGCCTTCTCGTCGACCGGCCGATCCACCGAGTGGACGACGAGGCGTTCGGCCACCACCAACTCCGCCTCGATGAACGAGCGCAGCACCCGGTGCGCGAACAGAAACCCGGATGACGACAGCATCGCCCGGGCGTCGGCGACCAACCCGGAGCGCCCGGCCCATTTCGGGTCGATCAACTCCAGTTCGTCGAGCAGTTCCCGTCGGAAGATCTCCTTGTCCGGGAAGAAGAACTCGTGCTTGAGCAGGTCGCGCAACCGCAGCGTCTCCGCCCAGGCGGTCGCCAACGGGCGGTCACCGGCCTGCTCCGTGACCTCGATCATGGCCAGCTCGACGATGGCCCGGTTCACGAACCAGTGGATCGAGTTGTTCCGATAGAACGCGGCAACCAGGTGCTGTCCAGGCGTGATCGAGTACACCGGCTCGTCACCATCGGTGTACACCGTCACCACCTTGTCCTGGGCCAGGCTGTTCAAGGTGGCCGCGAGCTGCCAGGGACGGCGCAGCCCGGTCGTGCCGCTCTGCGGCAACGAACGCGCTTCGACGTAGTCCAGTACCGGCGTCAACAATTGGCCGACCTGCTGCAGGGTCAGGGCCCGGTCGCGAACCCCGAGCAGAGCCATCGCCAGCAGCGACTGCGGCAGCACCGGGGTTGCCCGGTTGATCTCGACCGCGACCTCGAAGGCCAGCTTGTTCAGCGCCAGCCGCTGCGCCGCGTCGTCCGCCGGACTGGCCGGCGGGTGCTCGGGCAGCCGAGAACGCATGTCCACCGGCGGTCCGAACCGAACGACCGCGTCCCCGGCCGACTGTCGCTGCGCCCGCACATACCGGGCCAGCCAGCCGAGTCCTTCGCGCTGTTTGGCGACGCCACGCTGCTCGGCCGCCATCGATGACACCTCATGCAGATGCTCGTAGGTGATCGAGACCGGCACCAGCTGGACGTCGATACCGGGGTCGGCTTGCAATGCGGAAGCCACATAGGCGAGCAGCCCGAACCGCGGCGGCCGGAGCTTGCCGGTGCGCGAGCGTCCACCCTCGAAGAACCACTCCAGGTTGAACCGTTTGGCCACCAGATACCCGAAGTACTCCTGAATCGCGAGCTTGTAGACCTCGTCGTCCCGGAAGCTGCGGCGGATGAACACCATCCCCGCGCGGCGCGCCAGCGAAGCGAGCGGCCACAGCGCCAGATTGTTCCCGGCGACCACATGGTTACGCGGAAAGTCATGCCCATGCAGCACTTCGGCCAGCACCAGGGTGTCGGCGTACGAGCGATGCGAGGGGAGAAAGATCAGCGCCGAATGCCGATTCAGCTCGCGCAGTCGCTCCAGTTGCTCGGTTTCGGCCCGGACCACCCAGGCCCGGGCATGCAACGGTCGCATCGCGGTCCCAAAGATGTCGACCGCGAGCCGGCTCTGCACCGCGACCAGCTCCTGCAGCGCCTCGGTTGCTTGGGCGCCCACCTCCGAGAGCGGCACCTGCAACCGGTTGGCCAACTCGGACAACCGCTGCCGGTATCGGGCGCCGGTGACGATCTCCTCCACCACCAGCCGCGGAACCTTGTACCGGTCACCGATTACCGCTCGCTCGGCCCGTTCCAGCGCGAGGGTGGCTTGTCGGACGACGAACGCGGTCAACGCCGTCGAGCCCAGCTGGGCCGGGGCCTCGGTTTGGGAATCGGCAACGCCGCGCTCACGGAACCGGTGGCGTAGCTCGGACACTCGAGCCGGTTCCCCGACCACCACCCGGTACCGGTCGGCGTCCCGACCCGCGATCAGCCCCTGAGCGAAGCGATGCGGCTGGCGTGGGTCGCGCAGCGCGAGCAGATCCCGCCACCCGGCTTCCCGCTTGCCGTCGCGTTCCTTCGGCAGCCAGCTGATCCCGACCGGCACCAGCAACGGATCGTCGTCGCCCTGCAGCCGCTCGGCGAGCAGCGGACTGCGCAGTTCGATCACCTCGCTCGGATCCGAGCCGGACTCGACCGTCCACCGTTCGATCAGTTCCCGCTCAACCGGGGTGTCGGCAGCCGAAAGGATCAGTCGATGAGTGGGCGTGCTGGCGCCATCCTGCGCTTCCATGACCGGACTGTACGACGAAGATCAGCCACAGGGCGAGAGCCTCGCCCAGCCGCGCCAAATATCCCCCTTTGTAGCCGTTCGAAACTCATGATCATGCACGAACTGGCGCCCCACCCGGTCCCGTTATGTCACTTTGTGCATGATCACGGCGAAGGGACGGCGTTTTCGGGGAAGTGGCAGGCCGCGCGGTGATCGGGGGCGAGTTCGGCCAGCGGCGGTTCCTGGACCGAGCAGATCTCCTGTGCCTTCCAGCAGCGGGTGTGGAAGCGGCAACCGGACGGCGGGTTGATCGGACTCGGCGTCTCCCCGCGCAGCCGGATGCGCTCGCGGTTGTCCCGCCGGTCCGGATCCGGGACCGGCACGGCAGACAGCAACGCATGCGTGTACGGGTGCATCGGACGCTCGTAGAGCGCGTCGCGCTCGGCGATCTCGACGATCTTGCCGAGGTACATCACGGCGACCCGGTCGGCGATGTGCCGGACGACGGAAAGGTCATGCGCGATCACCACGTAGGTGAGCTGGAACTCCTCCTGCAGGTCCTCCAGCAAGTTGATCACCTGCGCCTGGACCGACACATCAAGCGCCGACACCGGTTCGTCGGCGATCACCAGCTTCGGCCGCAGGGCGAGTGCCCTGGCGACGCCGATCCGCTGCCGCTGCCCGCCGGAGAACTCGTGCGGGTACCGGTTGTAGTGCTCCGGGTTCAGGCCGACCAGCTTCAGCAGGTCCTGAACCGAGGACTTGATCTGTGCTGCCGGGACGGTCTTGTGCAGCCGGAAGGGGGTGCCGACGATCCCACCGACGGTGTGCCGGGGGTTCAACGATGAGTACGGGTCCTGGAAGATCATCTGGACGTCGCGGCGCAGCGGCCGCATCTGCCCAGCCGACAGGTGACTGATGTCCCGGCCCTCGAACTCGATCTTTCCACCCGTCGGCTCGATCAGCCGGGTAAGCAACCGGCCGGTGGTGGTCTTCCCGCAGCCGGACTCACCGACCAGGCCGAGGGTCTCACCGGTGCGGACAGCGAAGTCCAGTCCGTCAACCGCTTGGACCGCGCCGACCTGGCGGCGCAGCAATCCCTTGATGATCGGAAAGTGCTTCTGCAGGCCGGAGACCTCGAGCAACGGCGGCGTCGATGGCCCGCTCGCTGCGGCCACCGGCGTGGTGTCTGACGTGGTCATAGCTTGGGTTCCACCTCCTCGCTCCAGATCTGTTTGCGCTGAGCGCTGGGCAGGTGACAGGCCACTGAATGTGCCTCACCCGGCCCGACCGGCAGCAATTCGGGCACCTCGGTCAAGGCTTTGCCATTGGTCAGCGCACAGTACGGGCAGCGCGGGTTGAACGAGCATCCCGGCGGCAGGTTGATCAGGCTCGGCGGCGTGCCCATCACGGGGATCAGCCGCTCCTGCCGGACCCGGTCCATCCGGGGCATGGAGCTGAGCAGTCCCCAGGTGTACGGGTGCTGCGGGCGCTTGAAGATGTCCTGGACGCTGGCGTGCTCCACGGCTTTTCCGGCGTACATCACCAGGACGTCGTCCGCCAGCTCCGCAATCACCCCCAGATCGTGCGTGATCATGATGACTGCTGAGCCGAATTCCCGCTGCAAATC
>JANNPJ010000158.1:0-12875 GCA_031400005.1 Kineosporiaceae bacterium | reverse complement strand
GCAGTTCCACCCCGGACGGCGGGGTCGGTGGCGAGGCCACCCACCTGTCGCAGTGGGCCGGGCTGGGCAAGCGGTCGCCGCTGCTGGCCGGCGTCTTCACGCTGTTCCTGCTGGCCTTCGCCGGGATCCCGCTGACCAGCGGCTTCACCGGTAAGTACGCGGTCTTCTCGGCGGCCTTGGACAACGCGCCATACGGTGCGGCCCTGGTCCTGGTCGGCGTGCTGGCCAGCGCGATCGCGGTGTTCTTCTACATTCGGGTGATCGTGTTGATGTACTTCAGCGAGGCCACCGGTGATGCGGTCACGGTCAGCCAACCGGGAGCGCTGACGATCGTGGCTGTCGGTGTTGGTGTCTTCGCCACCCTCGCGCTGGGTGTGATGCCTAACCTGGCCTTGGAGTTGGCGCAGAGTTCTGCGGTGTTCCTCCCGTGAGTGCCGTGACAGCCTCCCTCGACCTTCCGGTGGCGAACGCGGCGTTGGCCGAATCCGTCCGGGTCGGACTGGCGGCGGTCGAGGCACGGCTGCGCCAGGCCGTGCAGCAGAACGACAAACTCGCGGACGACGCGTCCCGGCATCTGATCGAGGCCGGCGGCAAGCGGGTGCGGCCGATGCTCACCCTGCTGGCCGGTCACCTGGCTGATGGCGATCGGCCGGAGATCGTCGAAGCTGCCGTCGTCGTCGAATTGACCCACCTGGCAACGCTTTACCATGACGATGTAATGGACTCGGCGCCGGTCCGCCGCGGGGCGCCGGCCGCACATCACGTGTGGGGCAACACGGTTGCCATTCTCACCGGTGACCTGCTGTTCGCTCGGGCCTCGGTGATCGTCGCCGACCTCGGCCCGGACGCCGTCCGGATCCAGGCCGCCACCTTCGAGCGGCTCTGCCTTGGTCAGATGCACGAGACCGTCGGGCCCGCCGCCGGTGAGGACCCGGTCGAGCACTACCTCCAGGTGCTCGGGGACAAGACCGGATCGCTGATCGCCACCGCTGGCCGGTTCGGCGCGATGTTCGCCGGTTGCTCGGACGAGGTCATCGAGATCATGGTCAATTACGGAGAGCGGGTCGGGGTCGCGTTCCAGCTTGCGGACGACGTGATCGACCTGGCCAGCGACACCGGCGAGTCGGGCAAGACCCCCGGCACCGACCTGCGCGAGGGTGTCCCCACGCTGCCGGTTCTGCTGGCCCGCCGGGCCGCAGCCGAGGGCGATCCGGATGCCCTCGCCATCGTCGCGATGCTCGACGCCGACCTGAGTGACGACGCGCGACTCGCCGAGGCGGTCGCCGCGCTCGGCCGGCACCCCGCCACCACCGCCGCCCGAGACGAGGCCACCCGCTGGGCCGAGCAAGCGATCGCCGCCCTCGCCCCGCTCCCCGAAGGCCCCGCCAAGCAGGCCCTGCGCGCCTTCGCCGAGGCCGTCGTCGACCGCACCAGCTGACTGAACGAGCAGTCCCCATAGCCTGTTCATCAAGACGCCGTCGCAGGTCCGATCGAACCGGGTCAGGCTGATGTCCTGGCCTATCCTTGTGTCGGTGGGTGATCTGCTCGGCATGGGAGGTGCGGGATGAGCGTGGAGCGGATGCCGGAATGGGTCGTGCCGGAGGGTGGCCTCACCGCCGCCGACCTGGACCGGATCCCAGGACTGCCCCCGCATACCGAACTCATTGACGGGGGTCTTTTCTTCATGAGCCCGCAGATGCGGTTCCATGATCGGACGATGACGCGACTTCAGGTCGGACTGCGGGCGACTTTGCCGCTCGATCTCGATGTTGCCCGGGAGATGTCCATCGTCCTGGGCAAGCGGCAGCGGCCGGAGCCTGACCTGTCGGTGATCCGGGCGGAGTCGCTCGGTGACGGAAGTGAGACCTGGTACCCAGCAGACGCCGTCGTCCTCGTGGTCGAGGTGGTTTCGCCCGATTCGCTGGAGCGAGACCGCGAGCGCAAGCCGGAGCTCTACGCCCAAGCGGGTATCCAACATTTCTGGCGGGTAGAGAACATCAGCGGGCTGCCTGTCGTCTACGTGTACGAACTGGATCGGACCGCATATGCCTTGAGCGGGATCTATCACGACCGCCTGAAGCTGAGTGTGCCCTTCGACATCGACATCGACCTCAACGGATAGCAGTCGGCTGCCTATCGGGGGACCACCAGGGGACTCCGGAGCACCCAGCTCCGGGGTCCCCTTGTCCCGTGCGGCAGCCTTCGACGTTGTCAGGGGTCTGGGTCATAGTGGGTGCAGGCCTCGCACCCGTCAGTTAGCCAAGGAGATCGGCAATGTCGAAGGCACCCAGGGAAGATTTCGACGAGCAGGGGCTCGAGGTCGGTCACCGCAAGGAGTGGGCGGCCGGCGTTCCCGGGGTGCGGTGGGCGATGCAGATGGCCCTGGATCAGATGGGCCCGACCAGAACCGCCCGGACGCTGCTGAAACTCAACCAGCAGGACGGATTCGACTGCCCCGGCTGCGCCTGGCCGGAGAAGGAACACCGGCACAAGGCCGAGTTCTGCGAGAACGGTGCCAAGGCAGTCGCCGAGGAGGCCACCAAACGGCGAGTGGAGCGGGAATTCTTCGCCCAGCACAGCGTGACCGAACTCGCGCAGAAGAGCGACTGGTGGCTCGGCCAGCAGGGGCGACTGATCGAGCCGATGCTGAAACCAGCCGGCCAGGACCACTACCGGCCGATCGGCTGGGACCAGGCATTCGACCTGATCGCCACCGAGCTGCGCAGCCTTGACTCACCCGATCAGGCGACGTTCTACACCTCCGGCCGGACCAGCAACGAGGCCGCCTTCCTCTACCAGTTGATGGTCCGCGCGTTCGGCACGAACAACCTGCCGGACTGCTCCAACATGTGCCACGAATCGAGTGGCTCGGCGCTGGTCCAGGCGATCGGCGTCGGCAAGGGCAGCGTCACGCTGGAGGACCTCGAAGCCGCTGACCTGATCATCGTGATGGGGCAGAACCCCGGCACGAATCACCCGCGGATGCTGTCCACCCTGGAGGCGGCGAAGCAGAACGGCGCGGTGATCGTGGCGGTCAACCCGCTGCCCGAGGCCGGGTTGATCAACTTCCGGAACCCGCAGACGCCGAAGGGAATGGTCGGTAACGGCACCCCGCTGGCCGACGACTTCCTGCAGGCCCGGCTCGGTGGTGACCTGGCCCTGCTGCTGGCCGTCGGCAAACTCCTGATCCAAGCGGAGGATTCGGCCCCGCGGACGGTCGTCGATCGAGAGTTCGTCGAGCAGTACACGTCCGGCTTCGAGGAGTACGCCGAGCACGTCCGCAAACTGGACCTGGATGAGCTGGTGGCCGGCACCGGACTGAGCCAGACACAGGTCCGCTCGCTGGCGGACCGACTACTCGCCTCGAAGAAGACGATCATCTGCTGGGCGATGGGTATCACCCAGCATAAGCACTCGGTCGCGACCATCCGGGAGATCGTCAACGTCCTGTTGATCCAGGGCAACCTGGGTCGGCCGGGTGCCGGAGTGTGTCCGGTTCGTGGTCACAGCAACGTTCAGGGCGACCGCACGATGGGCATTTTCGAGCGGATGCCGAGCTGGTTCCTGGACAACCTCGGCGCCGAATTCGAGTTCACGCCGCCGCGCGAGCCTGGACACGACACCGTCGAGAGCATCCGGTCGATGCGCGATGGCCGGGTCACGGTGTTCATGGCGGTGGGCGGCAACTTCGTTCGGGCCACGCCTGATTCGAACCTCACCGAGGCGGCCCTGCGAAGCTGCCAGCTGACCGTGCAGGTCTCCACCAAGCTGAACCGCTCACATGCGGTCTGCGGTAAAACGGCGCTCATTCTGCCCACTCTCGGGCGGACCGACCGCGATCGGCAGCGCACCGGGGAGCAGGAGGTCAGCGTCGAGGACTCGATGAGCCGAGTGCACCGATCGAAGGGCACCGTGGAACCGCCGTCCAAGGACCTGCTGTCCGAGGTGGCGATCATTTGCCGACTGGCCGAACGGCTGGTCGGAGACGGCATGGGCGCGCCGTGGGGGGAGTTCGAGGCGGACTACCGGACGATCCGGGAGCGGATCTCCCGGGTGATTCCCGGGTTCGCGGATTTCGAGGCCAAGTTGGCGCAGCCGGCCGGGTTCGCGCTGCCACATGCCTCCCGGTCCAGGCAGTTCCCGACCGCGACCGGCCGGGCGAACTTCGCGGTGAACGACCTCTGGTATCCGCAGATCCCGGCCGGGCGGCTCTTGCTGCAAACGATCCGCAGTCACGACCAGTACAACACCACGATCTATGGCCTTGACGACCGTTACCGGGGGATCAAGGGTGGCCGCAGAGTGGTGTTCGTCAACGCCACCGACCTCGTCGACCTGGGATTGACGGACGGCGCGATGGTCGACCTGGTCGGTGAGTTCGGGGACGGCGTCGAGCGGCGGGCGGAGAACTTCCGGATCGTCACCTACGACACCGCGAAAGGCTGTGCGGCGGCCTACTATCCGGAGACCAACGTGCTGGTACCGCTGGACAGCGTGGCCGACGTCAGCAACACCCCGACCTCGAAGTCCGTGCTGATCCGTCTCGAGCCGACCACCGGCTGAGCGCTTGGTCGCCTGATCAGGGGACGGTGCTGAGTTCTCGGTCGTCGGCTCGGGCCAGGTAGTTGCGGCGGGCGGTCTTGAGGCTGTCGAAGGTGAGGACGGCGAGCGCGGTCCAGACCAGCGCGAACCCGGCCCAGCGCGACAGCGGCATGTGCTCATCCAGCAGCAGCACCCCGCACAGCAACTGCAGGACCGGGGTCAGGTACTGCAGCAGGCCCATCGTGGTCAGCGGCACCCGGCGGGCGGCCGAGGCGAACAGCAGCAGCGGGCCAACGGTGATCAGCCCGGTGGAGACCAGCAGCAGCGCCTGCCACGGCGGGTTGGCGACGAAGGTGCTGTCCCCGTTCACGCTCAGCACGGCCACCGCGATTGCCGCGAGTGGGGCAAGCACCAGCGTCTCGGTGGTCAGCCCGGCGGCTGCGCCGACCCCGTTCGTCCCGGTCCCGATGGTCTTCTTGATCAGCCCGTAGATGCCGAACGAACAGGCCAGAGTCAGGGCGATCACCGGGACATGGCCATAGTCCACGGTCAGGACGAGGACAGCGAGTACCCCGATGCCGACCGCCACCCACTGGGTGATCCGCAGTCGCTCGCGCAGCACCAGCACCCCGAGCGCGACCGTCACCAGGGGGTTGATGAAGTAGCCGAGGGACGCCTCGACCACCTGCCCGGAGTTGACCGCGTAGATGTAGACACCCCAGTTCAGGGCAATCGCTACCGCGGCGGCGGCGAGGGTTGAGGCCTGCCGGACGGAACTGAGCACCGTCCGCAGTTGACCCCAGGACCGCCCGACCGCGATCAACACCAGGCAGAAGAGCAGCGACCAGAGAATCCGATGCAGCAGGATCTCCACCGCACCTGACTGGTCGAGCAGCCGGAAGTAGAGCGGAAAGCAGCCCCACAGGAGGTAAGCGCCGAACCCGAAGCCGACACCGTGCCGTTCCTCCGAATTCATCCCATCATTCTACCCCGTTGTCGACCGTCCAGGTGTCGTTGCCGGCCAGCAGCGCGGCCAGGTCGTCGTTGGTGGCCGGGCCGCCGTTAGCGGCAATCGCGTCGTCCACCTGGGCCCGGACGAGGTCGTCGTAGGTGGGTCGGCTGACCGAGCGCAGGACGCCGATCGGGACGTGCGAGAGGGACGACTCGTCCAGCCGGGAGAGGGCGAACTGGATGGCGGGGTTGGGGTCGTGCGCATCGTGCACCAGGACGGCGGCTCGTTCCTCGTCGCTGGCCCCATTGAGGTTGGTGACCTGAAGCGAACCATCCCGACCCCGGACGACCGCGTGCTCGTCGTTGGCGCCGAACTGGATGGGTTTGCCGTGTTCGAGCCGGATCAGCCGGGTGGCGGCCTCGTCGCGGTCCTTGAGGACGTCGAAAGCGCCGTCGTTGAAGATCGGGCAGTTCTGGTAGATCTCGACCAGGGCCGCGCCGCGGTGCTGGACGGCTTCCCGCAGCACCCCGGTGAGGTGCTTGCGGTCGGAATCCAGGGTGCGAGCGACAAAGGTGGCCTCGGCCCCCAGCGCCAGCGAGATCGGGTTGAACGGGGTGTCGACCGACCCGGCCGGGGTCGACTTGGTGACCTTGCCCGGTTGTGAGGTGGGGGAGTACTGGCCTTTGGTGAGGCCATAGATCTGGTTGTTGAACAGCAGGATGGTGATGTTGACGTTGCGCCGGAGGGCGTGGATCAGGTGATTGCCACCGATCGAGAGGGCGTCGCCGTCCCCGGTGATGACCCAGACGTTGAGGTCGGGGCGGGAGGTGACCAGGCCGGTGGCGATCGCCGGGGCACGGCCGTGAATCGAGTGCAGGCCGTAGGTGTCGAGGTAGTACGGGAAGCGGGAGGAGCAGCCGATCCCGGAGACACAGACGACGTTCTCTCGCTTGATCCCGAGCTCGGGCATGAAGCCCTGGACGGCGGCCAGGATCGCGTAGTCACCGCAGCCGGGGCACCAGCGGACCTCGGCGTCGGAGGTGAAGTCCTTGCGGGTCTGCGCGGCGTCCCCGGCTTCGAGCTTCGGAACACCCGCCAGCCCGGAAAGCAGGGTGGGAATGCCAAGATCGGTGGTCATGTCAGCGGCTCCTGGGCGAGCTTGGTGATGGCGTCGGCGATCTCGCCGGAGCTGAACGGCAGGCCCCGCACCTGGTTGTAGCCGCGGGCGTCCACCAGGTACTTGGCCCGAAGCAGCATCGAGAGCTGGCCGAGGTTCATCTCAGGAATCAGCACCCGGCGGTAACGCCTGAGGACGTCGCCGGTGTTGATCGGGAACGGGTTGATGTGGCGTAGGTGCGCGGTAGCGACGGCGATTCCGGCCTGCCGAGCGGCTCGAGCGCCGGCCGCGATCGGGCCGTAGGTGCTGCCCCAGCCGATTACCAGGACGCCGGCGGTTTCGGTCGGATCGTCGACCTCCAGCAGCGGGACGTCGATTCCGTCGATCTTGGCCTGGCGCAGCCGGACCATGTGATCGTGGTTGTCCGGGTCGTAGGAGATCTCCCCGGTGCCGTCGGCCTTTTCAATGCCGCCGATCCGATGTTCCAGGCCCGGAGTGCCGGGGATGGCCCAGGGCCGGGCGAGGGTGGTGGGGTCCCGGTCGTAGGGCCGGAACGAGGGCTTGCCCTTCTTGTCCACCGAGTTCGGTTCGCTGATGAAGTCGACCGTCAGTTCGGGCAGCGAATCGACGTCCGGGATCTGCCATGGTTCTGATCCGTTGGCCAGGTAGCCGTCGGACAGCAGCAGGACCGGCGTCCGATAGGTGGTGGCGATCCGGACGGCTTCGATGGCGGCGTCGAAGCAGTCGGCCGGCGAGCGCGGGGAGATCACCGGGACCGGGGATTCCCCGTTACGCCCGAACATCGCCTGCAGCAGGTCTGACTGCTCGGTCTTGGTCGGCAGCCCGGTACTCGGGCCGCCGCGCTGCACATCGACGATCACCAGCGGCAGTTCCAGGGAGACCGCCAGGCCGATGGTCTCGCTCTTCAGCGCCAGTCCGGGACCGGACGTCGTGGTGACCGCGATCGCTCCGCCGTACGCGGCACCGAGGGCGGCACCGATCGCGGAGATCTCGTCCTCGGCCTGGATCGTGGTGACGCCGAACTTCTTCATCCCCGAGAGCGCATGCAGGATGTCCGAGGCCGGGGTGATCGGGTAGGAGCCCAGCACCAGCGGCAACGCGGCGCGGTGGGCGGCGGCGACCAGCCCGTAGGCAAGCGCGGTGTTCCCGGTGATGTTGCGGTAGTGCCCGGACGGCGAGGGAGCCGGCGCGATCTCGTACGAGACGGAGAATGCCTCGGTGGTCTCGCCGAACGCCCAGCCGGCCTTGAACGCGGCCAGGTTCGCCGCGAGGATGTCCGGCTTGCGAGCGAACTTGGTGGTCAAGAATCGCTCGGTGCCCTCGACCGGCCGGTTGTACAGCCAGCACAGCAAGCCGAGCGCGAACATGTTCTTCGCCCGTTCGGCGTCCTTGCGGCTGAGCCCGAACTCCTTGAGTGCCGCGACGGTCAGCGAGGTCAACGGAACGGCGTGGACCTGGTACGAGGTCAGGCTGCCGTCCTCCAGCGGGCTCACCGGATAGCCGACCTTGCTCAGGTTCCGCTTGGTGAACTCGTCGGTGTTGACGATCAGCGTCCGGCCCTGGGGGAGGTCAGCGAGGTTGGCCTTCAACGCGGCCGGGTTCATCGCGACCAGCACGTCTGGAGCATCCCCGGGGGTCAGGACGTCGTGGTCGGCGAAGTGCAACTGAAAGCTCGACACCCCCGGGAGCGTTCCTTGGGGCGCCCGGATCTCGGCCGGGAAATTAGGCAGGGACGCTAGATCGTTACCCATGCTCGCGGTCTCGGCGGTGAATCGATCGCCCGTCAGCTGCATGCCGTCGCCGGAGTCACCGGCGAAACGAATGACCACGCTGTCGAGCTTTTCGATCCGGTGTGCGGTTGGTGTCACCGCGGTGTCCATGACCTTCTCCTGTCGATTAGCTCTCCAGAGCTAACAACCATCTTCGCCTGTGCAGTAGTCCTGACAACCCTGGGGTGTCACAAGCTCACCTTGTGAGCCCCCTAGGCTGGGGTGGTGCCCCTGTCTGCTCGTGCTCCAGACCTAGCCTCGCTCGATTTGCTGCTCTCGGTGGCCAAATCGGGCAGTCTGGGTGGTGCCGCCCGCGAGCACAGGGTCAGCCAGCAGGCTGCGAGCGAGCGGATTCGCCGACTGGAGGGCCTGCTCGGCGTCCAACTGGTCCGGCGCAGCCGGCAGGGATCATCGTTGACGGAGGCCGGCGTCCTGGTTGTCGATTGGGCCGCGCAACTGATCGAACTGGCCGCCGCGATGGAGACCAGCGTGGCCGCGTTGCGTGAGGAACACCACGCGCAGCTACGGGTGGCCGCGAGCCTGACCGTCGCCGAGTACCTGATCCCCCGCTGGCTGGTCATGTTGCGGCGCCGGGCGGAGGCCGCCGGGTCCGAGCTGTCGGTCCAGTTGACGGCCACCAACAGCGACGAGGTGGCCCAGCGGGTCCGGGACGGGCGGGCCGGGCTGGGCTTCGTCGAGGGCCCCACCGTGCCGGACGACCTGGCCTGGCGTGAGGTCGGGACCGACTCGCTGATCCTCGTCGTCCCGGTCGACCATCCCTGGTCACGTCGTCGGCGCCCGATCACCGCCGCCGAACGCGCGCAGACCCCGCTGGTCGCCCGGGAAGCCGGGTCCGGTACCCGGCGGGCGCTGGAAGTTGCGCTGCGGGCCGCGTTGGGCGACGTGGCGATCGCCGAACCGATGCTCGAACTGTCCGGCACCGCAGCGGTTCGCGGGGCAGTGCTGGCAGGTGCCGGTCCGGCGGTCCTGAGCAGCCTGGCCGTCGAGGAGGACGTCTCGTCCGGGCGACTGCGCGCGGTACCGGTGATCGGGCTCGCGCTGAACCGGCGACTGCTCGCGGTCTGGCCACTGGGCAGCACTCCGCGCGGGCCGGCCTCGGACCTGCTCTCGATCGCCGTCCCGCTTCGGGCACGATGACCGGACCCGTTCGGGAACCGCTTGGAGTTATGCAGCCGAGGTGAAGTGCAGGCTCTTGAACAGATGCGGCTGCGGGACGACGGCGAGCACCTCGGGCCAGAGCGCCCACCCTTCGAACTCCTGATTGAGCGTCACCTGGCCCTTGTCGATGCTCAGCAGCATCAGGTCGTCACGACGCTCCTCCTCGATCAGGACGGCCCGCAATCCCGGGACAGCGGCCAGCGAGAACACCGACCGGACGATGTTCTGCACGGCCTGAATCATCCGGGTGTCCTCGCCACGGCTGTAATCCGCGAAAACCAAGGTCAGGTTGATGTCGAAGCCGAGCGCCGCCCGCGCCGCCTCCCGGTCGTCGGCTCGCTTCGGTTCGAAGCCATAAATCAGCAGGCTGTCCAACCGGAACGTGGGGTTCCCGCGCACATCCAGGCTGACCGGCACGCCGAGGACGGCGGCGACGTGTTCGACGGCCGCCTTGCTGGGATTCTCGAACGGAAACCAGCCCTGGAGTTCGTAATCCGTTGACATTCGCGAATCCCGATCAGGCCTGCGCCGCCACGGGTAAGCCGAACGCGGCTCGCTGATTGGTCGGCACCAGGTCGAGGTAATCCGGGTGCTTCTCGATGAAGCTCTTGACGAACGCGCAATAGGGCAGCACCTCGCCGCCACGAGCTCGGACCTCGTCCAAGGCCCCGCGGATCAGGATGGAGCCCAGTCCTCGGCCGCCGAACCGGTCGGCGATCTCGGTGTGGACGAACGGCAGGGTTGGGCCCGTCCCCTGATAGACGGTGAATCCGGCCAGTTCATCGGCGATCCAGATGTCGAACCGGTGCTCGGCCACGTTCTCCCGGACCTCGGGCTGCGCTGTCATGCCTCCATTGTCACCCAGTTAGAGCCTTTCCCAGAGTCAGAATCGACCGTGCAGGGCGGCCGCCAGGACCGAGTCGACGTCGCCGACCTCTACCGAGTAGCTGGTCCACCCCAACACCAGTGCCGCGCCGTCCGCCGTCCTCAGCGTGAGTCGCCTGCCGTTCCAGGACCGCATGCCGGTGGCCCAGGCCGCTGCGGTGATGCTCGGATACGGCAGCCAGAGCGCGTCGTGAGCCGGATCCTGCACCCAGGACTGTGGATCGCCATCAACCTTCTGGACCAGGGCGCGAATGCGCTCACTGGTCTTGTTTCGCAACGCTCCGGGCATGTACTTGGTCTGAAAGGAGGCTGCGAACCCGTACCGCTGCCCGGTGACGGGGGTGATCAGCAGGCCGTCGTCCATCACCAGGACGTCGTGCATGGCCTGGCGGTTGAGACCGGGCCGGCGAGGGCGGAGTTTGATCGCTGCAACGGCGCCCTCGGCCACCGCCCGCAACCTCCGACTGCTCGGGTCCACGCTCAGCGGTGCGTCGATGTCGACCCCGTCCCGGACCAGCCGGTCGAGCATCCGGACTACCTGCGAGTGGCTCAGGGGTAACTCCGGGACCAGTTCAACCGGCCACTCGACGGCCTGCCCGGCCGGTTCCCGGTACCGCCACCCGAGCAGGCTGTCCCAGCTCACGGCGGCCCAGGCGCGGCCCTGGTCGGTCAGCGTGATCAAGGTTGCCGCCCGCGCCGCCACGCCGATGTGGCTCTCGATCGCGGCGGCTCGCTGCTGAGGAGTCAAGGCACCGGACAGCAGCGGTGCGACCAGGACGCCGGCTGCGCCCTGCGAGCCACTGGCGAGCACCGGGAGCACGGTGCGCAGGTTCGCGGGTCGTCCGGGGTACTGAAGGGCAAACTGGTCGAGGAAAAACCCCAGCGACTGGCGGACCTCCTGCACTGTCGCCTCGTGGACGACCTGCGCCCAGGTCGCCGGCGTCAGTTGCTCCAGAAAGAGCTCCGCCTCGATTCTCAGCAGGGCAGTCCCGGCGATGTCCGGGTCGAGCGGGCCTGTCCTCTGCGGCATCTGCTGGACCTGCTGGAACTGGCGGCCGAGCAGGTGCCAGGCGGCCTCGGGCGGCCCCGCGGCGGCAGTGGTCTGTGCCGGGGTGGCCGCCAGCCGGCGCATCCGTTCGGCGTCCGCCGGGTGCGTGTCCCAGCGCGAGGGCTCGCGGGCGATCGCTGCGGCGACGAATCGATCGAGCTCGGCTTGGTTGGCCTCGCTCAGTTCGTAGATCGCCTGGCACAGCGGCGGCCGGGCCTGCACCCGAACTGCGAGCGGGAGATAGACCTCGGTCAGCATCTCCCAGATGCGATCCAGCCGGGCCACCATCGGAAAGGTCGAGGCGGCTTCCTGTCCACCGATCAAGCGGGCCGACCAGTCGTCCGCCTGCCGCTCGTGATCGCGCAGCACGGACATCGCGATCAGCAGATAGAGACGGTGGTACCCGACGATCAGGGAGCGGACGATTCCGCCGTCCAGCCTCGACACGGTGTGCTTGAGCAGCCCGCCGGCCCGGTAGGCCAGCCTGCTGCTGCGGGTGTGACCGTGGGCCAGATGGCCCATTTCGTGCGCCAGGACGGACCGCAACTGGACGCGGGTCAGCCCGGCCAGCAACGGGTATCCAATCATTACCTCGCGGCGTCCGGCGGCCGTGGTCACGAAGGCGTTGACCGTCGGCAGGACGACGACGCGGTCCGGCTGCGGCTGGTCCATCGCTGCGGCCAGCGAGTCCAGTTCGGCCCAGAGGGCGGGGTGGTCCTGCCGGGGGAGTTCATGGCCCGGTAGCGGCTCCGGCTTGCGCGCCTTCATGATGTCCCGCACGGAGGCGCCGACGGCCACCATGAGCGGGACCACCAGCACCAGGATGTGCGCGCCCGCGGTGGAACTGATCTTCACTGTCGCCCAGCCGATCATGACGATCAGAATGATCAGCGCCGTCACGAACAGCGGAAACAGGACCAGCACGATGAGCGCGGCCAGGCCGCGCAACCGCAACGAAACGGTGGACATCACGGATATCGTGGCATACGTCCGGTTTGGCGTCTGTCCTTTTGGTGGTCAGAGCCGACCCTTTTGGTGGTCAGAGCCGACCGGCCTCGATAATCCGGCGGAGGAACAACCGGGGCGGCACGCTGTACGAGCGCATCAAAGAACTCCATGCTCAGACCGGGTGTGACCAGCTAATTCTAGTCCTCAGGACCATGCTGGTTGATAAGGAATTCACCCGGGTTGGACCAATTGCCTGCGGGTCGCGAGTGTGACGCTGGTAACCCAGTAGAGTCGCAAGCGTGCCGAACGACCAGCAGTACCTCGTCGTTGCCGCTGTCGTGGCGGCCGGTGTCCTGTTGTTCGTCGGGGCGATGGCCGCGGGTCGACTGCTCAGTCCGCGTGCCCCCTCGACGG
>JANNPJ010000152.1:0-8697 GCA_031400005.1 Kineosporiaceae bacterium | reverse complement strand
CTGGTCTCGGTAGGGGCGCTGATCGGCGTCGCCCAGCTCGGCTCGCTCTTCACCGAGGGCTTCAGCCGAAACGTGATGAGCGTGGTGCTTCTGGGGATTCTGCTCTGCCTGCTGCTGGCCCTGGTACTGGACGGAGTGATTCTGCTGCTGAACCGATGGCTGACCCCGTGGCAGCGGCTGGGCAGCGGCCGGGAGGTTCCGGAGAACTCACTGGCGACGTCGGCGGAGAAGGCGGAGGTGCCGGCGTGAACGGGATGGTGGACTACCTGACGGACAGCACGCATTGGTCCGGACCCGACGGAATCCCGCACCGGCTGCTGGAACACCTCGGCTACTCGTTCGGCGCCCTGCTGTTCGTGCTCCTGATCGGCCTGCCGCTCGGCCTGTACGTCGGCCATACCGGCAAGGGCGCAGTGGCGATCGCCGGTACCGCCAACGCCCTTCGAGCTCTGCCGACCTTCGGTCTGCTGATCTTGGCGGTGATCGCACTGTCCGACACGCTCCCGGGCGGGATCGCCTACCTGGGCCCATCTCTACTGGTCCTCGTGGTCCTTGGAACCCCGGCCGTACTCTCGAATACCTACGCCGGGGTGCAGAGCGTCGACCCGGCGGCCCGGGACGCGGCCAAGGGGATGGGCATGACCGGCAGTCAGGTGCTCTGGCGAGTCGAGGTGCCCAATGCTTTACCGCTGATCCTTTCCGGCATTCGTAGCGCCACGCTGCAGATCGTGGCCACCGCGACGATCGCCGCCTACGTCTCGCTCGGCGGGCTCGGCCGGTTCATCATCGACGGGCGGGCCTCCCGGGACTATTCGCAGATGGCGGCGGGAGCCGTGCTGGTCGGGCTGCTGGCGGTGACTCTCGACCTGCTGATGGCCGCGCTTCAGGTGTTCGTCGTCTCCCGGGGGATCACCGGCCGCTACTCCCGGACTCCGCAGGGGCGAATCGATCCGGGCGTTCTGACGGCCACCCCCCGTGCCTCAAAAGAGGGAATTACCCCAGCTTGAAACCAACTGTTGTCCAGGTGAGACCTGCCGAGACAAAGAAGTGTCGGTGGCGTGGTTCATCATTTTGTTGAGGCAGTCAAGCGTCCGTCTCTGGACGGTCGCCCGGACAACCGCACATCAGGAGAGACGTTCATGAATCGCACCAGGCTGATATTTGCCACGGCACTCGTCACCACCGCGCTGGCGTTGTCCGCTTGCGGTGACGGCGGCGATCCGCTGGCCACCCCGGAAGAGAGCCCAGCGGCGACCGACACCATCGTGGTCGGCTCGGCCGACTTCGCCGAGAGCACGCTCCTCGCCGAGATCTACGCCGGCGCCCTGGCGGCCAAGGACGTCAAGGTCAGCAAGAAGCTCAACATCGGCAGCCGGGAGACGTACATTCCCGGCCTGGAAGACGGCTCGATCGACCTGTTCCCGGAGTACTCCGGGGCGCTGTTGACGTACCTCAAGAAGGACAAGACCGAGGTCTCTTCCGAGGACGTCTACGCGGCACTCAAGACCGCCGTTCCGGCCAAGCTCACCGTGCTGGAGCAGTCACAGGCGCAGGACAAGGACTCGGTCACCGTCACCAAGGAGACCGCCGACAAGTACTCGCTGAAGACGATCGCCGACCTCAAGCCGGTAGCCAAGGACCTGGTCCTGGGTGGTCCGCCGGAGTGGAAGACCAGGGAGGACGGCGTTCCCGGGCTGAAGCGGGTCTACGACCTGGAGTTCAAGAGCTACAAGGCGCTCGACGCCGGCGGCCCGCTGACCATCAACGCCCTGAAGAAGGGCCAGATCGCCGCGGGCGACGTCTTCTCCACCGACCCCAACATCGCCGCCGAGGGCTGGATCTCGCTGGAGGACCCGAAGAACCTGTTCGCGGCCCAGAACGTGCTGCCACTGATCAACAAGGCGAAGGCCACCCCGGCCGTGACCGAGACCCTGAACGCCGTCTCGGCCAAGCTGACCACGGAGAACCTCGCCGCCATGATGAAGGAGGTCCTGCTCGACAAGAAGGACCCGGAGACAGTGGCCAAGGAGTTCCTGAGCACCAACGGCCTCGGCTGACCAGATCCACCTCGTGCCCCCGCCGTCCAGGCCGGGGGCACGAGTTTTTTGGCACACAGCCTGGATCATCGATCTGCTGGCTTATTAGGCAAGCCTCACCTAAGCTCGCCCTCATGGCCAAGGTGACCGCGAAGAAGAAGTGCTGCCGGGACAAGCCCCGCTGCAAGAGTTGCCCGGTGGTGCTCAAGCGGCTCTCCGACGGCGGCCACCTGGTGCGCATCGACCTGCGCACCTACAAGGTCAGCGACAAGCCGAAGAAGTCCGTGGTAGCCGCCGCCCGCGCTCGCTGAGGGAGTGGCTCGCCTCGGAGTGGCCCGCCTCCGAGTGGCTCGTCTCGGATCCCAGACAGAACCGAGTGGCGGAACCCCCGCTGGGCCGCCTAGGGCGCTGCAATAAGGGGTATGACAGCAGGCGCTCCCCTCCCGCCCGTCGCCGGACCTCGACCCGTCCGGGCCGCCCGAGGCACCACCCTGACCGCCCGCAGTTGGCAGACCGAGGCGCCGCTGCGGATGTTGCAGAACAACCTCGACCCGGAGGTTGCCGAACGGCCGGACGACCTGGTCGTCTACGGCGGGACCGGCAAGGCGGCCCGGGACTGGGCCAGCTTCGACGCCATGGTCGCCACCCTGACCACGCTGAAGGACGACGAGACCATGCTGGTCCAGTCGGGCCGGCCGGTCGGCGTGATGCGCACCCACGAGTGGGCACCGCGGGTACTGATCGCCAACTCGAACCTGGTCGGTGACTGGGCGACCTGGCCGGAATTCCGTCGGCTGGAGAAGCTCGGGCTGACGATGTACGGCCAGATGACCGCCGGGTCCTGGATCTACATCGGCACCCAGGGCATCCTGCAGGGCACCTACGAGACGTTCGCCGCGGTCGCCGCCAAGCTAGCCGCCGGAGGCAAATATGAGAAGAGTGGCGGCACCCTGGCCGGGACCTTGACCTTGACCGGCGGCGCGGGCGGGATGGGCGGTGCGCAGCCGCTCGCGGTCACCATGAACGACGGCATCTGCCTGCTGGTGGACGTCGATCCAGCCCGGCTGCACCGCCGGGTCGAGCACCGCTACCTGGACGAAGTGGCCGACACCCTGGACGACGCGATTGCCCGCGTACTGGCGGCCAAACAGGCCCGCCGTCCACTGTCGGTCGGGGTGGTCGGCAACTGCGCGACCGTCTTCCCCGAACTGCTGCGCCGCGGCGTCGAGATCGACATCGTCACCGACCAGACCTCGGCCCATGACCCGCTCTCCTACTTGCCCGAAGGCGTCGACCTGGCGGACTGGCCGGACTACGCGGCCGCGAAGCCCGAGGAGTTCACCACCCGGGCGCGGGCCTCGATGGCCAAACACGTCGAGGCGATGGTCGGGTTCCTGGACGCCGGCGCCGAGGTGTTCGACTACGGCAACTCGATCCGGGACGAAGCCCGCCAGGGCGGCTACGACCGGGCGTTCGCCTTCCCCGGCTTCGTCCCGGCGTACATCCGACCGCTATTCAGCGAGGGCAAAGGCCCGTTCCGCTGGGCCGCGCTCTCCGGCGACCCGCGCGACATTGCCGTCACCGACCAAGCCGTGCTCGACCTCTTCCCGGACAACGAGCACCTGCACCGATGGATCCGCGCTGCCCAGGACAAGGTGGAGTTCCAGGGCCTACCGGCCCGGATCTGCTGGCTCGGGTACGGCGAGCGGGACAAGGCCGGGCTGCGGTTCAACGAACTGGTCGCCGCCGGCGAGGTAAGCGCCCCGATCGTGATCGGCCGCGACCACCTCGATTCGGGCAGCGTCGCCTCGCCGTACCGCGAGACCGAGGCGATGCTCGACGGCTCGGACGCGATCGCCGACTGGCCGTTGCTGAATGCCTTGGTGAACACGGCCTCCGGCGCGACCTGGGTGTCCATTCACCACGGCGGCGGGGTCGGCATCGGCCGGTCGCTGCACGCCGGTCAGGTGACGGTCGCGGACGGCACCGACCTGGCCGCGCAGAAGCTGGAGCGGGTACTCAGCAACGACCCGGGGATGGGCGTCATCCGGCATGTGGACGCCGGTTACGAGCTTGCCGAGCAGGTCGCCGCCGAGCGCGGCGTCCGAATCCCGATGCGCGAAAAGGAATGAGCTTCGAGTCGCGGTGGGCGGAGCTGGAGCCGATCGGGCGGGCCGCCTCCGGGGGGTACCGCCGGTTCGCCTGGACTCGCGAGGACGCCGTCCTTCGCGAATGGTTCGCCGGGCAGGCTCAGGCTCTCGGGCTTGACCTGACCGAGGACCGGGCCGGGAACCAGTGGGCCTGGTGGGGCGACCCGGACGCCGCCGCGACCGCTGGTGACCCAGGCATCGCGACCGGCAGCCACATGGATTCGGTTCCGGATGGCGGGGCATTCGACGGACCGCTGGGCGTGGTCAGCGCGCTGACCGCGATCGAGGCCCTGCAGGCGTCCGGTTTCAGGCCAGCCCGGCCGATCGGCGTCGTCAATTTCGTCGATGAGGAAGGCGCCCGCTTCGGCGTCGCCTGCGCGGGCAGCCGGATCATCACCGGGGCGATGACCGCCGAACGGGCGGCCGGATTGCGGGACGGCGATGGCGTCACCCTGGCTCAGGCGCTGACCGCCGCCGGCCGGAATCCGGCTGAACTCGGCAGGGATAGCGAAACCCTGCACCGAATCGGCACTTTCGTGGAGCTTCACGTCGAGCAGGGGCGGTCGCTGGCCGGCGAGGGCCCGCAGGCCCAGACCGATGAGGGCGGGCAGGCAGCGATTGGGGTATCCAGTGCGGGTGCAGCGGTTGGGGTTCCCGGTGCGGGCGGGCAGGCAGCGGTTGGAGTGGCGAGCGCGATTTGGCCGCACGGGCGCTGGCGGTTCGACTTCGCGGGTCAGGCCAATCACGCCGGCACCACCAGACTGGCCGATCGGCAGGACCCGATGCTCGCCTTCGCCCGGGCCGTACTCGAGGGCCGACACGCCGCCGCCCGACACGCCGCGGTAGCCACCTTCGGCAAGGTACTGGTCGAGCCGAACGGGGTGAACGCGATTCCGTCGCTGGTCCATGCCTGGCTCGATGCCCGGGGGCCGACCGAGATGGCGGCGCAGGACGTCGTCCGCGATCTGACCATCCTCGCCGAGCGAATGGGCGCCCAGGTGACCGAGGAGTCCTGGACCCCGAACCAGGCCTTCGACCCGGTGCTGCGCGATCGACTGGCCGGGTTGCTGGGCAGCGTCGACGGTCCGGCGCCGATCCTCGGCACCGGGGCCGGGCACGATGCCGGCATCCTGGCCGCCGCCGGAGTCCCGACCGGGATGCTCTTCGTTCGAAATCCCACGGGCATCAGCCATTCTCCGGCCGAACACGCGGATCTGGACGACTGCTTGGCGGGCGTCCAGGCGCTGCAGACCGTGCTTCGCGACCTCGCGTCATGAGCCAGGCAGCGTCACGAGCGTGGCAGGGTCATGAGCGAGGCCGCGTCACGAGCGAGGCAGGGTCATGAGCGAGGCCGCGTCACGAGCGTGGCAGGGTCATGAGCCAGGCAGAGTCATGAGCGAGCAGAATCATGAGCGAGGCAAATTCATGAGCGAGGCCGCGTCACGAGCGTGGAAGCGTCATGAGCGACGCAGCGCCGCCATGAGCGAGGCAGCGTTACGAGCGAGGCAGCGTCACGAGCGAGGCAGAGTCACGAGCGGAGCCGTGTATTGGGCCAAGCACGCCTGGCTGCCGGAGGGCGTGCGAGAGCGGGTTCGCCTCGGTGTCGGCGCCGATGGGCTGGTCTCGTCGATCAGCCCGGACACCGACCCTGAGGACGGAGACCGCCGGCTGCCCGGCATCGTGCTGCCCGGCTTCGCGAACGCGCACTCGCATGCCTTTCACCGTGCACTCAGGGGGCGCACCCACGGCGACGGCGGGTCGTTCTGGACCTGGCGGGAGCGGATGTACGCGGTCGCCGGACGGCTCGACCCGGACTCCTACCTCGCCCTGGCGCGGGCGACCTACGCCGAGATGGCCCTGGCTGGCGTCACTGCGGTCGGCGAGTTCCATTACCTGCACCACGCGCCGGGCGGCAGCAGCTACACCGAGCCGAACGTGATGGCGCAGGCCCTTCGGCAGGCCGCCGCCGAGGCCGGAATCCGGTTGACCCTACTCGATACCTGTTACCTGGCAGGCGGTTTGACCGCCGATGGGTACACCCCGCTGGCGGGCGTTCAGCGCCGATTCGGTGACGGGGACGTCGATGGCTGGGCGGCTCGGGTAGCCCAGCTGAAACCGTCCGCCGGGATGCGAATTGGCACGGCCGTGCACTCCGTCCGGGCCGTGCCACGCGATCAGCTCGCTCGCATTGGCGCGGCGGTGCGCTCGGTCCGTGCTGTGCCAAGCGATCAGCTCACCCGGGAAGACGCTCAACTCCCTGGGACAGGAGCCCAACACCCTGGGGTAGGCGCTCGACTCACTGGGGCAGACGCTCAACTCACCGGGATAGACGCCCACCTCACCCGGGAAGACGCTCAACTCAACGGGGTAGGCGCCCAGATCGCCGGAATGACCGGTGTTGCAGGGCAAATCGAGGCTCCGCTGCACGTCCATCTATCCGAGCAACCGGCAGAGAACGACGCCTGTCAGGCCTTCCACGGCCTCAGCCCGACCGCCCTGCTGGCCACCGAAGGCCTGCTCGGCCCCCGGACGACGGCCGTGCACGCGACCCACCTGAGTGTGGACGACGTCCGTCTGCTCGGATCGGCTGCCTCGACGGCCTGCTTCTGCCCGACCACCGAACGCGATCTCGCCGACGGAATCGGCCCTGCCCGAGATCTTTTCGATGCTGGCGTCGGGCTGGCCCTGGGCAGCGACCAGCACGCGATCATCGATCTGCTGGAGGAGGCCCGGGCGCTGGAACTGCATGAGCGGCTCGCCTCGAACCAGCGTGGCCGGTTCGCTCAGGGCGACCTGCTCGATGCCCTGACCTGGCGCGGACATGCCTCGATCGGCTGGCCGGAGCTCGGCCGGATCGCCGTCGGCAGCCCGGCCGACCTGGTCGCCGTCCGCTTGGACTCGGTACGCACCAGCGGCAGCCGACCCGACCAGGTGGTGATGTCCGCTAGCGCGGCGGACGTGGACACCGTACTTGTCGGTGGCCGGGAGATCGTCCGTGGCGGCGTCCACATCCTTGGGGACGTCGGTTCGCTGCTGTCCAAAGCCATTAGCCCACTTGTTCAGGATTAGCTGGTTCCGGATGAGCTGGTTCGGGATCAACAACAGGAAGGACGACATCTGATGGGCTCCACCCTGGTCACTGGAATCGCCGAACTGGTCACCAACGACCCGACCGTTGGGGACGGCACCCCGCTGGGCCTGATCTGCGATGCCGCGGTGATCGTCACCGAGGGCAGGATCGCCTGGGTCGGCCCGGCCGCTCAGGCGCTGGCGGCGGACCGCCGGACCGATCTGGGTGGGCGGAGCGTCGTCCCCGGTTTCGTCGATTCGCATGCGCACCTGGTGTTCGCCGGTGACCGGTCGGCCGAGTTTGCCGCCCGGATGGCCGGCCAGCCGTACACCGGCGGCGGGATCGCCACCACCGTTGCCGCCACCCGGGCGGCCACCGATCAGGAGCTGCTGGCCCACCTCCGTGCCCTGGTCGCCGAGATGCGCGCTCAGGGCACCACCACGGTCGAGGTCAAGAGCGGTTACGGGTTGGACGTCGAGCACGAGGTCCGCAGCCTGCGACTGGCCAAGCAGGTGACCGAGGAGACCACCTTCCTCGGGGCGCATGTCGTCCCGGTGGAATACGCCGACCGGCGCGACGAGTACGTCGAGCTGGTCACCGGGGAGATGCTGACCGCCTGCGCGCCCTACGCCCGATGGGCGGATGTCTTCTGCGAGCCGGCCAGCAAGCACTCCTTCGACGGCGACGAGTCCCGCGTCGTACTCACCGCCGCCGCGGCCGCCGGGCTGCAGCTGCGGGTGCACGGCAACCAGCTCTCCGCCGGTCCCGGCGTGCAACTGGCCGTCGAGCTGGGCGCGGCAAGCGTGGACCACTGCACCTACCTGAGCGACCTGGACGTCGAAGCGCTCGCCGCTAGCGGCACGACGCTGATGCTAAACAACACCCGCGCCGAAGCCGGGCCCACCGAGGACGCCACCGCGGGAGACGCCACCGAAGGAGACGTCACCGCGGGAGAGGTCACCGAAGGAGACGCCACCGCGGAGGGCGCCACCGAAGCCGCTGTCAGTCGCGGCACGGTCGCCACGCTGCTGCCCGGCGTCGAGTTCTCCACCCGCTCGCCGTATCCGGACGCCCGTCGGCTGCTCGCCGCCGGTGCCGTGCTGGCACTGGCCACCGACTGCAACCCGGGTAGCTGCTTCACCTCATCGATGCCGCTGATGATCGCGCTGGCGGTCCGGGAGATGCGGATGACCCCGGCCGAAGCGCTCTGGGCCGCCACCGCCGGGGGTGCGCTGGCGCTGCGCCGGACCGACATCGGCCGGCTCACGATCGGCGCCCGCGCCGACCTCACCGTCATCGACGCCCCCAGCTACCTGCATCTGGCCTACCGTCCCGGTGTCCCCCTGGCCCGCGCCCTAGAACTCCCCTGATCCAGCGGTATCCAGCGGTACCCGGGTTGCAGTCGGTGGCCAGTGCCAGCACGGCACCGGCGGCGAGCAGC
>JANNPJ010000082.1:0-6096 GCA_031400005.1 Kineosporiaceae bacterium | reverse complement strand
CTCAGGGCCGCTGCGAGCCATGAGCAAGTCCACATGCGGATTCTGTTCCGGATCCATCGATGAGATTAAAAAATCCAAAGACAGAGGTTTGACAATCGAAGGTGGCCGGCTGAGACCCATCATCGTCGTGGCTCCACCTGGCGAGATGAAGGGTTTCGTTGTCGTCAGCAGCGTTTTACGCCAAGAAGCAGGTCGGGTGCTCGGGCCAAACCAGGAAATTATCAATACGTCGCCACCTCTGAACGCTATCGACGCAAAGACTCGCCTCGAGTGGAGCCGCGATGAATGGATCATTGCTGCCACGAACATCGAACAGAGATAACGGCTGTCATGACTAAGCAAAAATCCTCTACAGTTCTCGCATTCATTCTGGCTGCCCTGCCTATCAGCACCATCCTCGCCGCCCAAGCCGCCCAACCCGGTGATCCGGACGGGCCTGGTCTAAATACAGCCTTGGTCGACAGCAGCGCAGAAGTCTATGGATCGATACCCGGTACCACTAGCAATGATCTTGCGAAATCAACGAACCGTCCTTTGGCATCTGTGCGGTTGGTGCGGACTTATGTGCCGGCGTGTGAGGGAAACGTACCGGGCTCGCCGGACAGCGCCGGGACGTTGTGCCCGCGCGCAGTTGAGTTGTGTGCAGGTACTCCTGACCCTACGGACCTGGGGTTCTGGGTCTTCACCGCACCGGCCGGGGCGGACCCACAAGCCAGTGAAAGCTGGACGGCGACTGGTGAATTCGCTTGCCGGGGAGCGGCGGACGAAGAGGAACCAGCTGCCCTAGAACCAGTCGTCACCGCCGAAGATTTCCGTCGGCTTCCGTTGCCTCCTGCCGAGATCAACGTGCAGCCGCCGAATGGGCGCACTCTGATCAACGTCCCGACCAACCTTTACACCGACGCTGACTCCGTAATCCTGCCGACGACCGTGCTTGGGCAGCCCGTCCGGGTTCGCGCGACACCGAGACGGTTCCGCTGGTCCTATGGTGACGGGGCCGCGCTCGCCACAGCGGATCCGGGCGCGCCCTATCCCAACCTGCGCACGGCGCACACCTACCGTAAGCCGGGCAGGCGCACGCTCGGCCTGACCACCACGTATTCCGGGGAGTACTCGGTGGCCGGTGGTGCCTGGATACCCATCGACGGGCTGGCCACGGTCGACAGTCCAGGTGCGGCACTCACCGTGCTCTCGGCCCGCAACGAACTCGTCGGCGAGCCACTCCCCTGAGCGACCTCGGCCAGGCGCGTTCTAGGCTCATCGCAATTGTTTCCAGACTCATCGCCGTTGAGGGCGCAGTCGTGACCCGAAGCTCTAAGCCGGGTCTGGGCTGAGATCAGTTGATCGACTGACGGCCTCGACTGAGCTGATGAATGCGTTCCACTCGGCGCGTAGTGCCTCTCGCTGCGCACGCCCGGCGGTGGTCAGCTCGTAAACCTTCCTCGCTGGGCCTGACTCGCTCTGCTCCCATTGCGCCACGATCGCTCCCTCGTCTTCGAGGCGCACGAGCGCGGGATAGAGCTGGGCACCCTTGATGGGTTGGAGCCCGACCGCCACTAGGGCCTGCGAGATGCCGTACCCATGTCGCGGCGCGACCGCGAGCACGTCCAGGACGAGCATGGGCAGGGAGGCGCGCTGCCAGGCGGCGGCACTCAACGTTTCTCGGCCCAGGGCCGGTCGCCCCAGCCGGCGACCAGGGTGAGGACCGCGCTCAGCAGGAGTGAAACGAGGAACACGATTGTCAGGACGCTGCCGCCCCGACTGTCGAGGGCGAGGACAAGGGCAATGACGGCGAGAGGTGTGCCCGTACCGACGATGGTGGACGCCCACCAGCGTCGGGCCCGCGCCGTCCGGTCGGCCGCCGCGACCTGACGGGCCAGGACCAGCGGGTGGCCGAACTCCACGACGGCCGACCCGACCCCGGTGCCGAGCGCCTGCTCGACCTCCGCGACGTGACCCCGGGCCGTGGCCGCCGGCACCAGGCGGGTACGCAGGCCGCCCCGGAAGCGGCGAAGCCACTCGGCGTCGTCCCAGCTCTCGCGCAGTGTCTGCTGCGGCATCCGACCTGCGACCACGAGGGCGAGGACACCGGGGGTGAGCAGACCCAGGCCTAGCAACGGCACTGGCACGTCCCGCGCTGCGACGAGGCCGGGGCCGAGACCCGCAGCCGCGGCGATACCGGCCACGGCGACCGAGCCGACAGCGACCAGGACACCCACCGTGGCCCCCGGTTGACCAGCCGAGAAGAAGGCACGACCCACGACCCAGCCCACGAAGACGACGACCACGCTGACCGCGACCAGGGCCTCTACGACGCCAACGTCGACGCGCCACCCGCTGCGGATTGACATCTGCAGCACCGCGATCAGGGCGATCGCCACCAGGGAACCGCCCACCTCCTGGAGGGCCGGCCGCAGCCCGCCGCCCTCGGAGGTCCGCACCGCTTCCTCGACGGTCGCCAGCTCGGCCGCGTCCTCTGCTGCGAGTTCGTCGGCGTCCCCGAACAGTTCGGCCGCGGGGAGCCCGGCCTCGTGCGCCGCGTCCAGCAATTCGCGTTCGCGCTCCTCGAGCACAGTCGCCGGGACGTGCCTTCCAGCCACAGCCCTCCGATAGCGCGTCACCCAGTCTTGATCCCCCGCCGACCACGCCTTCAGGTTCATGTTCCAACTCCGTACCTAGGTATATTTTGTACCTAGATACAATCACATCCAGACCACCTCACGACCCAGATGTTCGCCCGTCACTCCAGGATCAGACAGGGAAGCCGAATCATCCGCGTCGTGGACATCGACAGCACCGACCGCGCCCCCTCTCGGATTGCCCACTGGCGCTGGGCCCTGTGCCACGGCTAGACACGTGATCGGACCCAAAATTGGCTCTGCCCACATTCCGTGATCCACAGACCTGCAGACCGGTCATCGAGGGCCACTCCAGCACGCACGACGGGCCTGGTGCCCGCCTCATCCTGCAGGTATTCCGGTGATCTGCGTGCCCGAGTGGCCCCACCACTCGTCCACGTCTGTCCATTGGTCGAGAGCATCACGGAACGTGGGCCAGCACCCCAAAATTGTTCCCCACCAAGTGTTTAACCGTGGCACAGTCAGGTCCGATCAACTCCCCGCTTCACTGGAGGACGCCGCTCGCTAGCGGGCCAAGGGCGGGAAGCAGACGGTGATGCTGAGTCCACCCTCCGGTCGGGCCTGGGCAGTGAGGGGGGCGCCGTGAGCGTTGGCGATGGCCTCAACGATGGCTAGGCCCAGTCCGTGGCCGCTGGTGTGGTGGGTGCGGTCGGCGCCGTGTCGCTGGAACGGCTGGAAGAGACGTTCAATGTCGTCGGGCTGAATCACGGCGCCGGTATTGCTGATTGAGACGCAGCCAGCGGTGGCAAGGGCGGAGCAGGCAGCAGAGGCGGCAGAGGTTGAGATCTCGACGGTGCCGCCGGTGATGTTGTGCTGCAGGGCGTTGTCGACGAGGTTGGTCACCAGGCTGGCGACCAGGTGCGGATCACCGACAATCAGGGCCGGGGCGATTGTGGTGTGCACGCGGATACCACCGCGCGCGGCGCGCTCGCTGCCCGCCTGTACCGCGGTGCGGACGAGGTCGGCGAGATCGATCGGTTCCCGCCGGTCGATGCCGCCTTGGCCCTGGGCAAGGGTGAGCAGCGCGTTGATCAGGTGTTCCTGTTCCTCGCCGAGGGTCAGCGCCTGCTGGCAGGCGGCACGCAGCGTGCCGGGCTCGGCGTCCGGGTCGCCGAGAGTGACCTGCAGCAGAGTTCGCTGCGCGGCCACCGGGGTGCGCAGTTCGTGGGCTGCGTTGGCGACGAAATGCCGCTGCGCGGTGAAGGACTCGGCGAGCCGCCGAGCCAGGCTGTCCAGCGTGTCGGCGAGTTCGGTGAACTCGCGGTAGGACGCATCGACCCGCAGCCGGCCCGGCAGGTTGCTGGCGGAGATGGCCTGCGCCGAGGAGGTAAGCATGCGCAGGGGGCGCAGGGCTCGGGTGGCGACGAACCAGCCGAGCACGATGGACAGCAGGGCGAGGACGACCAACGCGACCGCGGAGTAGCGCAGCACCTCGGGCAGGTTGCTGACGGACTGAACGTCGACTGGGGTCGGCTTCTCTCCCGGTGGCTTTCGAGTGTGACCGGCAGTCAGCAACGGCAGGACGACGATGGCCAGCAGGACGATGCCGGTGGCGAGGAACAAGCCGGTGTACAGGACGGCGAGCCGGGTGACCAACCGACGTCCCGGCGGAGGTTCGGGGCGGGTCATGCTTCGCCGATGCGGTAGCCGCCCTCGCGGACGGTGTGGATAGCCGGCGGGTTGTCGAGTTTGGCCCGCAGCCGTCGGATCGTGGTCTTCACTGTGGTGGTGAACGGGTCGGCGGCGGCGTCCCAAATGCGTTCCAGCAGTTCTTCGGCCGACACCACCCGACCTGCGTTGGCGAGCAGGTATTCCAGCACGGCGAACTCCTTTGGGCTGAGGTCCAGACGTCGTCCGGCCCGGAACGCGACCCGTCGATTCGGGTCCAGCCTGAGATCACCGTCGTCCAGCACCGGTGGCAACACCACCGCAGCCCGGCGGTTCAGCGCGCGGATGCGGGCGGCCAGTTCGGCGAAGTCGAACGGCTTGGGCAGGTAGTCGTCGGCGCCGAGGTCCAGGCCGTCGACCCGGTCCCGGACGGTGCCGGCCGCGGTGAGCATCAGCACCCGGCTGCCCGAGCCGCTGGCCACGATCCGTCGGCATACCTCGTCACCGTGTACCCCGGGCAGGTCGCGGTCCAACACGACGACGTCGTAGCGGGTGACAGTCAGGTACTCCAACGCGGTGTGCCCGTCCAGTGCGACGTCAATGGCCATGCCTTCGCGGCGCAGCCCGGTGGCGATCGCCGCGCTCATCACCGGATGGTCTTCAACAAGCAGCACTCGCATGCGCGCCCACTCTGCCAGGTCACAGGTGACAGCCCGGTGTCAGCCGAGGGCACCGCGCCGTCACCGCCTGCGGCGTACAAATCGTGGCCATGACTCATGCCACCATCGACGTCGCCGGGCTACGCAAGCGATACGGGCCGACCGTGGCGCTGGACGGGATGACGTTCACCGTTGCCCCCGGTGGGGTCACCGGCTTCGTCGGCCCCAACGGCGCGGGAAAGTCCACCACCATGCGGATCATTCTCGGCCTGCACACCGCGGATGCGGGCCGGGCGCTGATCGGCGACCGGCCGTATCGCAGCCTGCGCCACCCGCTCAGTCAGGTCGGTGCGATGGTAGACGCCGCCGCAGTGCACCCGGCCCGGACCGGCCGTAATCACCTCCTGTGGCTGGCCCATTCCCAGGGCCTGGGACGGCGGCGGGTGGACGAGGTCAGCGGGCAGGTCGGATTGAGGACGGCGATCGACCGGCGCGTCGGCGGTTACTCGCTGGGCATGCGGCAACGGCTGGGTATCGCCGCGGCACTGCTCGGTGACCCACCCGTGCTGATGCTGGATGAACCCTTCAACGGCATGGATCCGGAGGGCATCGTGTGGATGCGCGGCTTCCTGCGGCACCTGGCCGGTCAGGGTCGCGCCGTCCTGGTTTCCAGTCACCTGATGAGCGAACTGCAGGACACCGCCGATCAGGTGGTGGTCGTCGGCCAGGGCAGGGTGATCGCCGATACCAGCGTCGCAGACCTGGTCGCCACCGCGTCCGGGGACCGGCTCACCGTCCGTACGTCCACCCCCGAGGCGGCGTCCCGAGTACTGACCGAAGCGGGGGCCAGCGTGACGGGCACCGGCAAGGCGACCGGCATCGGGGAAGTGACCGGCATCGGGGATGACACGCTCGCCGTCCGCGGGTTGCCTGCCGAGCGCGTGGTGACCGTGCTGACCGCAGGCGCGATCCCGTTCTCCGAGGTCTCACCGCACCGGGCCACACTCGAAGAGGCCTACCTCCAGCTCACCCGCGAGGCAGTCGAGTTCCGCCCGACCGAGATACCACAGGCCACTCAGCGAACGGGGGCAAAGCGATGAACCCAGGCAGAGCGATGAACCCGGAGAGTGCACCGAATCCGGAGAGTGCAGTGAACCCGGTTGATTCGAGGAAACACGATAGTGGGTATG
>JANNPJ010000025.1:0-19819 GCA_031400005.1 Kineosporiaceae bacterium | reverse complement strand
CGAGGCGAGGATGCGTGCCGAGTGAGGCCATCGCCTGTCCGTGTGCCGTGATGCGGCCGGCATCGTCGATCCCCTCAAAAGCCGGGTGATCGAGGCAGATTTGAGCCTGTAGCACCGGTTCTTGAGGGGCACCGCAGTGATGTAGCCGGTTTTGAGGGGCACAGCAGTGATCCGGCGGGATCGGCAGCCGGGTGATCATCAGACAGGTCTGTATCCTCGGCCAGCCGAACTCGTGAACCAAGAACACGTCTGGCGAAGCGGGCCTCGCCTCGGGCGGGGCCCGCTCGCCGATTCGCTGTCGCTAGAGCCCAGGCGCGATGGACGCCGCGGTGCTGAGCAGGGCAGCCACGAACGCCATTCGGGACCAGAACAGGGCACTCATG
Organism: Kineosporiaceae bacterium; assembly: GCA_031400005.1. Lineage (GTDB taxonomy): Bacteria > Actinomycetota > Actinomycetes > Actinomycetales > Kineosporiaceae > JANNPJ01. Next base: position 19,436 of record JANNPJ010000025.1, on the reverse strand, counting down.
CTCGTGGTGGTGTTCTCGGCCGAGGATCGATTTGCCAACTCACCCTGTTCAACAACAGCGCGGACCAGTTCTCGGTGGGATTCGGACAATTGCCTGAGGGCGTCGAGGATGGTTGCGTCGGCATCCTGATCTTCCTGTTTGGAGTACCGAACACCTCGACCGAACTCCTCCAGGGACTTGTCGATACCGGCTTGCTGAGTGGCAAAGGCCCTTGCCATGTCGGTCGCGGAGTTGGGGGTGGGCAGCTTTCCGCGGATCGTATCGTTACTCACAGAGTTCATTATCTCACGTTCTGCTACGAGTCCTGTCCACTCGCCGGGCCCCATCGGCGTCGGTCACTCGTTCTCGCTGTCCCACTGTGCAGGCTCCCGGGCAGCCCAGCCGTCACGGAGTATCCGCTCCAGCGACGAGTGTTCGGGATGCCATCCCAGTTCACCGCGAATGCGGCTGGTATCCGCGATGACCACGCGAGTTTCAGGGTGAACCCGGCATGGCGCGGCGTACCGGGTTGGCGATGGCGGTGAACACGTCGACGCGGGGCCAAGCCACCTCGCCCCTCGGGTTCAGGCGTGGGACGAGGTGGCTTGCAAGACGTTGCCGGTTGGTCCGACACCGGCAGCGCCGGGTAATGGACTACGACGGCACCGCGAGGGTCACGGCCGTGAGCGGGGGCGCAGGACTGCCAGTCGGCAGGCGTGGTCCCACTCGAAGGACGCCAGGTAGATGTTGCCCGCGCGATCCCTGGTGTTGCTTCCGGTGAAGACGGTCTTCGTGGCGTCGAGTTTCTTGGTGAAGGTCTTCCGGGCGATGTTGTACGACGTCAGGCGCGTGATCGTAGCGCCGTCCCCGGCCGTGGGGGTGATGATCGGCAGCCCGACGAGGGCGTCGCCGGCCGTGTTGAGCGAAATGCCATAGAGGTACTGCACCCGGTACTTCTCGGGACCGCGGGAGTCCGCCGGATCCATGAAGTAGCCCAGGTTGGAGAAGGTCCCTCTCCGCGTGTTGAGAACGTAGAGCTGGCCGCTGACCGTCGAGAGGTAGATCTTGCTGCCGTCCCGGGTCACCGCCTGGCCGTTCCAGAACCCACCCTTGAGCGATTGGCCGGTCTTCTTCATCCTGCCGGTCGCCAGGTCGTAGACCCAGACCTCGTTCCGGTCATTCCGCAGTGCCGGATCCTCGGGGCCCCGGTAGGTGTAGACCTTTCCCTGGGGGGTCACGACGATCTCCCGGCTCACCATGTGGTTGAGTTGCCACGGGATGCCCTTCACGACCTTGCTCACCTTCTTGCGCTTCACGTCGAACAGCACGATGTCGCCGTGCGGGTGTGACAGCCCAACCAGCGTCTTGTATTCGGGCGAGTAGCTCAGGGCGATAATTCCCTGATTCTTGATCAGGACGCCACCTGGCAGTTTGCGACTGACGTCGTTGAACGCGCCGGTGTCCAGGTCGTAGCTGAAGAGGTGGGCGCCGCGGTAGTCCGGCAGCGTGTCGATCGGGCCCTTGAAGTCATGGAATCCCTGTGACGCCATGTACATCTTCCGGCCGACCTGGATGATCCGGGTGTGCCCCTTGGGGATCTCCTCGTCGGGGAGGATGTTGCCCTGCTTCGTGGCGACGTCGATGAAGGTTCCGAGGAACTCGCGCTTCCGGGTCGCCTGCGTGTAGCGGAAGAGCGCGGTGTCCTCGCGACCGTCCGTGCGCGTGCCGGTCCAGGTGATGTACACCCGATCCCGGCCGTCCTTGCCCAGGCCGTTCCAGGACTGCGTCAGGGTGAGGTAGGACGGCGTGATGTCGTCGAAGGAGACGTACTTGATGTCATAGGCGTCCTTCACGGCGGCTTCGGCGCTCGACATCGACCATGGCATCAGGCCTGCGGTCACCAGGCCCACGCCGGCCGCCATGGCGGATCGGCGTGAGAGCTGCCCCGGGGTCGGAAGACCGGATTCGTCGACATCGCTGCTTGGGATCTGCATCCCGCAAGGGTAGGGCATAGTCCGTTATTTCGTGCAAATCCCCGTCATTCTGGGCGAATTAAATTCACATTCGATTGCCAAAGAGTCGCTACTATCCATTATTTCTTTGTCCTGAATAAACGTGGAAAATATGGCAGCACAAAAGCTGGGGGTGGCACTTGAGGAATCGAGAACAGCATCGGCGCCAGCCGGACGGCGAGGCCGCCGGTGGGTCGGCCCGTTCGAACGCGGCGTGGGCCGCGCAGAGCGTGGCCACTGCGGGCAGGTCGTCGACGGTGGCCGGGCGGATCACAGCGCTCGACGTCCGTTGTGGGTCAGCAGGCACAGGAAATCGAGCCTGGCGGTGTGGTTAGCGGGTCGGGCGGGCTGTGCCGAACGCCCTCCGAGGTCTGGATCCCGAACCCTTCTCTGGTCCAGTACTCGATTCCGCCGACCATCTCCTTGACCCGGTAGCCGAGTTGAGCCAGCGCCAGAGCCGCCCGCGTGGCACCGTCACAGCCGGGTCCCCAGCAGTACGTGACCACGGGGACAGCCCGGTCCAGTTCGCCCAGCGCCCGGGTCGCGATGTCGGCGGTCGGCAGGTGCTGTCGATCGTGATTGTGGTATCCGCCATCCGGTGAGTATGCCGCCGGAATGCCTTTCGGCGTAGGCGATGGGCGGGCTTCCAAAGAAAGATGGCCGGGAGCCTATGTGGATTCCGCGCGTCCGACTGGGCTCATTCGTGACTGGCGCGCTGCGACGGGACAAGTCGATCCGCAGAGCTGGGGAGTGCTCGGATCGGGGTGATCCGGTCGAAGAGGCTGCGAGCGGCGTCCAGCACGAGGTCTCGGTCATAGGTGATGGCTACGTTGAACCGACGGTCGCGGTCAGCTCCGGTGTCGCCGAGATCCTTCGCGATCAGGGCGCCGCTGAAGTGCGGACCGACGACGGTGACTACCCATTCCCCGGCGAGGAGGTCATCGGCCGCGAGGTCGGCGCCGCGCACACCGGCGACCGTGGTGGCGCTCATCCCGGCACCGAGGGCTGCCACAAATGCGCAGCGGCGGGCCAATGTCTCGTACCGGATCGCGGTCGCTGGGGTGAAGTGCACAGCGTCCTCGAACGCCGACAGCAGTACCGGGGCGGCGCTCGCAGTCAGGGCGTGGCGTTCCAGGTGGTGACTCAGTGCCAGCAGCATGCCCTTGGACGCTGTGCGGACCGGGCGGACATGGCGAATCATCTCGAAGGGCGTGACTGGCGAGATGTGGGGCGCACGGCTGAACGGTAGATCATGAGCAATGATCGTGTGCTGGGCCGGGAGTGCTCCCGGGCGGCCCAGGAGCCAGCCCTGCCCCAGGGTGGCGCCCATGGCTAAAGCGCGGTCGCGGTGTTCCTCGGTCTCGATGCCCTCAGCCAGAACGATTGCCCCAGTCCGTTCGGCCTGGGCGATGACGGCGTTGATGATCGTGGCGATCTCGGCGTTGGTGTTGTTCTGGATCAGGCGCAGATCCAGTTTGATCACGTCAGGATCGATGAACGGCATCAACGCCAGGGATGCCGGTTCCGCCCCGACGTCGTCCAACGCCACCCCCCACCCGGCTTCCCGGATCCTGCGTACCGCGGCGAACAATCCGGCCGGGTTACCGACCAAAGCTCGTTCGGTGATCTCAATGACCACCTGCAGCCGCTTTTGGGCGCGCTCATGCACTTCCCTGAGCGGCGCAGGCCAGGGTGCGCACAACCCAGCGGGTTCAGCATTCACGAACAAGGGAATCGACGATGGCAGCCCTCGCTCGAGGGCGCCGCGCATCGCGGCGGCCTGACACGCGAAGTCCAGTTCCACCACGCTGCCCTGCTGGCGGGCCGCTGCAAACAGGGCAGCCGGGCTCTCCAGCGCACTGCCGACTGGACCGCGGCCCAGCGCCTCGTACGCAAGGACGTCACCAGTACGCAGGTCCACGATCGGCTGGTACACCGAATGCACCGCGGGTACCTCTACCGCGGCGCGCACCTGCTCATCCTGCGGTGTGAGTCCGCGAGTTTTCACCGTGCAGACGTCGGCAGGGGGCCTCTCAGCCTTGAGCGAGCGCGTACCGCGGATCAGGCATGGCGGGAGGTGGCTTGCAGCACGATGCCGTTGCCGTCGGGATCATCGAACGTGACGAAGCGGCCCCACGGCTGCTGCTGGATGCCGTCGGGGATGGCCACGCCGCGGGCGGTCAACGCGGCCACGTCGGCGTCGAGGTCATCGGTTTCCAGCACCAGGCCTTTGACGCAGCCGGGAGGCATGGTGGGGAACCAGGTGACCAGGGTGATCGTGGTCTGTGCACCCTTGGGGCCGACCTCGACCCAGCGCTGATCGGGGCCCATGGGGTTGTCACGGACAAGGTCGAAGCCAAGGACGTTGACGTAGAAGTCGCGGGCCCGGGTCTGGTCGGCCACGGGCAGGGACAGCAGTTGGACGCAGGAAATCATGGCCCAGGATACGTGCAGCAACCCGAGGGCAGGTAGGTTTTCTCGGACACGGCGTCCGAAGTGATGCTGTGGGATACCCCTAAAGCGCGAGGTTCCGAAGGACCGGTAAAGGTCGCGAGCGGGGTCGGAGGATCGCGAGTTTGCAGGCGTGGTCCCACTCGAAGGCCGCCAGGTAGATGTTGCCCACCCGGTCCCTGGTGTTGCTTCCGGTGAAGACGGTCGCTGCCGGGTCCAGTTTCCTGGAGAAGGTCTTCCGGGCAATGTTGTACGACGTCAGGCGCGTGATCGCGTCACCGTTCCCCGCTGTCGAGGCGATGATCGGCAATCCGATGAGGGCGTCTCCGGCTGCGTTGAGTGAAATTCCGTAAAGGTACTGCACGCGGTACTTTTGGGGGCTGCGGTAGTCCGCCGGATCCATGAAGTGGCCCAAGCTGGAGAACTTTCCTTTGCGCGTGTCGAGAACGTAGAGCTGACCGCTGACGGTCGACACGTAGATCTTGTTGCGGTTCTGGGTCTGCGCCTGGCCATTCCAGAACCCACCTTTGAGTCGCTGGCCGGTTTTCCTCATCTTGCCGGTCGCCAGATCGTAGACCCAGACCTCGTTCTGGTCCGTGCGCAGTGCCGGATCCTCGGGGCCTCGGTAGGTGTAGACCTTTCCCTGCCGGGTCACGACGATCTCCCGGCTGACCACGCGGTTGGGCTGCCACGGAATGCCCTTCACGACCTTGCGTACCTTCTTGCGGGCCACGTCGTAGAGCACGATGTTGCCGAGCGGGTGCGCCAGCCCGACCAGCATTTTGTGCTCCGGCGAGTAGCTCAGCGCGATGATTCCCTGATGCTTGATCAGGACGCCGCCCGGCAGTTTGCGGCTGACGTCGTCGAATGCGCCGGTGTCCAGGTCGTAGCTGAAAAGGTGCGCGCCGCGGTAGTTCGGCAGCGTGTCGATGGAGTCCTTGAAATCGTGGAATCCCTGTGACGCCATGTACATCTTCCGGCCGACCTGGAGGATGCGGGTGTGCCCCTTGGGAATCTGCTCGTCAGGCTGACAGTTGCCCTGCCTCGTGGCGACATCGATGAAGGTTCCGAGGAACTCGCGCTTCCGGGTCGCCTGCGTGTAGCGGAAGAGCGCGGCATCCTCGCGACCATCCGTGCGCGTGCCGGTCCAGATGATGTACACCCGATCCCGGTCGTCCTTGCCGAGGGCGTTCCAGGACTGCGTCAGGGTGAGGTAGGACGGCGCGATGTCGTCGAAGGAGACGTAATCGATGGCATAGCTGTCCTTCACCGCGGCGGCGGCGCTCGACATCGACCAGGGCAACAGGCCCGCCGTCGCGAGGCCCACGCCTGCCGCCATGACGGACCGGCGGGAGACCTGTCCCGGCGTCAGAAGGCCGGATTCGTCGACATCGCTCTGCGGGATCTGCACCCGGAAACGGTAGCGCATCTAAATTCGTTATGTCGGAACCATTTCGTTGTTGCTAGGAGTGCGCGCGTGACTCTGTTTCCACGAATCCCTAGCGACTAATGCGCTTTTCCGTGCAACCATGGTAGCGCTGCGTAGGCCGGGTGGTCCGATTGCCTTCGCGAGCTAGGTATTCGAATGTCACCCAGTGGCCCGATCGATTGCGGTGAAAGTGCTCAGATCACGCCAACGGATGAATGATGCAGTCCGTATTACGATTTGAGTTGATACGGAAGCTGTTATAGAAGTGCACGCGTCGGCGACAGTCGAGGGTATCGATTCCAAAACGCGCACCTGCGTGAACCACGAGGAGGATGTTCAGGAATGGTTGAGCGGGTGTCGTCGGGTTCTGCCGGATGCGAGCGCGCTGAGCAAAACCGGCCGCTGGTGCCGAGTGTGTACCGCTGGGGAGGAGTTGTGGGGGAAATTGACGCACAAACGTCTCCTGGGGCGATGATTCCTCCCTGGCAGTCCGCTCGTCCGGCTGTCGTTCCGCAGGTCACTGGTCTCGCGCACCGGACGGGGGAGCACGCCGTCGACCCAGCCGATCCCCTCGTGCCGGGCTTCGTGCTGCGATGACCGCACCGCTGTTCCTGGACGGTGACGCCGTCCGCGCGGGGTGCAGCCCCGATGCCGCCGTCGCGGCGATCACCGCCGCACTGCACGCCGGAGTCGATCCCGCCACCGACATCCCGCGCCAGGCCGTCAGGTTGCGCTCGGGACAGTTCCTGCTCATGCCGTCCGAGGCTGCCGGTCTGAAGTCCGCCGGTCGTGGGGCGTACGTCGGGATCAAGATCGCCACGGTGGCACCCGAGAACCCCGCTCGCGGCCTGCCTCGGATCCAGGCTTCCTATCTGCTGTTTGATGCCGAGTCCCTGAGTTTGGTCACGGTGATGGACGGGACGGCGCTCACGACGCTGCGCACACCCGCGGTGTCGGTGGCTGCCGTCGCGCGCCGACTGGAGGCCGGAACGGGGCCAGTAGCGCTGGCGGTCCTCGGCGCGGGTCCGCAGGCCCACGGCCACATCGCGACCCTGGCCGCCGTGCTCGCACCGCACCGATCGCTGGGTTCGGTGACCCACCTGGTCCGCGACCCGATCCGGGTGACACCGGCCGAGGGCGCTGACGTCGTCCCGCTCGGCGGCTCGCGGGCTCGCGAGGTCCTGCGCGGCGCGGACGTCGTCGTGTGCGCCACCACGGGCAGATCTCCCCTGTTCGAGGCTGAGCTCATCGCCAATTCCGCCGTCGTCATTGCCGTTGGCTCCCACGAACCCGACGTCCGGGAATTGCCCGGCGCCTTGTGCACCCGGGCCACCGTCGTGGTCGAGGACATCACCACCGCCCTACGCGAAGCCGGCGATGTCTGCTTGGCTCTGGACGAGGGCGCTCTCCAGGTCGAGGACCTCGTGCCGATGCGCGACGTCGTCACCGGGCGGGTCCTGCCCGACCCAGGACGGCCGCTGGTCTTCAAGAGCGTCGGTATGTCCTGGCAGGACCTGGTGGTGGCCGAAGCCGTGCTCCGGGGATCGGCCGCCGACGGGATGACTGCCGGCCGGCGATGAGCGCCGCCTAGCGGCCGGCCGCGAGACGGTCGAGCCACCGCCGGCAGGCCTGTTGGAGGCGTTCGGCGGGCATCGCGGCGGGGCTGAGGGCGGCCGCTTGGGCGAGTCCGTCGAGCAGGGCGAGCAGTTCTACCGTGGCGGCCTCGACGTCGATGTCCGCGGCCGCCTGGCCGTCGTTGCGCAGCGCCACGATGCCCTGGCGGGTCAGTTCGACCGCCTGGGCGCGGTCGGTCTCGACGATCGATGCGAGCGCCGGGTCGATGCGGGACTGGACGAGGAACTCCAGCCGCACCTGTTCCTCTTCTACCTGCTCGGGTGTGGTGGGCAGCAGGGCCCACAGGGTGTTCTCGATTCGGTCCCGGACGGGAGCGGTCATGTCGACCCGGCTCAGGCGCTCCTCGTAACGCTCGCCGATCAGCTCGAACGCGTACATCTGCAGGCCGCGCTGCTCGCTGAAGTAGTGCCGCAGCGCGCCCACGGACAGGCCGGCTTCGGCGGCGACGGCACGCACGGACGCCCGGGCGAGGCCGTGCTGGACGACGATGCGCCAGACCGCCTGGGCGACGTCGTGCCGGCGCTGATCGGGATCGACATGACGAGGCACGGCAGCAGCTTAGCTCTTTTCACGATACAGTCGTACTAGTACACTCGTATCATGACGTCTTTTGTGCTGCGGGAGAGTCGCGCCCTATCGTCCGCGGTCCTCCTTCGCGGAACCGGCGAGGTTGTCGACTTCCTGCTCCCGCTGTTCGCGGGCGCCGCGCTCGATGCGTCGCCCACCGCGATCGGGGTGCTGCTCGCCGTCGAGTTGGCGGTCTCGCTTGTCGCCCGTCCCATCACCGGCGCGCTGGCCGACCGATTCGAGCGCCGCTCCCTCGCCGCAGCTGGGGCTCTGCTGTACGCCGTCGCCTGTGCCGGGTACGCCCTCGCCAGCACCCTGTCGATCGCCTACCTCGCCGCGGCCGTCGGTGGCGCCGGTGGCGCGCTGCTCTGGGTGTCGCTGCGGGCGCTGGTGGGCGAGCGCCTGCATGAGGACTCCGGGGTCTTCGCCCGATTGGTCGCGGCGGAAGAGTTCGGCGGCTGGGCGGTATTCGTGCCCGCGGTGATCGCCGTGGGGATCATCGGCTACCCCGGCACGTTCCTCGCTCTGGCCGGCGTGAGCCTCGCCGGTGCCAGCTATCTGCTGGCGGCCCCGCGGCGTGTGATGCAACCGGTGGATCCGGCTGGTCCGGTGCGAAGAGGGCTGCTGCGCCAGCTCTTTCCGATGCTGGCGGCGGTGGTCGTCACCATGACCGCTGAAGGCACCGTCAGCCTGCTGCTCCTGCTGCACCTCCAGAACGCCTTCGACCTGGCGCCACTGGATATCGCCACGGTGTTCCTGCCCGGCGCCGTGGCGATGAGCGTCCTGCCCCCGCACCTGCACCGCTGGGTGGTCGAGTTCGGGCGTACCCGGATGCTCGCGGCCGCGTCCGCGGCAAGCGCGCTCTTCGCGGCGTCGCTCGCCTTTGCCCCAAACCCCGTGGTGATCGCGATCTGCTGGGTGCTGGCCGGCGCAGCCTGGGCCATCGTGCTGCCGGTGCAGCAGGCGATCATCGCCGAGGTCGCCGGGCAGAGCCACCTCGGCCGCGGACTCGGATGGTACGAGTCGGCTGCTCTGCTGGGCGGTTTGATCGGGTCGGTCGCGGCCGGGTTGCTGTATGACGGCGGTTCCTGGGCGCTCGGTTGCCTCGTCGCGGCGGCCGTCATCCTGGCCGGGGCGGTGTTCGTGCCGGCCGCCGTCCGCCGGCTTGGCGTGCCCGACAAACCGCCGTCACCCCGCGTACCCGAGAGACCGCCAACCGGCGTGCCCGACAAACCGTCACCCCGCGCGACCGAGAAGCCGGCGCCACCACCGCGCGCGCCGGAACCGGTCGCCGCCTCGGACCGACCGGCCGACACCAGCGATACCGGTCCGCCTGCCGTGAAGCGCCAGAGCCGCGGCCGACTGCTCGCCGGTCTGGCCGGGCATGCCAGCTGCTTTGTCATCGCGCTGCTCATCGCCGGCGCGACAGTCACCGACCTGCCAGTGGCGGGCATCCTCGGTGTCGGCGAAACCATTGACCCGTTCCGGCCCGAGCGCACGATGAGCAGCATCGTCGCCGCTGGACTGCGCCTGTGGTGGATCGTGCTGGTCGTCGACACGGTATGGACCCTCGCCAAGGCCGTCCGCCGTTAAGTCCGGGCCGCGGCCTCACCGCGGCGGTCGTCCCCTGGGACCAGCTCAGATGATCTTGTTCGTGCGGGTGCCTTCGAGTTGGCGGACGGAGCATTCCGTCCCGAGGACTGGCGACGGCGTATCACGCGCGTGTTACGGTGATCGAGTGAAGGAACGGTACACCTACACGCCCGAGGCGTTGCAGGGCCTGGAGGTATCCGGGCTCTCGGCACCGGAGGTCTGGGCGGTGTTGCACTCATCACCGCGGCTGACCCGCCACGTCAGTGAGGACGCGGCAGCGATTTTTGGTATCACTCCGGCCGGGCGCCACCTCGTCGTTCTGGTGGCCGAATCGCCGGTCGAAGACAACGACTGGGACATCCTCGCCGCTCGGGACATGTATCCCGATGAGGTTGAGGTCTTCGATGGCAACACCGGGAGGACGTCATGAAGAACCCCCTAGAGAACTCACTGGCCGACATCCTGGCCGACGGCGCCGAGGCGGGTCTGCCGGTGCCGGACACCGCCGAGCCGATGATCGGGCGGTCCTTGCGGCTGCCGGTCAGTGTCTCCCAGCAGCTCGAAGCCGAGGCCAGGGCCCGAGGCATTGGCCCCACCGTGCTCGCCCGACAGCTCATTGAGGCCGGCCTGGCCGATCTGCACGCGGATACGGCCATGGTGCCGCTGGCCGAAGTGCGCCGGTTGCTGGCCGGACTCGCGCGGCGAACCTCTGCGGCCTAGGCCACGGTGGTCCGCCGGGCGGACACCTCGATCTCGATCTTCACGCGCGGGTCGAGGAGGTCGCACACGAGCATCGTGGCAGCCGGCCGGACCTGGCCGAAGGTGCGCCGCAGAATCGGCCAGCAGGGTTCGAAGTCCGCGCGGTCGGGGAGCAGGTACCGCACCCGCACCACGTCGGCGAAGGTGCATTCCGCCTCGGCGAGCGCCGCCTCGATGTTGCGCAGGCACTGCTCGGCTTGCTGCAGGACGTCGTCGGAGATGGTCATGCTGGTGTAGTCGAATCCGGTCGTCCCGGACACATGCACCCAGTCGCCGTCGACCACGGCGCGGGCATAGCCGATCTGCTCCTCGAACGTCGAGCCGCTGAGGATCGCACGTCGCTCTGTCATCGGTCGAACGCTACGTGGCCAGCATGTTGGTGTCGACCGCGAGCACAGGCAATCAGCGATGCACAGCTGCTTTCCACGAGCCGAGGGCTACTGGCTGTTCCCGGTCAGGTAGTTGGTGAGCATGGCGACGAGTTCGTCCTCGAAGCGGTCGAGATCGGTGGGTGGGGTGTGAGTGACGAAGCGGTGGACCAGGGACTCGATGGAGGTCACCACCATGCGCGCGGCGAGGGGAATGTCCTGGACGCTCACGCGTGGGTCGCTGCCGAGCAGCACGCTGGCGGCGTCGACGGCCTGATTCTCGGCGTCGCGCAGCAGCTTGAGCAGTTTGGGGGGCCGGGGAGCCTCTTCGAAGAGGACCCTGTGCAGGGCGGGGTCGCCGCGGTGATTGTCGATGGCTGCCCGGATGAACAACCGGAGCCGGTCCTCCAACAGTTCGGGTAGCGGGCCGCCGTCCAGGTGGCGCCGGACGGCGGTGATGCCGGAGCGTGCGTGGTCGGTGGCCAACTCGACCAGGATGGCGTCCTTGTTGGGGAAGTACTGATACAGCGATCCGATCGAGTGTCCGGCCGCCTCAGCGATGCGGTTGGTGGTGCCCGCGGCGTAGCCGTACTCGGAGAAAACGCGAGCAGCCGCTTCCAGGAGCCGTTGCTGCGTATCGATCGCCCGTTGCTGTGTCGCCCTTTTCCTGGGCTGTAGGCGTTTGGCCGCCATCCCGTCCGACCTCCGCAAATGCGAGTAGTCAACAAACTGAGCAATTGCTCATACTTGTGCTGACCCTAACTCTCTGGAGGTTTCGTTGCGGACGATCCATGTCGAGACCCGGCTGCCCACCGGCGCTGAGCAGGTCTGGCACGCGTTGCTGCATCCGGCCTCGTTCCTGTACGTCAGCCGCGGTGTGTTCGGTGTCCCCGCGCTGGCCGGGCGTACGGCTGCGATCCGTGAAGGCGAGTGCGCTCGCGGTTGGCTCCTGCTGTTCCACCTGATTCCGCTGTCGCGGCACACGATCCACGTGGTCGAGCTCGATGACGCCACCCGTACCCTGCGCACCCGCGAATATGGAGGGCTACTCAAGGAGTGGAACCACACCCTGCACGTCGAGCCGGCCGGGCCGGGGCACTGCCGCTACAGCGACACGGTGGAGCTCGATGCCGGGCGGCTGACCGGCATTGTCGCGGTCGTGGCGGTGTGGCTGTACCGCTACCGGCAGCGCCGTTGGCACAAACTTGTCCGCAACCACCTGATGGCTGATGGTCCCCGATCCACGGTTGACCCCGTAGTGCGCTCCGCCTGAGGAGATTCGTAGTGCAGGGTCTGCGACCAGGGACAGATCAGTCGCGTCGCGTGGGCCGGGGGAGTGACCCTTGGGAATTCTTGGACGACGGTACCTTCGGCGACTATCTCTTGCGGCAACTCACCCTCACGCGCGTGGATGGCCACCACGGGGACAACCTGAGCGGCGGAGGTAGCCGGTGGGATGGGACAGTGGACCTCACAACGCGCAACGAGGGAGATCTGATGGCAGGCGGACTGGCAGCTCTGCTGGACGACATCGCGGTGCTCGCGAAGCTCGCCGCGGCGTCGGTGGACGACGTAGGTGCAGCGGCCGGGCGCGCGAGCGTCAAGGCCGCCGGCGTCGTCATCGACGACACGGCAGTGACGCCCCGCTACGTGCACGGCTTCACCCCGGACCGGGAGCTGCCGATCGTCCGGCGGATCGCGGTCGGTTCGCTGCGTAACAAGCTGTTGTTCATCCTCCCGGCAGCCCTGCTGCTCAGCCAGTTCCTGCCGTGGCTACTGACGCCGATCCTGATGGTCGGGGGCACGTACCTGGCGTACGAGGGTGCCGAGAAGATCTACGAGCTCTTCAGCGGGCACGCGAAGGAATCGGCCGGCGTGCCGGCGATGCAGGGTGAGGACACCGAGAAGACGATGGTGTCCGGCGCGATCCGCACCGACTTCATCCTCTCTGCCGAGATCATGGTCATCGCCCTGAACGAGGTCGCCGACGAACCGCTGATCTCGCGCGCCCTCATTCTCGTCGTGGTCGCTCTCGGCATCACCGTGCTCGTCTACGGCGTCGTCGCGCTGATCGTGAAGATGGACGACATCGGGCTGCGCCTGGCGAAAACCCGGAACGGCGCGGCAGCGGCCGGCGGGCGGTTCCTCGTCCGTGCGATGCCGAAGGTTCTCACCGTCCTGTCGACCGTCGGGATCGTCGCGATGCTCTGGGTCGGCGGTCACATCCTGCTCGTGGGCGTGGACGATCTGGGCTGGCACGCACCGTACGAGCTGGTGCACCACGCGGAGGAGGCCGTCCACGACGTGGCCGGGATCGGTGCGTTCCTGGCCTGGCTCGCGAACACCCTCGCTTCCGCCGTCATCGGCCTCGTCGTCGGAGCCGTCGTTGTCGCTGTCCTCCACCTGATCCCGCGACGCAAGGCAACCGAGACCAGCCACTGACGCTCCGCCGGGTTGATGGGAATCGGGTCTAACCGTGGCACAGTAGTCAGCGTCAGCTCAGGATCACTCGGTGGATGCGGTGACGTCCTGGCGCCGCTGGTAGCGAGTACGGGCGAGCTGGTGCGCCGTCCGAAGTAGCTCTTGAATCGGCGTCGCCGTGCGCGGCCCCGGGTTGACGACGCAGAGCCATCCGAGACTGCCGTAGACCGGGTGTGGAAACACGACGTCCGCAGCGGCCGGATCCACGTCGTGCGCTGCCGCGTCCTGCGGCTTGTGGCCGGCTTGCTGGCGGAACTGCGCTGCTCCGGCCGAGATGTTCAACCGGAAGGCGTCGGGCCGGTCCAGATGTGAGGACTGATCGTCGGGGTAGTCCTTCGTCACGATGGTCGCGAACGGCTGAGTCTGCGGGACGACGCCGTCGGGGGCGTAGTAAAAGAAGGTGTCACCCCAGCTGATCTCTGGTGAACCATCACCAGGTTGCGGCCTGAGCGCCAGGACATCTCCGAGTCCGTCGATGTAGGTGATGATCTCGTCAATACGCATGTGCCCTAGCGTTTCATGACGTGCCTTTGGGGGCTGCGTAGCGGTGGTGGGATGAGGTCTAGACGGCTGCCGCCGTCGTCGCGTGCGACTGGATCAGTGAACTGACCTGCCTCCAGAGACCGTTCATCACGGATGGGTCGTTGCTCAGTTTCGCGAACAGGACCATGCCCTCGAGCAGGGCGAGAATCGCTTGGGCGGTGTCGCGGGTTGCCATCTCCTGAGTAACAGAACCTTCGGCAACGGCTTGCTTCAGGATGTCCAGGACCAGTTCGATCTGTTCGGTGAACACCTCAGCCAGTCGAGTGGTGACGGCCTGCTCCTGATTGGCAAGTTCCAGTGCGAGGTTGGCCAGCAGGCAACCGTTCACCGTGCCAGTCAGGGCCCGAGACTCGCGCTGCCCCTCCACCTGAGCCAGCAGCAATCGTTCTAACCGCAGCAAGGCCGGGGGTGGACCCGAGAGCAGGCGGTGCCAGATCTGGCGTTGCTCATCCCAGTGGGTATTGACGACGGCGATGGTCAGCGCCTGCTTGGAGTCGTAGAAGTGATAGAAGCTGCCTTTCTGCACCTCTGCCCGCCGGCAGATCTCCGCTACTCCCACGTTGCCGTAGCCACGGCCGCCCATCAGGTCCTGTGCTGCCCGGACCAATCGGTCTTGAGCAGTGCTGGTTCGACCCATGCTGCGGACTATACGCCCGGTCAACTATTGCTTGCAATTTAGTTGACCGGGCGTCTAGGTTGAATCGGCTCGTCCGGCTCGACCCCGACGCTCGATTCCCAGGGAGCATGCCCGTCATGACCAACCCGATCAGCACCGTGATTGCCCCACTGGCCGGCGGACGACTGTCCGACCTGCTGGGGATCACCTACCCGGTGATCCAAGGCCCCTTTGGCGGTGGCCTGTCGTCGATCGCCCTGACCGCCGCGGTCACCGATGCCGGTGGGTTGGGCTCGTTCGGCGCCCACCACGTGGAGCCGGCCGCGATCACCGAACTCGTGGCCTCGCTGCGGGCTGCTACCGACGGGCCGTTCGCGGTCAACCTGTGGGTGCCGCAACCGGCCGAAGCGCGACGCCTGCCCGCCGATGAACTGGCGGTGCACCTTGATCGATTGCAGCCCCTGCTCACCGAATTGAAGGTCGCCCCGGCTGATCTGACGGCACCCTTCGTTCCCGACTACCAGGCCCAAGTTGAGGCCCTGCTGGACGCTGCCCCGCCAGTGATCAGCTTCGTGATGGGGCTGCCTTCACCGGATATCATCGAGCGGGCCCACGACCGCGGCATCGTCACGATCGGCACAGCGACCACCGTCGACGAGGCACTGGCTGTCGAGGCGGCCGGCCTGTCAGTCGTGGTGGCCTCCGGCAGTGACGCCGGCGGCCACCGCGGAGCGTTCCTTCGACCGGTGACTGAATCGCTGGTCGGCACCTTCTCGCTGATTCCTCAGGTCGCGGACGCCGTCTCCATTCCCGTCGTGGCTGCCGGTGGCATCACCGACGGGCGAGGTCTCGCCGCGGCACTCACCCTCGGCGCCGATGGGGTTCAGATCGGCACCGGATTCCTCGCCACCGCCGAGTCCGGGGCGAGCGAGATACACAAGGCGGCCCTGCTCTCGCCCGCTGCCCGGACCACCGTACTGACCCGGCTCTTCTCCGGCAGGCACGCCCGGGGGATCCTCAACGACCTTGTCCGTGAGCTGGCTGCGGCCGAGGACCAGGTCCCGGGCTATCCGATCCAGAACGCCCTGATGCGGCCGATCCGGTCGGCCGCCTACGCTCAGGGCGATGTCGAGCACGCCAGCCTTTGGGCCGGGCAAGCGGCCAACCTCGCTCGCCGCGAACCCGCGGGTGACTATCTCGCGGCCCTCATCGCCCAGGCCCAGTCGCTGACGTCGGCTGCGGCTCAGGCCGAGTGACCTAGAGCGCTAAAAGGCTGATAAGAAACGTGATTGGGGAAGGCCCTGCTCATGTGTGATGGGCAGATTCTTCCCCAATCTCTGCGGTGGGCATCAGCGCAGTCGGCGGGCGCGCAGCACCACGTCGTCGGTGTGATGCGCCCCGGCGCCGCCGTCGGGTACGACTCGCGGGCGCTGTTCGTTCACCTCTACGTCCCAGTCGTCGTCGAGCAGCGCGACGACCATCGACGGCCAGACGTAGTCGGCCGGATCGAAACGGCTGTCGTGCGCCGGCTGGGTCTCCATCCCCGCGTGGTGCACGAGGAGGAGCACCCCACCCGGTGCGACGGCCGCGAGCAGCGCCCGTTCGGCCGCCGCATCAGGAGTTCGCAGCAGGGCCGGGTATTGCGCGGATACCAGGTCGAAGGACGCCGGTAGGAGTCTCGCCGGTGAGGGCGTCGCCGGCGGAGGCGTCGCCGGCGGAAACATTGCCTCCGCCAGCCCGGCATGCACCCAGCGAACCGAGACACCGGCGTCCCGCGCATGTCCGGCCGCCCGCCGTAATGCCACGCCGGAGACCTCAAGCGCGGTGACATCCCAGCCGCCGCCGGCCAGCCAGATGGCGTCTGCTCCCTCGCCGCAGCCGACGTCGAGCACCCGTCCGGGTGTGAGCCCGGCGACTTCAGCTACGAGTGCACCGTTGGGTTGGCCGCTCCACAGCCGTTCCCGGTCGGAGTACCGCTCGTCCCACTCCGCCTCTACAGCGGGGTCGCCGACGTATCCGTCGGCGGGCACGAGAAGGTCGGCCGGGCTCGGAGCGTCGGACGGAGGTGTTCCTGGCGCGATGTCGTTGGTCACCAGCCCAACGTCGCCCATCGCGGCCAGGTCCCGCCACTTCTGTTGCCACTTCGGCAACGGTAGTGGTTGAAATCCGGACTAGCGGGAATTCCCGGTTTGCGTAGATCATAGGGGTCGACGGGGGTCGGGGCGGGTTTGATCAGGGGTGGGTCCAGTGCTTTGTCACCACGAGGGCATCGCTGCCCCATCGCGCCTGCAATCTGCTGTCCAGGAGGTCGCTGCAGTTGATCGATGAGGCAGCGAGCAGTCGGTTCCGCCGTCCCCCCTTACCTGTACTGGAAAGAGACGTAAACATGCGCATCACCATCGGCCGGGTCACCGGTCTGGCGTTGCTGCTGGTCGCCATCCATGCGGTTCTGACGGTCATCCGGGTGGGGTCGTCCTGGTGGTGGCAGGACGACCTGAACATGCTTGCGATAGTCGCTGACCGCCCACTCAGCGTCGACTTGGTGATCCAGGATTACAACGGCCATCTCCAGCCGGCGAGTTGGCTGATGGCGTGGCTCGTGACGCATTTCGCCCCGTTCGCCTGGTGGCCGGCGGTAACGGTGCAGACCGGCCTGGTGGTTGCGACGGACGTCGCGCTGCTGCTCCTGCTGCAACGACTGTTTGGCTCGCGCCCGGCCATCCTCGTGCCGCTTGCTGCGTTCTGTGCCTCGACCGTGCCGATTGCCGCCACCGTCTGGTGGGCTGCGGGCATGCAGTGGCTGCCGGTCATGCTGTCGCTGGCGTTGGCGCTGTATTTCCATGTGGGGTACGTGGACAGTGGCCGGCGCCGAGACGCCGTCGGCGCGGTGGCCGCGGTGGCCGGTGGCCTGTTCGCTTTCGAGAAGGCCCTGACGGTGGTGACGGTGATCGTACTGGTCACGGTGCTGTACCTGGTGCCCGGGCCGTTTCTCCGCAGGCCGTGGCGGGAGCTGCGGCAGCGGCCGAAATACTGGGCCGCGCAGGGAGTTCTGGCTGCCGGCTATTCCACGTTCTACCTGATCCACAGCACCGCTACCGATGTGTTTATCCACAGCAGCGCCACCGAGGCAGGCGCCGCTCCTCGGCCGGGACTGGTTGACACCCTGCGCCTGGGGAGCGATTTGGTGTTTCAGACGCTGCTGCCGAGCATTCTGGGTGGCCCTCTGGAATGGTATGCAGGCGCGGCATCCGGCAGTTCTTGGCCGATGGCCCCCTCGCTCTTCTTGCATCTGACCTGGCTCATCGGTGCGATTGTCGTGATCGGTTCGGTGATGGCGCGACGTGGGGCCTGGCGCGCGTGGTTGATCATGGGCATCTACCTGGCCGCCACGGTCGTCATGCTTTCCCAGGCCCGTGGTGGTTTTATTGGCCCGTCGATCGGCCGCGACGTGCGCTACTCCACGGACCTCGCGCTGCTTGCGCCGCTGTGCGCGGCCCTGGCCTGGCTTCCGCTGCGGGTGGGACCGGCGGGCGACGAGGGCCAGGTAAACCGGGAGAAGGACGTGATACGCAACTGGACACTCGCTCGACCAAGAGTGCTTGTTGCCGGGGCGGCGGTCATCGTTGTGCTCTTCACGGTGGGTGGATTCATCTCAGGCAATCGATTCATGGACAGGTGGACGGAGAACCCCGGCGAGGAGTATCTGGAGAATGTGCGGGCCGGTCTCAGCGCAAGCGATGAGCCGGTAGACATGTTTGATCAGAGCGTGCCACGAGACATCATGGTCGCTGACTTCGGGGACAAAAATCATCTCAGCCACGTGATCAAGCCGATGGCAATTCAGCCGCGCTTCGTTACCTGGTCACCTCACGTCTCCATCGCAGACCCATTGGGAAGAATCCGCAAGGCAACGGTTTTCGGCACCGCTAGTCCGCTCTATGCGCCGCTGTGCGGCAGAACGGAACTGGTTGTCCCGCTAGCCTCCGACGTCATGGATTGGGCTTGGAAAGTCAAGCTCACCTACACGTCAAATGTCGAGACCCCGGCTATCATCACGATCGGCACCGGGAAGATACCCGTCGTCCTGCAGCCCGGCCAGCATGACGTGTTCGCCTCATTCGTTGGCGGCGGCACCACAGTGAAAATCTCCGGCATCAACCCCGACGCTCGGGTCTGTGTCTCGAGTGCGGTGGTAGGTGATCTTCTGCCGATGCCAGAGTGACGAGGCAAGGCGGGTGCTGCGCAGGTCCCGGGCGGCCCAGATCAGCAGTCCAAAGGCCAGCGGTAGTAAGCAGACCCAGACTCGGTGCTGCTGCTCCCAGTGGGCGCTGTCGGGGGCCGGGAACATCATCAGCCGCTTGGGTAGCACCTGCCCGAGTACAGCCAGGGCGATGAGCGTGGGAGCGGCCAGCGCGCCACCACCGTCATGCGGCACTCGGCGTACGCCCAGCGCCGCCACGGCGACCCCGATCAGAGCGAGGACGGCGGCTTCCACGGTGATCCCGGTCAGTGGGACCGCCATCCACACCTCCCGATCGACATCGGCCCGCAGGACCAAGGTCAGGGCACCCCACCACAGCCCAGCGGCCGGGGCAACAATGAGCGGTCGCAAGAGGATTCGCAACCGGCGGGACACTGGCGTCACAGCTGTGGTGCACTCGCTTGGATCGTCCAAGAGGAACGCCAGACCCACGGCGCCGAGCAACGCGGCCAGCCGCAGCACCCTCGTCACGCCGTTGACGTCGAGAGTCACCGGTACCAGTGTCATGGTGACGACGAAGGCCAGAGCAGTGCCGGCTCCAGCGGCCACCGGTCGCCAGGGGGTCGCCCGGATGACGCCGGGCAGCAGTGCGCGAGCGGCGTTCATCCACAATCTCCGAAGGTGGATTCCTCGCCTACCGGAACCGCGGGGAGTTTGGCTGGTGCGCTCACGCCAAGGATCTCTGCGGCCCGCTCCACCGTGGTTTTCGATGAGGTCAGCTCCGGCCAGGAGCGAGCCACGA
>JANNPJ010000019.1:0-16171 GCA_031400005.1 Kineosporiaceae bacterium | reverse complement strand
GAAACCGGCTCTACGTTGTCGGCGGCCATGCGATCGCGGTCGGCGGTCTGTTTCGGTCCGGACCGGTGCCTGAGGACGGCGAGGCGCTCGTCAGGTTCCGCCGGCCGGTCCCGTCGGTGTCGGACGACGTGATCCGCGGGTTCATGGACAATCCTCACCAATCGGCCCGGCCGTACACCTTTTTCGAGTTGACAGCCTGGGACGGGCAGGTCGTCGTCACCCTCTTCATTCGGGTTCTCGTCACCTATCCAACGCTTTTCGTTGAGATGGCGGTC
Source organism: Kineosporiaceae bacterium (assembly GCA_031400005.1). Taxonomy (GTDB): domain Bacteria; phylum Actinomycetota; class Actinomycetes; order Actinomycetales; family Kineosporiaceae; genus JANNPJ01. The sequence continues at coordinate 15,896 of JANNPJ010000019.1, read as the reverse complement.
TGTGCGCTGCGGCCCCCACAGGGCCGGTACGGCGAGGTCGGCACGATCCGGCTCGGTCCCGGCGTCCATCGGTGGCCGATTTTCCGCTCGGTGCTGCCGATGACGTTGCGACTGCTGCTGGGCAGCCCCGTCCGCGAGTACCGCTTGCTGCGCGGCAAGCGCGCCTACCGGCTCGCCCTCAAGGACCTCGAGCTGACCCTCAAAGAGCGCTTCGACGTCAACTTTTCCGCCGGACCGAGCCTGCGGGAGGAGATCGCCCGCGGTGACAATCCGCTGCACTTCGGCTTCGTTGACGAGGAGATGTTCTATCGAATGTTCAACCAGGCATCGATGGACTGTTTGCGCGCGTGGTTGACCGAGCGGAAGGTCGACGTCAGCGACTTCGACCGGCAGCAGATCAAGATCGTTGAGAAGCGAATGACGAACGCCCGAGACACGTACGGCATCGATTCCTAAGTGCCTCTGGCGCTGAGGTTTCGTCCCGGTGATCGTGCCTGAAACACCAATTGTCAGCTGTGGAGTGGTCGGTGCTGGAGCGGCTCCTCCCCAGATCAGAGGATCACGGGAGGTTGTTGTGGATCTGTGCGCGATCACGGGCGGCGCTGGGGGCGCTGACCGATCACGGTGTAGTGCTGCTCCGGGCGGCCGGGACTGCCGTAACGAAGGGTCGTCGTGGCACGTCCCGCATCGACCAAAGCCGCGCGATCACGCTGGGCTGTGGCTCGGGAGATGCCGAGGTGTTCGGCGATGTCCGCCGCGGTGACTGGCGCCGTTCCGCGTTGATCATCCTGGTTCTGGTTTCTCCGTGATCGCGAAGGGTTTGTCGGTGATACGCGACAAAGTCTTCGCGCTGGCGGATGAGGGTTGAGGGCCGTGCGGGGGTTGTGGAATCGATGGTCTAACATGTCTCGGACATGTCTTGCGGATGAACGGGAGGTGTACGGCTATGGCGAAGAAGAAGGACAAGAAGGGCAAGGACAAGAAGAAGAACAAGGGCGGCAAGAAGAAGTAGTCGCGGTCAGGGTTCGCCCGCTCGCTCGTGATCGGTGAGATCACGGAGCGGGCGACCTTGCGGCGACACCGACCTCAGTGCGTGGGTTCGGGACGTGGGCTCAGTGCGTGGGTTCGGGGCGGGGCCTCAGGATGGGCTCGGGGCGTGGGCTCAGGATGTGGGCTGAGGGCCTGGGCTCGGACAGATGGGTTTCGTTCGGGTGCGCGGGGTAGGCGTGAACCAGAGCGCTGGTCAGCTTGGGGACGGCGCGAATCAGCGTGGCTTCGGCATCGTGGGCTAGCTGGTGAGCGGCATCGAGGCTGGTGGTGGCGTCGATGCTGAGCTCGGCCTCGGCATGCAGTCGGTGCCCGATCCAGCGCATCCGAACCGTGCGGACCGCAAGAACTCCCGGCTGGCAGGTCAGCGCGGCCTCGGCGGCGTCCACCAGGCCGGGATCCACGGCGTCCATCAATCGGCGATAGATGTCCCGAGCGGCGGTCCGCAGGATGGCAAGGATTGCGACGGTGATCACCAGGCCGACGATCGGGTCGGCCAGCGACCAGCCGGCCGCCACCCCGGCGGCGCCCGCGACCACAGCGAGCGAGGTGTAGCCGTCGGTGCGAGCGTGCAGGCCGTCCGCGACCAGCGCCGCGGAGCCGATCCGGCGTCCGATCCGGATCCGGTACACCGCCACGAGTTCGTTGCCGGCAAAGCCCACGAGCCCGGCCACGGCGACCCAGCCGAGGTGAGTCACCGAACGTGGGTGCAGGAGCCGGTCGATCGCCTCCCAGCCGGCCACGATGGCGGACAGCGCGATCATCGCGACCACGAACAGGCCGGCCAGGTCCTCGGCTCGGCCGAAACCATAGGTGTAACGGCGGGTAGCGGGGCGCCGGCCGAGGGCAAAGGCGATCCACAGCGGAATCGCGGTCAGCGCATCCGAGAGGTTGTGCACGGTGTCGGCCAGCAGGGCGACGGAGCCTGAGACCAGAACGACGACGACCTGCAGTGTCGCGGTGATCAGGAGTGCGATCAGGCTCAGCTTGACCGCCCGGATGCCCGCGGCGCTGGACGTGAGGGCGTCGTCGATGGAGTCGGCGGCGTCATGGCTGTGCGGGGCGAAGACGCCGCTGAGGAAGCCGCGCAGGCCACCGTGGTGCCCGTGCCCCGCATTCGCCAAGCGACCAATGCGCGGAGCGTGAGTCTCGGCTCCGTGCCCATGTCCGTGCCCGTGTCCGTGCTCGTGTCCGTGCCCGTTGGTGGGGTTGCGGGCGGGTTCGGTCCCCGGCCCGTGGCTTTCGCCGGGCTGGAGGTCAGGGTTGGGGGCGCTCATGGCCGGGCCTTTCGGGTGCACGCAGGTCGCCGGAGTCGTCGTCCCGGTGATGACTGGGGATGTCGGGCCCGGCGTGTTCGGCGTTGGAGACGGCGTCGGTGATCAAGCGGGCTACGTGGTCGTTGTCCAGCCGATAAAAGATCGTCGTCCCTTCGCGGCGGGTGCGCACCAGCCGAGCCGTCCGCAATTTCGCCAGATGTTGCGACGTCGAAGCGGGGGGCTTGGCGGCCCGGTCGGCCAACTCGCTGACCGAGAGTTCGCCGTCAACCAGCGCCCAGAGAATCTGCACTCGGGTGGCATCGGCGAGCATCCGGAAGACGTCGACCGCCAGGTCCACTTGGTCGCCCGGAAGGCGCTCTCCGTGAACATTGCTCCCTGCAAGCATAGGCAGATAGTAGGCGGACACCGGATCTCTGGACAGGCAAGTGATTGCTTGCCTATTGTTGAGGAGATGGAACCAGGGGAGGACGACGTCATGGCGTCGGTCTTCAGGGTGCTAGCCGATCCGACTCGCCGCCGACTGCTCGACCGGTTGCATGTCGACAACGGACAGAGCCTTGGCGAGCTGTGCCAGGGCTTGGGTGTCACTCGGCAGGGGATCACTCAGCATCTGGTGCTGCTCGAGGCGGCCGGCCTCATCAGCACGATCCGGCGCGGACGGCAGAAGCTGCACTACCTGAATCCCGTTCCACTGCAGGAGATCTATGAGCGCTGGATCGCGAAGTTCGAGCGATCGGAGCTGGCTGCGCTCAGCACCCTGAAGCGCCGACTAGAGCAGGAGGATCCCATGGACAAGCCAAAGTTGATCTACGTCACCTACATCGCCGCGACGCCACAGCAAGTGTGGGACGCACTCACCGACCCTGAGCAGACCACCCTGTACTGGAAACACCGCAATGTCTCCGATTGGCGTAAGGGCGGCTCGTGGGAGCACGTCCGGTTGGACGGCGGCTCGGACGGCGGCGGCACGATCCTGGAGATTGACCCGCCGCGCCGGCTGTCGCACAACTGGGGGTCGCCCGATGAGCCGGGGACCCCGCCGTCCCTGGTGACGTTCGACCTCGAACCGGTCGGGGACGCCGTTCGGCTGACCGTCACGCACGAGGATCTCGCCCCCACCGAGGTGGACGACGTGAGCGATGGCTGGGCGATGGTGCTGTCCAGCCTCAAGTCGCTGCTGGAGACCGGGCGGCCGATCGACTCGCTGTTCTGACAGTTCCACCTGCCCTTCCCCGTTCGCCAGCACGGGCGGGCGGGGAAGGACGGGCAGACGGGCAGGCAGGCGGGGGGCGAGGCAGGGGGCAAGCGGTGGTCCGCGGGGCAGTCGGGCCGGGTGTGGCAGGCGGCGGTTCGGTGTGGTTGCCAGGTTAGAGTCGGTCGAGGCTATGACAGACGGGCCACACTGCGACAAACTGACGGGTATGTGCCGTACTGTCGTCGAGTGGACCTGGGCGCGGCGTGAGTGAGCTGCCGATCCCACGACCGCGAAACAGCCCCAATGAAGCGGCCGGATCGCCTTATGCCCTGGTCAGCGTGCTCGGCGCGCGGCGATTGCTGGTGCTCGACCATGAGATAACCATCGGCCGGGGCCGTGGTTGCGATCTGCGGATCGCCGACGATCCGATGGACGACCACGTGTCCCGACTCGCGGCGACGTTGCGGGCGCTGGAGGACTGCGTGCTGATTCGCAACGAATCGACGTCCAAACAAATCACCCTTCGCCCCCTGGTCGGCATCGAACGGCAGATCGGCCCGCGCGAGGCGACCACGTCTCTGCCTCACCTGCAGTTCTCCGTGGTGGTGACCGGTAGGTTCGGTGCCGAGTACGCCGTTCACGTCGACGTCCGTGGATTGGCACCTGGTCCGCGGCGGCTGGGTCCGGACGGCAAGACGCCGACGACCGCCAATTCGCCGGGCGTCGGTCTCACCCCCGCTCAGCGCCGGCTCCTGGCCGCGCTTTGCGAACCGCTGCTCACCCGGGCCGGTCCGCACGCCTCGCCCGCCACCTATCGGCAGATCGGTCAGCGGGTGGGGTTACGGCCAGGCTACGTTCGCAACGTGCTGAAGCAACTGCGCGAACAACTGGCTAGCCAGGGTGTCGCGGCAATGGTCACCTTCCGGATAGATCAGGTACACGAGGATTTCCGGCTTCCGCTGGCGATGTGGGCGCTGCACAGCGGCACCATCACCGCCGCCGATCTGCCGGGCCTCGACGATGCGTAGCCAGGATTGCAGCGAGGAGGAAGTCCAGGCCGCTGCGAGGAACAATGCCGACTGGTGTGCCTCGGTCTGCCGCTCCCACGGGCTTCCCAGCACCTATGGGGAGACCGCCTGGACAAGTGCTCGCCGCACGCCGCAGTACTACCCCGATGCCGTCACCCTGCACCGCGATGCGAAGGCGACCGACGTCCTTTCCGACATCGACACGGTGTCACCCGGGTGTTCGATCAAGGACAGTTTCGCCGCTCTGGACCTCACCTCGGACGGCTTCATCGAGCTGTTCACCGCCGCGTGGATCCACCGCCCAGCAGCCCTGCCCGCACCGCAAACGCCACCCTTGCCGATCAAACGGGTCTCCACCGCCGCTCAACTGCGCGACTGGCAGGCCGCGTGGTCCGGTCAGGACGAAACCCCGGACGTCTTCCGACCGGCGCTCCTGGATGACCCGTCTGTACTCCTGCTGGCCGTAGCGGACGGCAAGGACATCTGCGGGGGCTTCGCCCTGAACCGCAGCACGGGAGTCGTCGGCCTCTCCAACCTCTTCGCCACCGACAGCAGCAATATTGCCGCCGTCTGGTCGTTCGCTCTCACCGCCGCCGCAGAGTATTTCCCTGGCTGTCCCGTCGTCGGCTACGAGCACGGGGACGATCTCGCGCCCGCGCTCGCCAGCGGGTTCACCGTGCTCGGCCCGCTCCGGGTCTGGCTGCACAACGAGGTGAGCGCCGATGGCTGAACGTCGGGATCTGCGAATGTATGGGGCGCCGAGCAATCATCAACCACTCGCCTGGCAATGGGTCGAAGACCGGCTGAAGGAGCCGGGTACGCTCTGGGTTACGGCGGTTTCCGACGGGTACCCGCACCCGCGCCCGGTCTGGGGCGTCTGGTATCAGGAGCGTCTGCACCTGAGCATCGGCACGCCGTCCATTCGCCGGCAGCTGACGGTCGACCCGCGGCTGACCGTCCATCTGGAAAGCGGGACGGACGTCGTGATTGTCGAAGGCCGGGTGGTGCTCGGCTCGACGACCAGCCCGGAAGTCCTCGAGGCCTACAACGTCAAGTACGACTGGACGTACGACGCCGCTGCGTACGGACAGCTGACCGAACTGCGCCCGGAGCGGATTCTGGCCTGGCGGGCGGCCGGCCCGGCCGGGCGGGACGGTTTCACCGAGTCCGGCCGCTGGGTCTTCGAGTGAATAGGTCTGCTGCTGCTGGGTTTTCGGTCGATGTGGCTGGGCTGTCACCTCTTGGCTCAGCCCTGGGTGGTCACCGATGCCGGACGGTCCTTCTTCGGCAGATTGCTGACCACTAGCTGGTACGACGTGTCCAGGGCATCGGGCGTGTTCGCCGATTAACCTGCTGAGTGGTCGTCGCGTCAGGCCGGTTCGGGAATGCTGGTTGGATCGTCCGGGCCAGGCATTGGTTCGACTGGCGCCGGGGGCAGGGTCGTGGGAGTGTCCGGCGACAGCTCGCCGGGATCATTCGGAACGGGTTCCTTCGGATCGATCGGCGGATAGTTGTCGGGGTCAGGACCGGGCATCACCATGCGGTGAAGTCTGGCCGAACCGCCAGTCCTCAGCATCTTGACGCTCCGGAACCGGATCGGTCCAGTGAGGCTGCGCAAGAGTGCGGCGCACTTCGTGATCTGCCGAAGTGCCTAATCACCTGAGGTGACCCACACTGAGTGCGGCGCCGCTGCGGATCCCCTTCCCGCAGCGACGCCCCCTTTTTGTATCCAGGCCCGGTCGCCAATCGGTGACGCAGGGTGGCGGTCGTTGCGCGGAAAGGCTCGAGGGTTGCGCCATCAATGGGGTGGATTGCTAAATCCACGGAATACGTCACACTCTGCACAGGTCAACAGCTTGGGCACCACTGTTGTCCGCCCCCGCATCTCTCCGATTCTTGCCACCGCTGCGGCTTGCCGTTGCCGTAGCCAGGACCTGTCAAGGGAATCTCGATGGCGAATGACCAGAAGCGCACCGGCACGTTCTCGTTCAGGCGCGCTCGGCTGCCAGCCGATGCGCAAGCTCGGCTGGCCGCTCAGCACGAGCGTTTCGGTGGCATCCACTGGGGCGCTGCCTTCTTCGGCTGGCTGTCGGCGAACGGCCTCGCGGTCCTGATGCTGGCGGTCGTATCCGCGGCCGGGATTGCGATCGGGTACACCGCCACCTCGGGCAACCTCGACGTCAACCGGCAACGCGCGGAGAACGGGCTGCTGGGTAGCAGCGAGCAGATCGGCCTCGCCGGAGGGATCGCGGCGCTGCTGATCCTGGCGGTTGCCTACTTCGCTGGGGGCTATGTGGCCGGGCGGATGTCTCGCTTCGATGGCATCCGGCAGGGCCTGGCGGTCTGGCTGATCGGTTTGATCGTCGTCATCGGGTTGGCCGGTGCGGGCACTCTGTTCGGTGCCAAGTACAACGTGCTCGCCAAACTCGACCTGCCCCGGATTCCGGTTGACGAGGGCACCGCCACCACCGGCGCGATCGTGGCCCTGGTGGCGATCCTGCTGGTCGGCGCCCTCGCCGCGATGCTGGGCGGAAAGGTCGGAGAGCGCTACCACCGAAGGATCGATCGGGCAGCCTTCCCCGACTGAGCTGAGATTTGCGCCTGATCGGTCAGGCTCGGGTGGAAAGGGCGGGGGAGGCGGGGGAGCGCGCGTCCAGCCAGGTGCGGAAGTCCTCACCCGACAGCGGTGGGCTGTGCAGATCACCCTGGCTCTCGTCGCAGCCCAGGTCCTTGATCATCGCCAGCGTGGCGTTGTCCTCAACGCCCTCGGCGATCAGGCGCATGTCCAGGCGGTGAGCCAGTTCGACGGTGCCGGCCACGACTGCCGCAGTGCGCCGGTCGCTCGTCATCCGGGCGGTGAACGAACGGTCGATCTTGAGTTCGGTGGCGGGCAGGTCGTTCATGTACCGGAGCGAGGAGTAGCCGGCGCCGTAGTCATCGATGCTGATGCCCACACCACGGGCGGCGATCCGGTGCATCGCCTCCAGCGCTTGAGCGGGATCTTTCATCAGGCTGGTCTCGGCCACCTCCAGGACGAGGTCCTGCGCAGGCATCCCGTCAGCCAGGACCTCGTCAATCAGCGAGAGCAGAGAATGGTCGGGCAGACCAGAGGCGGGCAGGTTGACCGATACCCGCAACCGGTGCCCGCCCGCCCGCCAGCGGGCAGACTGAGTGGTCGCGTCCCGTAGCACCCGTTCGGTCAACGACTGCATCAACCCGTTCTGCTCGGCCAGGCCGAGGAACCTGTCCGGGGGCAGCAGGCCATCCCGGCCATGCCACCAGCGCACGAGGGCCTCGGCGCCGACGACCCTTCCGGTCGTCGTGTTCAGCTGGGGCTGGAAGTGGACCTGGATCTGATTCCCCTGCGGTGCGGGGCTTTTCAGCGCAAGGCGAAGATCGTCGATCAGTTCCAGTCGCTCTTGCGCGGCCGCCTCCAAAGCGCTGTCGTAGACCTGCACTCCTGAGCCGGAGGTCTTGGCCTGGTACATCGCGACATCCGCCCGGCGCAGGAGCTCACCGCCGTCGATTCCTGGCAGGTCCACGGTGGCGATCCCGATGCTCGCGCCGACCTGCAGCATCCGGCCTTTCGGGTCGCGCAGCGGGACGGCGGCGGCTCTAGCCAGGTTATGAGCGAGCCGCGGGGTATCGGCGGTGTCGGCATCGGTGAGCAGGACGGCGAATTCGTCACCGCCGAGGCGGGCCAGGAAGGCCCTCGCCGGAATCTGGGTCGCGAAGGCCTCGGCCGCGTGCCGCAGCAGCCGGTCGCCGGCTGCGTGTCCGTACCGATCGTTGATCTCCTTGAATCGGTCAAGATCAAGGATGAGCAGGCCGGCCGATCGCCGGTTGCGCAGGGCATTGTCAACCGCCAGCAGGAGGGCTCGCCGGTTCGGGATCCCGGTCAGCTCGTCGGTCATTGCCTGGTGTCTGGTCTGGGTTAGGTGGGAGACGTCTCGAACCAACTGCAGGACCCGCACGCTCGCCCCGATCACCCCGGCCAGCGCGAATCCGGTCACCGGCAGGCCTTGGTCTATGTCGATCGGGTTGGTGACCGTGAGGAGAACGACCCCGAAGGACTGCACCAGCAGGGCCCCCATGATCGTGGGCTGGTTGGTGGACATGTACGGGGTGCCAATGTCCGTGCCGGGCGCGATCAAGGTGCACGCGGCGATCAGGCCCCCGCAGATCAGCCAGGCGGGTGCCGCAATGGCTGGCGGGTCGCCATCGATCAAGGCCATGATCTCGACACCGGAGAGCAGGGCCAGCGCAAGGGCGATCAACTGGAGCCTGCGGTCGTGAATCAGGCCGCCGATCACCGACACCCAGATCACCGTCCCGAGCAGGATGATCACCGTCGAGCAGGCCAGAATCGAAGCCTGCAATTGCCACAGCGCCAGCCCGTGCTTCGGCGGGCCACCCTGGGCCACCACGAAATTGACCAGAGCCGCCAGCACGAGCACCGCGCTGAGGCCGTTGAGCGAATCGGTGGGGTCGGCCATCTGGGTGCGGGCGCGATTCCAGAACACCAGGGCCTCGTAGAGCATGGCGCAGCCCAGAATGCAGCCGACGCTGAAGATGAGCTGCCCGGCCTCGGTCAGCCGGGGAACCCGGAAAGGGACAAACGCCAGGCCTTGGGTGACGACCGCCGCGACTGCGACGATCGCGACCCCCAGCAGCATTAGCTGCCACACCTTCTTCTCGTCCGGTGGCTGAACTCGCGAACGATTGATGCTCACCAGCGCGCCCAGCAAGGCAATAGCGGCGATGGTCACGGCGCCGGAAGGCAGCCAGTCCATTGTCACTGCTCCCCCCACGCCTCAATTTCACTGTATGTAGCCGCTCGATCACAATAGCGACAAAAATGATGAGTGGCGAGATATCGAGGAAGGAGGGTGTTAGGGCTGGTTGGGTTGGCAAGGCTGGCTGGGTTGGCATGGTTGGTTGGGTTGGCATGCTCCGAACGGTTCGCTCGCGGTGCCCGGGGAGAGAACCTGGGTGATGACGTCGAACAGTGGCGCACCGCGTCGTGGCCCGGTGAAGACCGCAGCGAATAGATCCGCCTGCGCGTGCTCGAGCTCGCGTCCGGGGTGCGATAACAGCATCAGCGGGAGTCGTCGGCCGGCGGGGAGGCGACGCAGCACCATCGCCAGCTGGACGTCGTCCATCATCTGGACGTCGTCCCGCATCTGGACGTCGTCCGTCATCGGGTCACTGGGCTGCATCGGCCTCGCCACGTCGAGGATGGCGAGGTCGAAGCTCCTGCCCGCACCCACCAGAGCCACCGCATCCAGCGGTGACGCGCTGGCGGTGCAGACCAGCCCGTACCCCTCCAGCTCCCGGCGCAGGAGCTGTCGCCCGGTCTCGTCATCGATCACCAGCAGAACGTTCCGGTCGGTCAGCGGGGCGAGCTCGGGATTCCCGGTTCGACGGTGGGGCGCTAGCGCGCGCGGGTCGTCGAAACGACCCAGCACGACGCCGAAGGTGAACTCCGAACCGCCACCGGGTGTGCTGGTCGCCGTCAGTCGGCCGCCCATCGTCTTGACGAGCGTCGTACTGACCGCCAGGCCGAGGCCGGTGCCGTGGACTCGGGTCGTCACCGGATTCACCTGGTTGTCGGTGGTGAACAGCCGGTCCAGGTTCTCCGGCGAGATCCCGATGCCCGTGTCCGCCACGGTGAAGCGCAGCCGGACCTCGTCCGGGCGATGTTCGGTGTCCCGGCGCTGGATGTCCCGCTCGGCGTCCAGCTGCTCGGGATCCAGTTGCTCGGCGTCCAGTTGCTCGATGTCCGGCTGGTCGCCGTCCACCTCGACCCGGAGCAGAACATCGCCGTGCTCGGTGAATTTGATCGCATTTCCGACCAGAATGCCGAGCACCTGGCGCAGCCGAACGACGTCACCGGTCACCATCGCCGGGCAGTCCTCCGCCAGATGCGAGATCAGATCCAGCTCGCCGGCCATACCGGCAAACTCGGCGATCGCGTACTCCACCGTCGCGCGGAGCTCGAACGGGTGGTTGTTCAGTTCTTCTGAGTCATCGCTCACTCAGCTTTCTTCGGCACCCAGGCCCGTTCGATGAACCGATGACCGATTTCAGCCGCCGACAGGGACCCGATCAGGGTGGCCACGATGATGAAGACGGCGACCTTCGGGTGGTGCAGGTCCAGTCCAGCCAGCTGGCAGGCCAGCTTGATCGACATCCGTACCGGCCCGTGCAAGGCATACAGGGCGAAGGACCTGCTGCCTAGCCATTGCACGACCCGGGAATTCAGCAGCCGATGGGCCGGGCTGTCAGACGGCTGAACCAGGCAGAAGATCAGCCCAGTCGCGATCAAGAGGACCGGAAGGAAGTTCAGAGCGCGCAGATCGCCCGAGTAATACATGCAGATCGCCAGCCCGAGCAGGCCGAGCACCGCGCCGACCGCAGGCCAGCGGGCTGGTCGGTAACCCCCGGTGCGGCGGTCGCCCACCGTTCGCAGGTCGCCTGCGGCGGGAGGGCCGCCGTGCTCGGGCAGGCCCGGGTGGCTGAGGCCGGCCAGGCGGTGGGCGCCGGGCGCCGTCCCCAGCCCGCGCCGAAGGCCAGCGGTGTAGGCCCAGTAGCAGAGCATCCCGAGGCCGAGCCCGGTCACGCCTCGGCCGAAGGCGGTCCAGCCGATCGTGTTTTCGCCGTCCCGGCCCAGGGTGAACAGGATGAGCGTGCCCAGCACGACAGCGACCGGGCCGACCAGCTGTTTGCGATGGGCCCAGGGGACGGCGGCGATCGCGATCACCAGCAGGACGTTCGTCCACAGCTCGATCGACAGCGACCACGCCGCGGCATATCCGGCGAATTGCGGCCCGACGAAGCCTTGCAGCAGCAGGATCGCCGACAGGTAGCCCCACGGCGACTCTTGCTCGGTGCTGAAGGCCGGCCGGTTCGGGGCGTCCTGATAGCCGTAGTGCTGCGCCAGCCAGGTCAGCGCCACACACCCGAAGGCGAGGGCAACACCGGTCAGGTGCAGGGGAAGGAACCGCCGGGCGCGTAGCGAACTGAACCGGAAGACGTCGCCTGGCGTCCGGGTGATCAGCATTGTTCGGGCCAGGACGAAGCCGCTGATCACGAAGAACAGGTCGACCATCAGGAACCCGCCGCTGATCAGCTGGTCCAGCGGTCGCGGGGCATCGAGGTCTCGGAACTGGCTGCGCAGGTGGAAGAAGACCACCACCAGGGCGGCACCCCCGCGCAGTCCATCGAGTTCGGTGAAACGCTTGCGGAGAGGCACCCGACTCGCCGCGTTCGCCGTCCCCGGCGTCGGGACGCTCGGCCCGGTGGTCGCGGTTGCGGTCGGCGCTGACCTCGGCAGGGTGCTCTCGGTCGTCTCGCCGGTATAGGGGTTGGTCCTGATTACGCTGAGTGACTCAGGTGTCGAGTTTCGGCCGATTGTCCCGGTTCCGGCTCGGGTGGGATCGGGTGCGAGTACGAGGCTGTCGAACCCAGTATCGGGCGCTTCCGGAGCGGACATCGAACGCTGGTGACCTTTCAGCGGCCGGGAATTGAACTCATCCCAGAGGGGCGCAACGGGCTCAGAGTGACTGAAGCCGACATCCTAGGGAAAGAGTTGTGAATCTCGTGCATTGATCATGAAGCAGAGGACTGCGGCTAAAGTGCTTCTGCACTCCCAAAAGCCGGGCTGAACTGCCTGGAAGCGGGTGACGGGTGGTTAGGTCGCCAGCGCAAAATGTAGCTCTAAGTAATTAAGGCATCTCGTTCAGTTCCGAACGGGAGATCTCCAGAAAGGCGTCGGTGAAGTACTCAGTCAGCGGCCGCGGGTCTTCGGTATGGGCGGCCGAGCCTGGTGCGATGAGCAACTCGGCAATGAAAAGCGGCGCATGTCGGGCGACTTCCAGCGCGGTCACCCTGCGTGGCTCCTCGTCCGGTTCGTGGACGCCGAGAGCGCCGGTGAGGACGACGATCAGTACCTGGACGTCGACGGCCGGGTACCAGCCGAACGACGTCCGCACGCAGCTCTTGATCAATTCCAGCAGATCGTCGCTTGCGACGCCGTCCGGGTGCAGGTCCTCGAGCAAGGCCCGGACCACAACGCCCAGCACGACCCGGACCTGTTCGGGTTCGGCCGTCGCCAACCGCTCGGTGGCTTCGTCGAACGTGGCAACATCCTGAGCTCGGGCGGCCGCGACGGCGTCCGTCGTCGCGGCGGAGATCGCTCGCGCGGCGGCGGGCAACGGATGCTTCGGCATGGGACGAACCTACGCGGTGGACGATCGTCCGTTCACCTGACAGGTGTCGGCCGGAATGCCATGCTGCGGATCTCGCTCGTCCACCCGCTCGTCCACCCGCTCGTCCACTTGCTTGGGAGCAGCCGTGCAGCGCAGAACCACCCCTCGAAGCTCGATCGGTCGCCGCACCGCACTCGGTGCGTCCGTCCTGCTCGGCTCGGCCCTGGCCCTGACCGGATGCGCGGGTTCCGCGGGCGACAGTTCGACCGCACAGGAGCAGGCGAAAACCGCACAGGAACAGGTCAAAGCCGCACAGGAACAGGGGAAAACCGCACAGGAACAGGCGGAGGCCGCCGCCTCCGCGATCGCTTCCGCGGTGGGGAGCACGCTTGGGGCTGTGGCGGCCGGCGGTGTGGTTTCGGCTCAGGAGTTCTGCGATGCGCTGGACAAGGCCCAGCCGAAGCTGGACCGACAGCCGAGCAAGGAGATCGCGTTCGTCACGTTGACCCTCGAGCTGGCGAATCTCTACGGCGCGAAGAACGCCCTGCCGACAATGGACGCCTCGGCTATGGACGCGCTGGCTAAATCCTGCCCGGAGAGTCGGGCCAAGGCGCTCAAGAGCACCGGTAAGGCGAGCTTCATCGAGTTCCGCTGATTCGTCGAGCTGATGATGTCGAGCTGAATATGCGAGCTGATTACAGGACGCCGGCCGCGGCGAAGGCGGCGACCACGTCGTCCTCACTGACCGGGGTGTAATCGTTGACGTCGACCCCGACGTTGAGCTGTCGCCCGCGCAGCCGCCAGGTGGTGTGCACGTGGCCGTGCACGATCGGCAGGCCGCTGTCGTAGGGCCGCTGGTCGACGTAGCGGTCCGGGCCGTGTGAGTCCCCGGCGTACGGGAAGTGCCCGACCAGCACCGGGTATTGGCCGGCCAGGGTGAACCCGATCGTGCCCTGCACCACCGAGTGGAACCCCGCGGCGAGGTACCCCGTCGTCGACTCCGCACGCCGCCGCGGATCCGGGTCGAACGGCCGGTCGTGGTTACCGACGATCAGGTCCTTGGTGCCGTTCAGTTCGGCGAGCACCCCGAGTTGCTCGTCGATCCGGCCGAGCGCGAAGTCGCCCAGCACCATCACCCGGTCGCCCGGGGCGACGACGTCGTTCCAACGTCGCACCAGTTCCGTTCGCATCGACTCCACCGAGTCGAACGGCCGGTCGCAGTACTTGATGATGTTGGCGTGGCCGAAGTGGGTGTCGGCGGTGAACCAGGTCGGCATCTCACTCAATTCTGCTTCCAGACCCGCTGTCGCGAGTATCTCCCCGATGAGACAAAAAGGTCAGTTCGTGCATGATCACGCGCACGCTCTTGCTCCGCGATCATGTACAAACTGACGGATCGGGTCCACGCCCCGGCTACGTATCATGTCATGCACGAACTGACTCCGGCCTGGCGGCAGACTACGGTTCTGCTGCATGAGAGCAGCGCGCTTGCACGGGATCGGTGACATCCGAGTCAGGGACGACGAGCCGATGCCGGTTCCAGTTCCCGGCAGCAGCCTGATCAGGGTGACGGCGGTCGGGATCTGCGGTTCTGACCTGCATTGGTACGAGGATGCCGGGATCGGCGACGCACAGCTCTCGGCACCGCTGGTGATCGGGCACGAGTTCGCTGGGGTGATCTCGGGCGGGCCTCGACATGGCGAGCGGGTGGCAGTCGATCCGGCGATTCCCTGCGGGGTTTGCGAGCAGTGCCTGGACGGCGACCGGAACCTGTGCCCGTACGTCGGCTTCGCCGGGCACAGCAGCACGGACGGCGCCCTGTGCGAGTACCTCACCTGGCCCAACGAGTTGCTGCACACGTTGCCGGATGCGCTGTCCGACGCCGACGGGGCGATGCTCGAACCGCTCGGCGTCGCGCTGCATGCGTACGACCTCGGACACGTTCGGATCGGTTCGACGGTGGCGGTGATCGGCTGTGGTCCGATCGGGCTGTGCCTGGTGCAACTGGCCCGGGCCGGCGGGGCGACCCAAGTGATCGCCTCCGATCCGCTGGAGCACCGCCTGCAGGCCGCGCTGGATTACGGCGCGGACGTCGCGCTCGGCGCCGATCCAGCCGAGTTCCGGTCCGCGCTGGCCGAGGCCACCCAGGGCCGAGGGGTCGACGTCGTGTTCGAGGTCGCCGGCACCGACGAGGCCGTCGCGTCGGCGATCGAGGCGGCCCGACCCGGTGCTCGGGTGGTGCTGGCAGGTATCCCGAGCAGTGACCAGACCACGTTCTCGGCTTCGGCTGCCCGGCGCAAAGGGCTCTCGTTGATCATGGTTCGGCGGATGAAGGAATCCGTGTACCCGCGGGCGATTCGGCTGGTCGAGCGGGGGACAATCGACGTCCGGACGATGGTGACCGCGCGCTTCGGGCTGTCCCGGGTGGATCAGGCGTTCCGGACCGCGCAGGCCCGCGCCGGGCTCAAGGTGATCGTCGAGGCCGACACCTCGGACGACGTCCTCGGGGTCTGGGGACAAGTGCTGTCGGCCGATGGTTGATCCAGCCACGGATCACCTTCCGGATCACCTTCCGGATCAAACTGACGCTTCGCACCTGTACCTGGCCGTCGACTGCTCCACCACCGCGTCGAAGGCCGTGATTTTCGATCCGGCCGGTGCCGTGGTGGCTGCCGCCTCCCGGCCGCTGCCGTTGCACCACCCCGGACCTGGCCGCTATGAGCAGGACGCCGAGGATTGGTGGCAGGCGACTCGGGCCGCGATCAGCGAGGTCACCGGCCAGGTGGAAACCACCCGGATCCAGGCACTGTGCCTGACTCACCAGCGTGAGTCGTTCGTCTGCCTGAATGTCGACGGCGTCGCGCTGCGGCCGGCGATCCTCTGGGCGGACGGTCGTGCCGCAGCGCAGATCGCCACGCTGGGAAATGCCCAGGTACACGACCTTTCCGGCAAGCCACCGGACGTCACCCCGGCGCTGTACAAGCTGGCGTGGCTTCGTGAACACGAGCCAGCGGTGCTGGCCGAGGCCGCGCGCATCGGCGACATCCAGGCCTACCTGTCCTGGAAGCTGACCGGCCGATGGGTCACCAGTCACGTCAGTGCGGACACCCTGGGGTTGCTGGACCTGCGCCGGCTGACC
>JANNPJ010000009.1:0-8666 GCA_031400005.1 Kineosporiaceae bacterium | reverse complement strand
GTCAGGGTGACGGCGGACCGTCCGCCCGGGGTGTAGCGAGCGACCACCAGGGCCATCCCGCCGCGCTGCAGGAGCGCCTTCTCCGCCCAGGTAAACGCTTTTCGCTGGCGGCCGGTTTTGGACAATCGGTCCACGAATCGGTTGCCGTACCGGCGTCCAAGGCCGTAGGAGATGTGGTCTCCGATCATGGCTCCGGTCGCTGCCGCCACCATTATCAGGAGCGGATCAGGGCCGCCAGTTGCTGCAAACACCCCGGCCGTGATGATCGCGGACTCGCTCGGCAGCACGATGATGAGCGAGTCCAGGACGGCGAGGGTGAAAAGGATGGCGTAGAGCCAGGGTGAGGACATCACCTCCGTGATCAATTCCAGGATCGTTGTCGTCACGGACATCTGACCTCTCCGATCGCTGAGCGACACCGGCTGAACGCTCTGCATCAATGCTTTCGGTCCGGGCAGCGGACGTCGTCCACCCACGGGCGGAACCTCTGTACTCCTTCTGGACTACGGCAGACCCGACTTCGGTCGGTTGGCCTACGGGGTTCGTTAGCCGAAGGGGGCGAGCAGGGACCCGCCAGGCCTGCCTTAGGTCAGGAGCCAAATGGCTGAATCTAAAGCCTGTTGGGCTGATGCTCGCCACTCGCTTCGCGAATTCGCTGCCAAAAGGCAGCGGATTCGCGAGGGCAAGCAGCATGACCGGATGATCCTCGCCATATTGGTGCATATTAGCCTGCTCTGAAGGCCAATATTTCAGGTTGACAATCTATTGCCGCGGTCTTGAATGATATGAGGAAGGTTAGTGGAGTTTTCGTCACTGAACTGTCTCCGGCTTCGTCGCCGAGGCGGCCGGCAGGGCTGGGCGCAGAAGAGGGAAGAAATGACTGTAGGCGGATTTATGATCATGGTGCTCATGGTCCTGGTGGCAACTATTATCACCTCCGGAAAGGAGGTTGTCTTCCTGCTGCCGGCGTGTGCGATCGCGGTCTTCTGCTCGGTCTCTAGCTCATCGCTGTTGTGAGTAGGTGAGTCGGACGCCGCCGCTGACGATCTCGTCAAGAAGGGATTTATTCAGGATTAGTCCGCTGGCTGAATTCAAGCAACTCGGCAGAAGGATTGCGACGTCCCGCAGAAGGAGCGACACGATGCCTACCGACGGACTTGTAACGATTGTTCTGATGTCCTTGACGGCCATGCTCATGATCTCATTCTGGAGAGAACTGCTTATCGCTCTCCTCGCGCTGATCGTGGTGATCTTCTGCTCCGGTCTCTACTACCTGATCGAGACCTTGCCGCACTGACCACCCAGAGCCGAACTCGTGGAAATTGCAGCACCCAAGATGTCGTGCGGCACTCGTCCGGAACGAAGAGTGGATCACCTGCTGGCGGTGAGGTGCAGGTGTGACCGACGATGATGGTCATCCGCCGACGCACAGGTGGACACGAATGGCCAACATGTGACGAAGGAAAGGATCTGCCCGTGCTGCAGCAGTACGACGAGCGCAACGCCGACCTGGTTTACAGCGTCAACGGTGTCTTGCGGCACCGCGATGAGCCCGGTCTGTCCCCGTTCGACTCGGTGGTCCAGGGCGGGGATGCGGTCTGGGAAGGTTTGCGGCTTTACGACGGACGGGTCTTCGGGCTGCATGAGCACCTGGAACGGTTGCGTCGCTCGGCCGTAGCCCTGGCGTTCGAGGCGATCCCGTCCGAGGCGGAGATCATTGCGGCTCTGACCGCCACGCTGCGGGCCAACGCGATGCTCGACGGCGTTCATGTGCGCCTCACCCTGACCCGCGGCGTCAAGGTGACCAGCGGGATGGATCCGCGGCTGAACCGGGCTGGCTGCACGTTGATCGTGCTGGCCGAGCACAAGGCGCCGGTCTATGACACCGGCGGGCTGAGCCTGGTGACCGCGAGCGTTCGCCGACCCGGGCCGGACGTCCTCGATCCCAAGATCCATCATGCCAACCTGATCAACTCGATCCTGGCAAAAATCGAGGCCAATCTGGCCGGCGCGGACGACGCGCTGATGCTGGATCACCGCGGTTTCGTCGCGGAGACCAACGCCACCAACCTGTTCGCGGTGGTGGACGGCATCCTGAGCACGCCGTTCACGCATGCCTGCCCGGAGGGAATCACCCGGGCGACGGTGCTCCGGCTCGCCGCCGCGCACGAGATCGAGAACCGGACGGCGGATCTCTCGCTGGCTCAGCTGTACACCGCGCAGGAGGTCTTCTGCACCGGCACCATGGGCGAGATCGTCGGCGTGACGCGGATCGATGGGCGCTCGATCGGTTCGGGAGACGTCGGCGAGCTGACCCTGCGGATCGCGAAGCTGTACCGCGACCATGCCGCGGCCGAAGGTGTCGCACTCGATCTGGGCTAGGCCCGGTCCTCAAAGCCGGGACTCGCCTACCTGAGGCGGTGGCCGGCCAGTTCGTCGTAGTACGGGCGGGCCTGTTCCAGCAGCGGCTGGAGCCGGTCCGGCACCGACCCGGTGGCCGGTCGCGCGGGCGCGAACCCGGTGGACGCCTCCACCGAGGCATACCAGTGCGGTGCCCAGACACCGTCACTGGCGCGCGGACCGGCCGGCCAGGCCAGCATGGCGGGCTGGAACTCCAGGTCGAGCGCTTCGCAGAGCAGTTTCAGCATCCTCGGCGGATCCTGGAGTAGATCATCGGCATCCACTACTGGCCCGGCGAAGCGACGGAAGATCCGGGCCTGCTGCTCGAAGCCCAGATCGGACAGCACGGGTTCGGTGCGCACCTTGGCGTAGGAGGAGATCACCCGGGCTGGGTCACGGATCAGATAGGCATGCCGCAGCCCGACCATCCAGTCCTCGCCGATCTCGGGCAGCAGATGGTGAGTCATGTGCTTCTGGTACTGCACCTGGATGTGATCGGGAAGCGGTTCCCGGAGTTGGGCCACCGCGTCCTGCCAACGGTTCGGCTGGCTGGCGAGAATCTCGTCACGACCCGGGTGGTCCAGCCCGGTGGCCCGAAGGTAGTTGGCGTACAGCGGTTCGTCGACGACCACGCTGTTCGGGCGGGCACCGAAGCTGCGCATCATCGCCGTAGAGATGTTGCGGGGCCCCGACCACATTGCGATCCGTGTCAGCACTCGCCCAGGCTAGAGCCTATCGGGCCCGGCGCGGGTCAATGTGGATCTTGGGACCTGGCCCGGCGTCGTCCGGTCGCCAGCCGGCCAGGACGTCGCCGACCCGGTCCAGGCCGACGGTCGCCGCCACCAGTGGCCGCGGATCGACGGCTCCGCTCGCGTAACTCTCGATGGTGCCAACCAGACCCTGGGACGCGGCCAGGATGCCAACCGCGGTGACGTCCTTGAGAACCATTGTCCGGGTATCGATCAGGCTGGGCGTGCCGGACAAACCGATGTAGACAACCCGTTTCCCGGGCTCGACCAGTTCCAGGGCCAGCCCGGGAAACGAGGCGGCGTTCGATGCGTCGATGACGGCATCCCAACGCAGGGGTGGGAGGGTGGTGACCGTCCAGGCACCGGTGAAGCCGAGCGTGCGGGCGAAATCCAGGGCGTGCTCGGAAGGGCCGATGAGATGCACCTGCGCCCCCTGGGCGCGAGCGAACGAGGCCACCAACAGGCCGATGGTGCCGGTTCCGAGCACGAGGACGCGCTCGCCCGGAGTCAGATCGGCTGCCTGAACCGAGCGAAGAGCGTTGCCGCCGGGTTCGATCATCGCTCCGGCGCTGTCGTCGACCCCTTCGGGTAGTTCGAACAGGGCAGTGACCGGGACGGCGAGTTGCTCCGCCAGAGCACCCGGAAAACCGCCGCGGATGCCGATCTCGAACCGCTTCTCGCAGACGTTATGGCGCCCGGACCGGCAGCGGTAGCAGTGCCCGCAGCCGATCATGGTGTCGCCGGTGACCCGGCGGCCCAGCCAGCGCTGGTCGACGTCGTTGGCGACCTGTGACACCACCCCGCACCATTCGTGGCCCAGGCGGATCGGGTAGTGCGCGTGGCCCTGGTGCAGGTACGCCATCTCGCCGGTGAAGAATTCGACGTCCGTGCCACAGACCCCGACCCGGGTCAGATCCACGACAACCTGGCCGGATTCGGCGACCGGCGCGGGAACCTCTTGCACTGCACCAACATTGGGGGCGGTGACCACGTACGCTTGCATGTTGCCTCGGGTGAGTCGGATGGGCTATCGGGGTGCGACGACGGTTTGGCGCTGACTGCCCAGGCCGTCGATGGACACCTCCATGACGTCGATCTGAAAGGCCCGCTCGCTGACGTTGTTGACCACCACGTAGCCGGCGATCGCGGCCCGGGCCTGGTCCTCGTCCGCCAGGTAACTGGCGCGCCGGCCGATGACGATTCCGAGTTCGACCTCCCAATCCAGCTTGGTGGAGCCTCGGGGGATCCGGACGTCGTCGTTGGGGCCGATCTGGGTGTTCGGGGACTTGGTGAACAGGATCGGTTCGGCCGGAACGTTCTGTCCGGCCGCGACCCGCGTCTCGACCAGTGTGGCCAGCGCGGTGAGTTGCTCCGGACCGGTTCCGAAGAAACGCTTCGTTAAATCCGTGACGACGTCAGACACGTCGACGTAGCTCTCGCCGTCGACCCGGACGACGGGAATCTCCGAGCCGGGCGCACCGATGCGCATCAGATACATGCACGGCTCCGAATTCTTCAGGGATGAGCGGATTGGCCGGACCAATAGGGGACCGGCAGGCCGGTCACACCGACCGTGGCGGTGAAAAGCTTTCCAGAATCGGGATATTGGGAAAGCTGTGCGGCGGAAAGCTGCTCGGATGCGGTAGTGATCAGCAGCGTGTCAAGGTCAGGGCCGACAAACGCGACGCTCGAGGTATTGGGTGCGGCCACCTCGACAGTAGCCAGTGGTTCACCGCTGGGTGAATAGCACCGCACCTCACCAGCACCCCAGATCGCGACCCAGAGGTTTCCCTCGGCATCAAGGCACATCCCGTCCGGATGGCCATCCGTGATCTTCAGGAAAACCCGGCGCTCGCCGAACTGCCCGGAATCACTGTCGTAGCTGCGGATCCAGATCAGGCCCGGAGTCGTGTCGATGTGGTAAAGCCAGGAACCGTCGGGCGCCCACGCCAACCCGTTGGACAGGACGACGTCATCGTCGATCACCGTGACCTGCCCGGAGTCCTCCACCCGGAAAAGTTGCTCCGGCTCGGGCTGATCGCCCAGAGGGAGGCTTCCGACCAGGAACCGACCGGCCGGGTCGCACCCGCCGTCATTGAGGCGGCTGTTCTTGTCCGGACGAATCAGGGTGGGCCCGGCAACGGTCGCGACCGTGCCGTCCGCACTGATCGCGGCGTCCGCGTCGACGGTGAAGACACCGCGGGAGCCGGCGATCAGTAGGTCTCCGGCTGCGGAGCAGACCGCCGCGCCGACGGTTCCGGGGAACGAGAGTCGCTGGGTCTGGACGACCTGGTCGGCCTGCAGGTCGCCGGCCAGGACCTGACCGGCGTTGATATCGACCCAGAGCACCCGTTGCCGGACGCTGTCCCAAACCGGCCCTTCGGCAAGGACATAGACCTGCGACGACGCGGGCGTGGCGCGGTGCCGGATCATGAGGCCACCGCTTGGAGTCGGCGTTCGACGATCGATCGGATCGCCGGGACGTCGTCCACCAGGCGGGCCAGGGGGGTCCGGTAAGTCAGAGCGCTGATGCTGATCGCGCCGCTTGGAACGGTCCGTGAGCTGAGAAAGACCGGCACGGCGAGGCAGTTGATCCCCGGCTCGTTCTCCTGGTCGTCGGTGCTGAAGCCACGCTGGCGGATCAGGGTGAATTCGGCCGCCAGTTCCGCGGCAGTGGTCCGGGTCCGCTCGGTCCGGGCGGCCAGATCTCCGGCCTGCACCCACGCCGCGACCGCGGCATCGTCCTGGAGTTGGTAGGACAGCAACAGCTTTCCCACCGCCGTGCTGTGGGCGGGATTTCGCCCACCCACGGTCGAGCTCAGCTTCACTGCTCCCGGAATCGGATCGGTTTTCGACCGGTACACCACGAAACGGTCCTCCAGAACGGCGTAGTGGGTGGTTTCGCCATGTCTTTTTGCTAGTTCCTCAAGAATCGGCTGGACCCGCAGGTGATCCGGCCGAGCCTCATGGTTGATGAAGGCCAGGCGAAGGAATTCGTCCCCCAGCAGGTAATGGCCTCGCCCGTTCTGGGTCGCGAATCCGGCCCGCCGCAACGCGGCCAGGGCCCGGTGGATGGTTGGCTTGGGGGATTCCAGGGCACGCGCCAGCTCGTCCAGCCCGGCCCCGGCAGGGTGCTGGGCCAACTCGGTCAGCACCGCCAACACCCGATCAGAACCCACCACCCGATCAGACCCCACTACCCGATCAGACCTGACCAGCCGATCGGAACCCGTGGTGGTCGCCGGTTCCGCCTCAGAGGCTTTGCCAGTAGGCTCGCTCACATTCCGAACTGTAGACCATAGTTCCGGTAAGTGGAAGGCAGTCCGATGGCGGAGCAGCGCAGTTCACAGTGGTACGCCGGGAACGACCGAAACGCCTACATCCACCGGGCTTGGATGCGCCGGGGCCTGCCCGCACATGCCTTTGACGGCCGCCCGCACATTGCGATCGCCAATTCCGCCTCCGACCTGACGCCGTGCAATGCCCACCTCAATGAGGTCGCCGAGAGCGTGAAGCAGGGCGTGTACGAGGCCGGTGGCATCCCGCTGAACCTGCCGGTGGTGTCGCTGGGCGAAACGCTTGTCCGTCCGACCGCGATGCTGTGGCGGAACCTGGCCGCGATGGCGACCGAGGAGATGCTGCGGGCCAACCCGATCGACGGCGTCGTTCTGCTGGGCGGCTGTGACAAGACGATCCCGGCGCTGTTGATGGCCGCCGCCTCGGTAGACCTTCCGGCGGTGGTGATTCCCGGCGGTCCGATGCTCACCGGCACGTTCCGCGGGGTGGCTCTCGGCTGCGGCACCGACGTCTGGCGGCTGTCCGAGGAGGTTCGGGCGGGAACCCTGTCCGAGCAGCAGTTCGCCACGTCAGAGTCGTCGATGATTCGCAGCCGGGGACACTGCAACACGATGGGGACGGCATCCACCATGGGGTTGGTCGCCGAGGCGCTGGGGATGGTGATCCCCGGACTGGCCGGAACGCCGGCTCCGGACAGTCGGCTGCTGGAGCAGTCGCACGACACCGGCCGGCTGGTCGTCGAGATGGTTGCCCAGCAGCGCCGGCCGAGCGAAGTGCTCACCCGGGGATCGTTTCTGAATGCGATCGTCACGCTGGCCGCCATCGGTGGCTCGACCAACGCGGTCGTTCACCTGCTGGCCATCGCCGGGCGGCTGGGAGTCGAGCTCAGTCAGGATGATTTCGACCGGACCGGCTCCGACGTCCCCCTGCTGGTCGATCTGCAACCGGCGGGCCGGTTCCTGATGGAGGACCTGCACCGGGCCGGCGGGCTACTGGCGGTGCTGCGCGAGGTGCAGGATCTGCTCGACCCGACCGCGCTGACGGTGACCGGCAAGCCGCTGGTGGAGTACCTCGGTGCCGCCGAGATTTGGGATCGAGAGGTGATCCGAACCCGGGCCGAACCGCTGCTTCCGGCGGCCGGAATCGCCGTCCTGTATGGCAACCTCGCCCCGGACGGCGCGGTGGTGAAGCCGGCCGCCGCCTCCGAGCACCTGCT
Organism: Kineosporiaceae bacterium; assembly: GCA_031400005.1. Taxonomy (GTDB): domain Bacteria; phylum Actinomycetota; class Actinomycetes; order Actinomycetales; family Kineosporiaceae; genus JANNPJ01. The sequence continues at coordinate 1,004 of JANNPJ010000009.1, read as the reverse complement.
GCAGCATCGTGGCCGAGCGATGGTCTTCGACTCGATCGAAGATCTGCACGCCAGAATCGACGACCCGGACCTCGATGTGGATGCCGACTCCATCCTGGTGTTGCGCGGCTGTGGACCGAAGGGCTACCCCGGCATGCCCGAGGTGGCCAACATGCCGTTGCCGGCGAAGCTTCTGCGGCTCGGGGTGCGCGACATGGTCCGGATCTGCGATGGACGAATGAGCGGAACAGCTTACGGCACAGTGGTTTTGCATGTCTCGCCGGAGGCTGCCGCCGGTGGCACGCTGAGCCTGGTCCGGACCGGCGACATCATCCTGCTCGACGTCCCCGGTCGCCGGTTGGAACTCCTGGTACCGGTCGAGGAACTGGCCCAGCGAACCCCGGACCCGGCCACCGTGGCTCAGTATGCGAAGCCCCAGCGTGGCTGGGAAAGGCTGTACGTGCAGACTGTGCAGCAGGCCAACACCGGCGCCGACCTCGACTTCCTGATCGGTGCGAGCGGCGACCGGGTCTCTCGCGAATCACACTGACCGATGTCCAGCTCGACTCAGGAGAATTGACGATGCCGCACGCTATGACCGACGACCGCCCGATTCGCTGGGGAATCCTCGGGGCCGGCTGGATCGCCGAGCAGGTCGCCACCAATATCAACCTCACCAGCGGTAACGTCATCGCCGCAGTCGCTGCCCGGAATGCCACCCGGGCCGCCGATTTCGCTGACCGGTTTGACGTCGGTGGCAGTTACGGCAGCTACCAGGCACTGGTGAACGACGACGAGGTGGACGTCGTCTACGTGGCCACCACGCACCCGAGTCACCGCACCCTGTCGCTGCTGGCGATCGATGCCGGCAAGGCCGTGCTGATCGAGAAGCCGCTCTGCCTGAACGCCGGTGACGCGCGAGAGGTCATCGCGGCGGCGGCGCGCGCCGATGTGTTCGCGATGGAAGCGATGTGGATGCGGACCAACCCGCTGATCCGCACGGCGCAGGAATTGGTTGCGGACGG
>JANNPJ010000825.1:0-3766 GCA_031400005.1 Kineosporiaceae bacterium | reverse complement strand
GCGTCCGGGCTGTCGAACGAGACGTCGCCGACGTCGGCAGGCAGGGGCAGTTGCTCGCGCAGCCACGCCTGCAGCGCGCTCTCCAGCGCGGACAGCGGCATCGGGGACCTGCTCCTTTCGGGATATCTGGCTCGCGGTGTTCGCTCGGCGCGCCGAGAACGACGGTCGACGCCAAGGCGTCATTAAACGCTACACAGTGTAATCGTCTGGATGAGTGAACCACCGCCGACGCGCTGGCGGCATAAGCTCGAGGCGGAAGCAACGGACGGGCAATGGCAACAGAATGAGCATGGCAACGGACGGGACTGGCGATGGCTGAGCTGAAGACCAAGCGCAACGACCGAGATGTGGCCGATTTCGTCGCCGAGATTGTCGACGAGAGCCGGCGTAAGGATGCCGCCACCCTGCTCGAGTTGATGGGCCGGGTGACAGGCAGTTTGCCCGTGATGTGGGGCACGAGCATCGTCGGTTTCGGCGAGTATTCCTACCGTTACGCCAGCGGGCGCACGGGTGTCTGGTTCACCATCGGATTCGCGGCCCGAAAGCAAAACATGACGTTGTATCTGTACGGCGGGTACGAGGAAGCGGAGACCGTCGCCCTGCTGCAGAAGCTTGGTCCGCACACGACGGGCAAGGGCTGCCTCTACATCAAGCGACTCAGCGATGTCGATTGTGGCGTGCTGGAGGATCTTTTGCGGCATTCTGTGGCCAGAGCCGCCGACGGAAGCGGCGCGGCAGGGGCGCAATAACTCGTTCTATGTCACCCGCTTTGTTTCGTAGGCCCAGATAGCGAGTTCCACCCGGTTTCGGGCTTCGAGCTTGGTCATGAGACTGGCGAGATGGAACTTGACGGTGCTCAGGCTGATGTGAAGGTCCTTGCCGATTTCGGCGTTCGTCTTTCCCCTGGCCACCGTGAGCAGTACTTCCTCTTCCCGTTCGGTGAGGGCTTCGACGGGTTGGACCGGTACACCGGTACGGGTGTTGGCCGAGAAGCTAGCTAAAAGCCGCCCGGTGACCCCAGGATCGATGAGTGCGTCGCCGTGAACCGCGGCGTGGACAGCTTGGACCAGTTGCTCGGGTGCGGCGCCTTTGAGAAGAAAACCGCGGGCGCCGGCTTTGAGCGCTCCGTGGACGTATTCGTCAGTGTCGAACGTGGTGATTACCACGACGGCGATCGGATCGGTGACCTCTGGTCCGGCGAGCAGGCGAGTGGCTTCGATGCCGTCCAGGTTGGGCATTCGGATGTCGAACAGGCAGACGTCGGGACGCAGTTCACGAGCGAGGGCGACGGCTTCGCGTCCGTCGCTGGCTTGACCGACGACGTCGATGCCCGGTTGGCCGTTGAGAATCGTGGAAAGCCCGGCGCGGACGATGCTCTGGTCGTCGGCGATGATCACTCGGACAGTCATGTCGTGGCCCCGTGGCGGGGGAGAAGGGCCCGGACACCCCAGCCGCGATCTGGGTGCGGTCCAGCCGTGAGCGTCCCACCGAGCAGGGTGACTCGCTCGGTCATGCCGATCAGCCCGTAGCCGACCGGGTACGAGGCGATGCTCGTGCGGGTGCCGTTGTCGCTGACCGTCATCTGCACGTCCGTAGCATTCCCGGTCACTCTGACCTCAATTCGGGTTGCGTGGTGCGCGTGGCGCTGGGCGTTGGTGACCGATTCTTGAGCGACCCGATAGAGGGCAGCCTCCAGAGCAGGTGACAGGTCCGTCAGTTCACCACACAGCTCAACGTCGATGCGAAGCGCGTCGGTGCCGTTCGCGGACAATCGCTCGATATCGGCCAGACAATGCTGGGGGACCACGGTTGGCTGTCTCTGGCGATCCCGGAGAGCGCCGACCATGGTGCGCATTTCGGCGAGAGTCTGGGCTGCTTCACGGTCGATGATCTCGAGCGCTTCGGTCGCTCCGCGAAGCGACGCGGAGCGAGCGAGGAAGAGTCCGGCCTGGGCTTGGATCGCTATCGCAGAGACATGGTGGGCGACCGTGTCGTGCAGTTCCCTGGCCAACTGCTCTCGCTCCTGAAGCTTGGCCTGCTGGATCAACTGCTCGCGGGCCGTGCTTCGGTAGCGGACTAATACCCCCAGCGTGGCCGTGAACAGCAACACGAATGCGCCACCGATGGCGTCCTCGACCCCGATGTCATCAGTGCTGACACTGGCGAGGTAGCCGATGGCCATGATGGCCAGCCCGAGGGCGGCGTCGCGGCCGGACCCCCACCGGAAAAGGGAGTAAACAAGCACCAGAACGATCGCCCCGCTGTAAAGCATCACCGGCGCGGTGTCGGCGACGAGCGTGGCTACATCCAGTACGGCGAACGTTCCGAAGGCAAAGGCCACGGCCAGCGGGAGATAGGTTCGCCGGAACAGGACCGCGACCGCTAGGGCACACCCGAAGCCAATCGTGACCGGCCGCCAGACCAGGTCTCGATGAACGACTGCTTCGACCGCGACCGCGACCAGTACCATCGCGGCGAGTGCCCAGTCACCGAGGCCCCGCGGCGGGGGGTTTTTCACGGCGGGCTCGGCCCACAGTGATGTCGCGACATTCCACACGGCTTTCACAGTATCCATCCCCCGACGGTGGCGGAACGGCCCGGAAGAATAGTCCCTGACCTGGCCGATCGGCCAGGCCAACATTCGACACCGGGACTTTGTGCTGCGATTCCTTTCGCGTGATGCCTGCTAGGCCGCTCTGGTGCTGCGGCGCGCATACAGGTCACGGCACGCGGGCAGCAGGCCTCCGGGTAGGAAGAGCAGCGTGACCACGAGAACGACCGCGTAAGCCCCATACTGCAACACGGGAGCGGCCGTGGGAGGCATCGATGGCAGGCTGCTGATCGTGTTGAGCTCTTGCAGCAGCACCGAGACCAGGACGGCGCCCAGCACGCCTCCCCAGAGCGTGCCCAGGCCGCCGATCACCGCCATCACGACGTACCCGAACGAGGCCATCGCAGGAAACGACTCCGGGCTGACGAACGGAGTGAAGAAGACCGAGATCCCGCCGGCTAGACCGGCGAATGCGGCCGAGAGCGCGAAAACGGTGAGCTTGCTGCGCAACACCGCCACTCCAGCTGACTCGGCCGCGGACTCGCTGCCCGCAAGAGCCCTGATCCCGCGCCCGAAGCGGCTGTTGATCACGTTGTGGGTGACCAGGAGGACCAGTGCCAGACAGCCGAGCGCGATGTATGCGTACGTGCGCTGCTCGGTGACCACCACGCTGCCGACGCCGAGTGGCGGGATGCCACTGATCCCGAATGGCCCCCCGAGCACGTCGAAGGTGTTCATCGCGGCCGTCACGATGAGCAGCATGGCGAGCGTTCCGAAGGCGAGGTAGTGGCCACGCAGTCGCAGCAGCGGTACCCCGACGACAAGCGCGAACGCCGCGGAGACCACCGGTGCACACGCCAGGGCCACCAACGTGGGCACTGAAAGCTTCGTGGTGAGCACCGCGACGGTCAGCGCGCCGACCGCCAGGAAGGCACCCTGCCCGAGTGACACCTGACCGGCATACCCCATCAGTAACGACAGGCCGGTGACGACGATGGCAGCGAGCGCCATGTTCACCAGGAAGGTCACGTCATACCCACCCAGGCCATTGGGTCAGTTGCGGTTGCCTTGCCTGAAGCCAGTGCTGCGATCGCGATGCCCACGGCCCTTGCGGCCCCGGTAAGGACTGCTGAGCCCGTGGCCGCTGAAACGCGCCGCGAGTACGTCGTTGGTGGCGGCGATGTGCTGCGCATCGCCGTGTACCTAAACCCTGAT
>JANNPJ010000315.1:0-4038 GCA_031400005.1 Kineosporiaceae bacterium | reverse complement strand
GGAGACCTACAACCGACTCTTGCGGGTCAAGAAGGAGATGGGGCAGGCCGACGATCGCCCCATCACCATCAATCAGCCGCGCCCGATCAGCCAGACGGCCGAAGCTGGTCTTATTCAGAAGTTTACAAAGGAATGGGATACCGCCGCAGCTCCGGTGCGTGAAATCGAGAGGCAGGTTGGCATCATGGGTGCCGGCCTCACAGCAGCACGTCGCGGAGACCTGGGCGCGGGGTCGCAAGCCATCATCCAGACGTTCAACAAAATCCTCGATTCCCTGTCAGTGGTTCGGGAGCCAGAGTATCTTCGCACCTCAGAAGGTCAGGCACTCCAAAGCCGAATCAGGGGTGCAATTGAACGCCTGACAGTCGGCGGTGCAGGCGTACCGATAGACGAGCTGGAGAAGTACGCCAAGCTGGCCAGGGAAATGGCCGAAAGCCAAAAGTCCTTCCTCCCGGCGATAAGGGCGCGAGTCGGACGCAAGGCGGACCGCTATAACATTCCTCAGGACCTGATCTTTGAGGCAGAAACGGCCCCTGCGGTCGTCCCACCGCCCGCATCTCGTTCCGCGGCCCCCCCCGCTGCAGGTGATGGTCCGGTCAGGATCACAAATGATGCCGAGTGGAACGCGCTGGCCCCGGGCCCCCTGTTCATCGGTCCAGACGGGCAACCGAGGAAGAAGTAGATGGGCTGGCAGGATTCTCCAATAATCACCACGCCTCGGCCCGCGCCGCAGGCTTCTCAGCAGCCTCCAGCTTGGGCGAGCTCGGCGATAGTGTCACCAGGGCCGACGGGCTCGGCGGCGGGTCGCTTTGTCGGCGGCGTCTGGCAGAACATCAACCCCGTGACGATGGCGCAGGGGCTCTACGGCGCGATTCGTCATCCGGTGGATACGCTCACCGCTGCGGCCGGTGCGATGGGAGAGCAGTGGGAGGACGCCTATACGGCGGGCTCCGAGGGCCGATACGTTGAAGCGGCCGGTCACGGCTTGGCGGGCACTCTGCCGTTTGTCGGCCCCGCTGCTGCCGCAGCCGGCGAACGAATCGGAACCGGAGACGTTGCGGGCGGTCTTGGCGAAGGCGTCGGGTTGCTGATCCCGACCGTCGCCCCGCGAGCCGTAGCAGCGTCAGCCCGTGCCGTAAGGACCGCCGCGCCTGGAGCGGCCGGAGCCCTCCGTGCCGGGGCCGCATCCAAGGTGGCAGACGTTATCAGCCCGAAGGTCGGAGCGAACAAAACACGCTTTGCCAACAACGCCGAGGTGGTCGCGCCCGCGCTAGCAATTGACTTGGCGGCAGATGGCGCTCCGTTGACTCGGGGAGGTTTCCACACGCAGGTCCAAGCGAAGCTGGCCGAGGCTCAGGCGGGACTCGACGCCGCTTCCGACGCTCGGCCTGATCGCACGTATCCCACGGCCAGCATCATTTCCGACCTGCTGGAGAAGCGAAACCAGCTAACGGCCGAAGCCGTGAAGGGCGTCCAGAACCCGCGCACCCCAGTGCGGCGAACCTCGTCCATTCTGGATGAGAGCGGCAAGCCAATCGAAGTTACGGACCAAACGACCAGGCCGATAGGAAGGGACGTGGTTCCGGGTCCCAACGCGGCGCGGGTCGCCAAAATCGACCAAGCCATCGCGGAACTGAAGCAACTCGGCTCGGTGGCGACGTATGAGCCGATCCGTAGAATCCGGCAGGCTTACGACGGAGACGCGAAGGTTGTCTACAACCCTTCGATGACGTCCGACTTCCTCAAGCAGAAGGGATCGGCCCTCGGTGCTGCCGACGTGACGGACGCCCTTCGTGGGAACCTCGCCAAGTGGGATCCCGAGACGGCGAAGGTCAACGCCACTTATTCGCTCTACCGGACGGCCAACGACATTCTCAAGGCGACGGCGGAGGTGGAGCGCGCTAGGCCCAAGGTCGGGCGGCGGATCATCGCTCGCCTGACGGGGACTATTCTCGGCCATGACGCTGGTGGTGTATCTGGCGCAATGGCGGGGTATATAGCCGGACCGATCGTTGATTCTGCGCTGGCGTCCGGCGTTACCACGCAACTCAAGACGGCGGCTCTGATGCAGCGGCTGGCAAAGGCTATAGAGGGCGGCGACGTTGGTAGGGTGGCGAGCATCACCCACGAATTGAAGCGCCTTGGAGCCACGGCGTCGGCTCAGGCCGGTCAGCAGCGATCTACCACGGACGCTGCTCCCATGCCCCCGTGGCTAAGCCCCGTACCAGGAACACCACGATGAGCCCCCAAACGATGATGGAGCCCACCGCCAAGACAATGGCATACATCCGAAGCCAGGTCCCGATGATGAATGCCGGGACCTCAATCAGCGCGATTCGGAGAAGGTTCGGAATCGGCCTACCGCCCTTGGTCTCTCATGCGCTCGCGCCACAGATCGTCCTCGGCCGTCCATGTCTGAGGTTGCGGAGTGACGGCGCGACGCTTGGATCGAAACAGCCGTTCCAGAGCAAACAGGACGACGAACACCGCGAGGCCATCAGCCACCCATCCCATAGAACGCCTCCAGCCGGCAACACTACGCCCGGAGGCCCCGTCCTGTCTACCCGCTGTGACGGTTTTGGAACTGTCCTAGCGGCGGATGGCTCTGGCGGGCTCGGTCAGGGTGCGCTCGACCGGCCAGCCGAGGCGGAGCCGGGCATGGATGGTCACGCCTTGTATGCCAGTTCGCCGCGCCCACTCAGCAATGCAGTGGGTTTGATCGCCCATCGTGATGTAGTGGTTAGTCCGGCGCGTCGTATCGGTGAGTTGTTGGGTCTGGACTGCTGCCGCGAGGTCCCATCCACGACTCAGCCGGTGGAGGAGAGCGTGAGGCCGGATTCTGGCGGCCACGGCCCACTCGGCAAGCGTCCTCGTCTCGCCGTTTACAGTCAGCCGATGGTTGTCGCGGCAGTTGTTGGCTTGCTGGGTCTTGGTAGCCCACCGGACGTTCCCCGGCTCGTACCCGCGGTCATTGTTGATGCGATCCATGGTGTGACTGAGGGATGGCGCGGGCCCGACGTCACGATGGAACGCCTCAAAGCTGTCCAGCCACGACGGATGAATGGCGATGCCGCGCCCGCCGTAGTGGGGGTAGCTCGGGTTTCCGGGATCGAGGCATCGCTGCTTCATCCCAGTCCAGATGCGGTACTCGCGGGTCTTGCTCAGCCCGTGAGTCACGCTTCGCGTGGCGCTCTGTTCGTTGCGGAAACAGCCGCAGGAGCGAGAGAGTCCACGTTGCAGATTCGGCAGGAAAACGCGCAAGAGATTTCCGCAATCGCATCGGCATTCAACGAAACGCCCGTACTTACGTCCTGCGGGCGGGCCAACCTCGCGGAGCAACGCCCAGCGACCAATGCGGGTGCCGAGCAAGTGATCGATAGAGCGCCTGATTGCCATAAGTGGGCACAAACTACCACGAATGATGGCACTCGCTGGTCCGACTGGAGGAGAAACTAGATGGCCGATCTCGGTACACCCTTCCCTTTCGTCGTACCGCAGTTCTTCACGAATAGCGGCCTGATCGCGTCTTCTCATCAGATTTTTTCGTACACCGCTGGCACAACATCCAAAATCAGCACTTTCACGAGCGCGGCGTTGACGACCCCGAATAGCAATCCCCTGGTTCTCGATTCAAGCGGGCGCGGAGTGATGTTTCTCTCTCCTGGCGTGTCCTATAAGTTCATCCTCGCGCCCCCACTAGAGACCGACCCGCCGACCTCCCCGCTCTGGACTATTGACAACGTCGTGAGCATCCCGGCATCCACCGTCAACACGGACGTGCAGGGCCGGGCCGGGGAAAACCTCGTCGCCAACAACGCGGTTTATCTCTCCGATGGCTCGGGAGGAACGACCGCCGGCCGGTGGTACAAGGCGAGCACCACGAACGCCTATAGCTCGGTCTCCGCGTCCATGGTCGGGATGGCCGTGGCCGACATTGTTACGGGCGCTTTTGGAGCCATCCGCCGCGCGGGAAGAGTCGAAATCTCCGGCGCGCTCACGGACGGAGCTACTTACTACATTGGATCCACTGCCGGCTCG
>JANNPJ010000313.1:0-12835 GCA_031400005.1 Kineosporiaceae bacterium | reverse complement strand
GGCCGCGGAGATTCTCGACGCGATGCGCGAAAGGCCGTGGACCACAGGGCAGCTCCGAGCGCGCTTGCGTAAGAAGGTTCTCGAGAAGAGTTAGCGTACTGAGAATGAGAAAAGAGGCACGAAAGAAGGCTCGCGCCTCTCATGGAGCAGAGATCCAGGATCTCGGTGACGGCACCGCTCAGTTGATCCTCACCCTTTCAGTGGCGCCGCAGCTGGGGCGGTACTCGGGGTGCTGGGTCAAGTCGGTCGCTGGGTGGCCTTCAGACCATGGTCAACGTGACCATTTCCTATTCGAGTTCCTCAAACTCGCGCATCAGCAACACCTCGGCGTCGGCAAACCGGGATCTGCCTTTCATTTCATACCCTCTCAATGGTCCGCGCTGCTGCCAAGATCCGCTGAAAACCATTGCAGCACAGCGAGTGCAGAGTCCGCAGTGGCGAGGGAATCGGGCCCAGGGACATCGACTGCGGAGGCATCGCCTACAGGGGCATCGACTGCAGGAGTATCGACTACAGGGGCATGGGCTGCGGGGGGATCGGACCCTGGCGAGATCGAAGGCCTGGGGGTCGTTCCCGGTTGGGTGGTCCGCGACCTCGTCAGCGATGTCAGCACTCAGCCCGGGACGGCCTTTCGTGCCGTGATCTACGACCCGGACACCGGCGAACTGAAGGCGCTCAGCCCGAAGCGGTACGTCCCACCCGACGCTCTCGCCGACCACGTCCGCCATCGCGATCGCACCTGCCGCTTTCCCAGGGTGCCATCGTGCCGCCCGTCGCTGCGACGTCGACCACATCAAGGCTTGGGGCAAGGGCGGGGTGACGGCCGCGTGCAACCTGCAATGCCTCTGTAGGCATCACCATCGCCTCAAGCAAAACCCGGCTTGGACCATCCGCTATCGCGACGGCGTGGCCCGCTGGACGGCGCCCACCGGGCATACCTATACAAGCTGGCCCGCCGACTGGCGAGACCCAAGCACCGACAGGCTCCACGACGGGGTGGCCCTCCTTGACGAGGTGCCCGACGAATGAGTCAGGTGCACCGCCAGCGAGGGCTCTGCCGCTGGTGCGTACGGCGGTGGGTGTGCCGTTGGGGACGGGACGGCGGTGGCTGTTCCGCTGCTGGCGTGACGGTGATCGTGTAGTTGGTTACTGTCCAGATGCTGCCTGTCCAGATGTTCACTGTCCGGGCGTGTCGTTTACCGCGGGTTCGTAGACTCGAACAGGCTCACCGATCAGGCCGGAGGCAATCCTGTGCCCAAACCCGTCGTCCTCATCGCCGAGGAACTCTCGCCCGCCACGATCGATGCTTTGGGGTCTGGCTTCGAGATCCGGTTCTGCAACGGCGCCGATCGAGCGGAACTGCTGGCCTCGATCGCGGACGTCAATGCCATTCTGATTCGCTCGGCCACCAAGGTTGACGCTGAGGTGCTGTCTGCGGCGGTGGAACTGAGGGTAGTGGCGCGGGCCGGGGTGGGGCTGGACAACGTCGATGTGCCGGCTGCCACCCAGGCCGGGGTGATGGTGGTTAACGCGCCGACCTCAAACATCGTGTCCGCCGCCGAACTGGCCGTAGCGCTGCTGCTGGCGACGGCGCGGCATGTGGCGCAGGCCAATTCCTCGCTGCGGGCTGGGCAGTGGAAGCGCTCGGCATACACCGGCGCGGAGCTGTTCGAGAAAACCCTTGGCGTAGTCGGTCTGGGGCGGATCGGTGTCCTGGTTGCCCAGCGGCTGGCGGCGTTTGGGATGGACATCATCGCCTATGACCCGTACGTCTCCACCGCTCGGGCCGGGCAGCTCGGCGTTCGCCTGGTCGGGCTGGACGAGTTGCTTGTCGAAAGCGACTTCATCAGCGTGCACCTGCCGAGAACCCCGGAGACCGTGGGACTGATCGGCGAGGCACAACTGCGACTGGTGAAGCCGACAGTGCGGATAGTGAACGCCGCCCGCGGGGGGATCCTCGATGAGGACGCCCTCTACCACGCGCTCAAGGAAGGCCGAGTTGCCGCGGCAGGGCTCGACGTCTTCGCGACCGAGCCCTGCACCGACTCACCGCTGTTCGAGCTCGACAGCGTGGTGGCAACCCCGCACCTGGGCGCCTCCACCAACGAGGCGCAAGAGCGAGCGGGTATCTCCGTGGCGCACTCGGTGCGGCTGGCCCTTGCGGGGGACCTGGTGCCGGACGCGGTAAACGTTTCTGGGGGAGTGATCGCCGAGGAGATCCGGCCGGGCATTGGGCTGGCGGAGAAGCTGGGTCGAATCTTCACCGCGCTGGCCCTCGGCCTGCCAACCCACCTGGACGTCGAGGTGCACGGCGAGATCATCAGTCATGACGTCGGGGTCCTGCGGCTGGCTGTGCTCAAGGGACTGTTCAGCGGAGTGGTTGAGGGGCAGATCTCCTACGTCAATGCGCCCGTGCTGGCAGCCGAGCACAACATCGAGTCCCGGCTCCTGACCGATCCGGACAGCCCGCACTTCCGGAATGTGGTGACGGTCCGCGGCACGCTCGTCGACGGGACGGTACTCGCGGTCTCGGGCACGCTGACCGGTGCGAAGCAGATCGAAAAGCTGGTCGGGATCGACCACTACGACCTTGAGGTGCCACTCGCCGAGCACCTGCTGGTGCTGCGCTACACCGACCGGCCGGGCGTGATCGGTGCGCTCGGGCGGTTGCTCGGCGACGCCGGCGTGAACATCGCCAGCATGCAGGTAGGCCGGATCGAGGTCGGTGGCCCTGCGGTCAGCGTCCTGACCGTGGACGATGCCGCGCCGCAGGCGGTGATCGATCAGATAGCGAACGAGATCGGCGCCGAATCGGTCCGGCTGGTAACGCTGCAAGACTGAGGGTTAGCGAGAAGGTCGAGGGTAATGAGCATGTCGGGTGTAGCGGTTGCAGGACCGAACACGTACAGCGTGCAGGCGGGGGCCCGGGTCACGGCGGGTGGCGGCAACGCTGTCGACGTCGCCCTGGCCGCGATGTTCGCTGCGCTCGTCACCGAACCATCCATCGCCTCCTTCGGTGGTGGAGCGTTCATCACGATCGCGCCGCCCGGGGGCGACCCGGTGACCATTGACGGGTCCGTGGCGATGCCGGGGATCGGCCTGCCCAAGGAGGCATTCGGGCGGGGGATGGAGGCGCTGTACCTCGACTACGGCGGTGGCACTCATCTGGATATCGGCCACGGGTCGGTGGCTGTCCCGGGCACCCTTCTCGCGCTGGAACTGGCTCACCGCCGGTTCGGTCGGACTGGGTGGGCCGACGTGGTCGAACCCGCGGCCGAGTTCGCCCGCAGCGGGTTTCGGGTCGGCCGAGCGGCAGGTAACTACCTGGCATTCTCCGGCGGACCGCTGTTCGGCCGGGATCGGGCCGCGCGCGAGGCGCTGACCGGTGAGAACGGCGAGCAGGTGACGACCGGCGACACCATGTGGATGCCCGAACTAGGTGACTTCCTCGACCTGGTGATCAAGGAAGGCTCGGCGGCGCTGCATCGCGGGGACGTCGGTCGGGCGTTGGTCGCGGAAATGGCCCGGAACGGGGGCCTGATCACCGCCGCGGATCTGGCGGCGTACCAGCCGGTCGTCCGGCGTTCGCTGTCGGCGCGGATCGATGGCTGGCAGTGGGCGACAAATCCGGCACCGGCGGTCGGTGGGCCGGTGTTCGCCGCGATGCTGCGGCTGCTCGCCCCGAACACGACAAGCGGACGGGCCAGCATCAGCGGGACGGCCAGTACGAGTGAGCGAGTAGGCCTTGCCGAGCTGATCGCCGTCCAGCGGGCCGTGCTTTCGTATCGGGTACGGAATCTCGATGTGGCGACCGACCGGATCGCCGCAGCCGAGGAGTTGCTCGCCGGGATTGCGGACGGCGGTCTGGCGCGATTGGGCGGGTCGCCGTCCACGGTGCACGTCTCCGCCGTGGACGCCGACGGCCTGGCCTGTTCGGTGACAGCCTCGTCCGGGTATGGGGCCGGGGTTAGCGTTCCGGGAACTGGGATCTGGCTGAACAATTGCCTCGGCGAGCGCGAACTGAACCGTCTGGGGCGACATGCCCTGGCTCCGGGGGAGCGGCTGATCTCGAACATGACCCCGACGGTGGGCCGGCATGAAGACGGCCGGGTGCTCGCGATCGGCAGCCCAGGAGCCGACCGGATCGCGACCGCCGTCCTGCAGGTGGTTCTCGCGCTCCTGACCGGAGATTCGCTGGTCCGGGCGATCGAGCGGCCCCGGGTGCACGTCAGCTGTGACGATCAGGGCATCCCGATCACCGTGGAATACGAGGCCGATCTCTTCGACGCCGGGTCCGAGGCCGAACTGGGCGCAAGCGGGGACGGTTCGGCGGACTTGCCCTGGCGTCAGCATCCGCCCGCCTCGATGTTCTTCGGGGGAGTCGCCGCAGCATTGCGGGGGGCGGACGGACGGTTGGAGGCTGCTGCGGACGGGCGACGCGAGGGTGCTGTCGCCGTCCAGAATTGATCACTTTCGGGGCGTCTCCTCCCCGGCCAGCGTCTCGCCATGTGGGATGGTGGGACCGCCATCCGGACGGCGGACTAGAATCGCGCTCATGACCACGTCGAACTCACCGCGTGCCATCCGGCTGGCCGTCATCCCAGGTGACGGGATCGGTCCCGAGGTGGTGGTCGAGGGCCTCAAGGTGCTGAGTGCCGCAGTGGGTTCCGAAGCGGTCATCGAAACCACCGAGTACGACCTCGGTGCTCGCCGGTGGCATGCCACCGGCGAGACGCTCCCCAACTCCGTGCTTGCCGAGATCCGGCAGCACGACGTAATCCTGCTCGGTGCCGTCGGTGATCCCGGGGTTCCGAGCGGAGTGCTGGAGCGGGGACTCCTGCTGCGCCTGCGGTTTGAACTAGACCACTACGTCAACCTCAGGCCGGCGCGGTTGTACCCGGGCGTCATCTCGCCGCTCGCCCCTCACGTTCTCGGCGATCGTGAACTTGACTTCGTCGTGGTCCGTGAGGGCACCGAGGGGCCGTACGTGGGCAACGGTGGCGCGGTGCGCACGGGTACACCGCACGAGATCGCTACCGAAGTCAGCATTAACACCGCCTACGGTGTCGAGCGGGTGGTCCGGGATGCCTTCGCTCGGGCGGCCAGTCGCCCGCGTCGCAAGCTCACCCTGCTGCACAAGCACAACGTGCTCACTCACGCCGGTCACCTCTGGCGGCGCACGGTGGAGCAGGTCAACGCCGACTTCCCCGACGTCACTTCGGACTACCTGCACGTCGATGCGGCGACCATCTTCCTGGTTCAGGACCCGACCCGGTTCGACGTCATCGTCACCGACAACCTGTTCGGCGACATCGTCACCGACCTCGCCGCCGCCATCGCCGGTGGAATTGGGCTGGCGGCGTCCGGGAACATCAACCCGGATCGGACCGCCCCGAGTATGTTCGAACCGGTGCACGGCTCCGCGCCGGACATCGCCGGACATCGCCGGCCAGCAGAAGGCGGACCCCACCGCCACCGTGCTCTCCGTCGGGATGCTGCTTGAGCACCTCGGCCTGGACAAGGCGGCCCAGCGGGTCGAGCAGGCGGTCGCGGCCGACCTGTTGTCGAGGGCGACCAGCGACCTTCGAGTACCCAGGTCGACAGCGCAGATCGGTGAGGCGATCGCCTCCCGGCTGAGCGACTGACGACGCTTCGCCCGGTTCGCACCGCGGCACGGCCCGCCGTCGTTCATTGCGCTGATACGGTCCCCAATAGAGCCCGGACCGGTTAATCGACCGGTGACGTCAGGGAGTATCGCGATGACCGCCAGTGAAAGCACCATCCAGACAAGCACCACCCAACTCGACTTCAGCATCACCAAGAATCCGACGCCGGTTTCGATCGAACGCCGGGCCGAGATCTTCGCTGCCCCCGGGTTCGGCAAGTACTTCACCGACCACATGGTGACGATCACCTGGACCGAGGGCGTCGGCTGGCATGACGGTGAGGTCGTTCCGTACGGCCCGATCTCGATGGACCCGGCTGCCGCCGTCCTGCACTACGCGCAGGAGATCTTCGAGGGGCTGAAGGCGTACCGGCATGCGGACGGCTCGGTCTGGGCCTTCCGGCCGGAGGCCAATGGCGCCCGACTGGCCAAGTCCGCCCGTCGGCTGGCGTTGCCGGAACTATCGGTCCAGGACTTCCTCGCCTCGATCGAGGTGCTGGTGCGGACCGACCTCGACTGGGTTCCCTCCGGCGGCGAGTCCAGCATGTACCTGCGCCCGTTCATGTACGCGTCCGAGGTGTTCCTCGGCGTGCGCCCGTCGGCCGAGGTCAAGTACATGGTGATCGCCTCGCCGGTCGGCTCGTACTTCAGCGGTGGGATCAAGCCGGTGTCGATCTGGCTGTCCACCCAGTACACCCGGGCCGCTCCCGGCGGAACCGGCGCGGCCAAGTGCGGCGGCAACTACGCCGCCAGCCTGGCCCCGATGGTGGAGGCATCCGAGCGCGGCTGCCAGCAGGTCTGTTTCCTGGACGCGGCCGAGCAGCGCTGGGTCGAGGAACTCGGCGGGATGAACCTGTACTTCGTGCACGCCGACGGCAAACTCGTCACCCCCGAGTTGACGGGCACGATCCTGGAAGGCGTCACCCGCTCCTCGATCATCCAGCTCGCCAAGGAACTCGGGCTGGACGTCGAGGAGCGCAAGGTCTCGATCGACGAGTGGCGCGACGGTGTCGCCTCCGGACAGATCACCGAGGTGTTCGCCTGCGGCACGGCGGCGGTGATCACCCCGGTCGGACAGCTGGTTTGGGACGGCGGGTCGGTCGGTGACCCGGACGCGCCGCCCGGGGAGACGACGATGAAGATCCGCCAGGCGCTGGTCGACATCCAGTACGGCCGGGCACCGGACAACCACGGCTGGATGCGCCGGCTGGCCTAGCGTTCCGGGCAGCTCACGTAGCAGTCAGCTCACGTAGCGGGCCATGAAGGTGGCGAGGAAGCGGCGCTGGGTACGCAGGTCGTTCCCTCGGCCTCGGTCTCGACCTGGGTGTCGAAGATCGCACCGAGCCGTGCCCCGAGCGCGGGATCGGCGGCGACTGCCTGCGGGACGGAGACCGCGAAATCGGTGAAGCCGTCGTGGCCCATCGCGGTGACGTGGTGGAGCGGGTGCGGTCCACGCAGATTGGCGATCAAGGTCGCCAGGTTCACGCCCGCCGACAGTTCCGGATGGATGCGGACCGCCTCGGCGCCGGCGACTGGGCCGTTGTGGTGATGAATGCCGATGCCAGACAAGGGATTTCGGTCCCGATGGACGTCGGGGCCACCGCGGTCAGGTCGGCTCGGTGGGCTGATTATCGGGATGCTGATCGCGTCGGCCACCGGCAAGTCGGCGAATCTGTGGCAGACTCGACAGCATCATGTACCGGGCTGAGATCATTATCGGCTGGCACGTCGGCACCGCCTGAGGTTGTTCCACTCCTCAGCACCGTCGACGTGCAGACCTCTCGCGACCAGCGAGGGGTCATTTTTTATGCAGGAATTTCATGCAGGAGAGCGAAATGCCGGAACCAACGCTATTTCAGGTGTACGACACGACTCTGCGCGACGGCGCGCAGCAGGAAGGGCTGAGCCTGTCCGTTCAGGACAAGCTGGTGATTGCCGGACATCTCGACGATCTGGGTGTCGGATTCATCGAGGGCGGTTGGCCGG
The DNA here is from genome assembly GCA_031400005.1 of Kineosporiaceae bacterium. GTDB lineage: Bacteria > Actinomycetota > Actinomycetes > Actinomycetales > Kineosporiaceae > JANNPJ01. The sequence goes on along the minus strand of JANNPJ010000313.1, from coordinate 5,184 downwards.
GAGCGATTCCGAAAGACACCGAGTTCTTCCGCCGGGCCGCCACCGAGCTCACCCTCAAGCAGGCCACTTTGGCGGCGTTCGGCGCCACCCGGAAGCCCGGAACGCAGGCCCAGTTGGACCCCCAGGTGCGGGCCCTGGTCGATTCGCTGGCTCCGGTGGTGACTTTGGTCGCCAAAAGCGATATCCGGCACGTGGAGCGGGCGCTGCGGACCACCCCGGTGGAGAACCTGCAGATGATCACGGACACCGTCGAGTACCTGCGCGAGCAGGGCCGGCGGGTATTTCTCGACGCCGAGCACTTCTTCGACGGGTACCGGTTCGACCCGGCCTACGCCCTGGAGGTCATCCGGGTTGCGGTCGGCGCCGGTGCCGAGGTGGTGGCGTTGTGCGACACAAACGGCGGAATGCTGCCGAACCAGGTGGCGGACGTCGTGCACGCGGTCCGCGAGGCCTCCGGCGCCACCCTGGGCATCCACTGCCATAACGACACCGGGTGTGCGGTGGCCAACTCGCTGGCCGCGGTGGACGCCGGTGCGATGCAGGTGCAGGGCACGCTGAACGGGTACGGCGAGCGCACCGGCAACGCCGACCTGATCACCATCCTGGCCGACCTCGAGCTGAAGCGGGACCATCTGGTGCTGCCGCCCGGCCGGCTCCGGGAGGCGACCCGAATCGCCCACGCCGTCAGTGAAATCACCAACGTGACGCCGTATGCCCGCCAGCCCTATGTCGGTTCGTCCGCGTTCGCGCACAAAGCGGGATTGCATGCCAGCGCCATCAAGGTGGACCCCGATCTCTACCAGCACACCGACCCGAGCGGCGTCGGCAACGACATGCGGATGCTGATTTCGGACATGGCCGGCCGGGCCTCGATCGAGCTGAAAGGCAAGGAACTCGGCTTCGATCTGACCGGTGACCGGGAGCGGCTCGGGCGGATTGCCGACCGGGTGAAGGAAATGGAGGCGCGCGGATACACCTTTGAGGCGGCCGATGCCTCGTTCGCGCTGCTGCTGCACGAGGAGGTGTACGGCTTCCGGCCGAGCTACTGCGATCTGGAGAGCTGGCGGGTGATCACCGAGTCCCGCCCAGGTCTGGAGGAGGCGGTGTCCGAGGCCACCGTGAAGCTGGTCGCCGGTGGTCAGCGCCAGCTCGCCACTGCCGAGGGGAACGGGCCGGTCAGCGCTCTGGACCATGCGCTGCGCACCGCGCTGATGCCGGTCTACCCGGAGCTGGAGCGAATCAAGCTCTCCGACTACAAGGTCCGGATAGTGGACGCCGCGACCGGCACCGACGCCGTCACCCGGGTGCTGATCGAGACCATCGGCGCCGCCGCGGTGTGGGAGACGGTCGGGGTCGGCGCCAACATCGTCGAGGCCTCGTGGGCGGCGCTCCTCGACGGCCTGACCTACGGCTTGCTGGCGCTCGGCGTCCCCCGACGTTGACCCCGATTAACGGGGCAGCGGAATGATGGCGTAGTCGGCGGTGGCGGGGTTCGCGACGCCGAAGCGGGCGTTCACCGCCCAGAGCGTGCGGCCGACCAGGGTGGCGGTGGACGGCACGTCCAGGGCCGGCGAGGTCAGCCGATCGACCCAGGACGCCGTCCATCCGCCGGTGCTCAGGCTGCGGTGCAGCCTCAGCACCGACACCTCTTGCTGACCGCTGCCGCGCACCACGAACAGGATGCGTCCGGAACGTTCCAGGCCGTCACCGGCGGTGATCCCCGGACCGCCCGTCACCGGGATCACGCTGACCACGCCGGAACGAGGGTTGACCCGCCAGAGTCCACCGGCGGTGCTGTTGTTCAGGACCAGTGAACCGTCCGGCAGGGTGCGGATCCCGTTCGCCCGGATACCTTCCGGGGTCGGCCAGGCGCCGGTGAGCGGCAGCTGGGTCTGCTGACCGGCAGGTCGCCCGTGCCGGTCGAGCGGCACCCGGGTCAGCCGGTCCACCCGGGAGTCGGTCACCCACAGCGCGTTCCGCGTGATCACCAGGTCATTCAGGAACACTGCGCCAGGGACGACGATGCGCTGCTGGACCTTGCCGGTGCGCGCCTGCACGGCGAGCACGATGCCGGTGCTGCCGTCCTGGCCGGCCACCCAGAGCAGGCCGGATCGAGCGTCCCACTGCATCCCGCGCAGGGCTCGGCCGGCTACCCCGGCCAGCAGCAGGCGCCCGGTGCCGCGGCTCAGGTCCCCGGTCCAGATCCGGCCGTCCGCCAGGGAGCCGGTGTAGTAGGTGTCGCCGGGCCCCGAGGTCACGCCTTCTGGCCGGAAGCCGGCCGGTAGCGGGACTGGTTCGGCGGCCCGGTTCGCGGACGGCGCCGTGAAGACGAGGGAGGCGGTTGAGGGGGTCGAGGTGGCTGAGGTGGCTGGGGCGGCGCCGGTCAGGAGGGTGAGCGCGAGGGCGGTGCCGCCGATGGCAGTACGGCTACGGATTCCCGTCGAAAGGTTCATCGGGCAAGCCTCTCTGAGGTTCGCCGGGCCAGCGACTCGGCGCGCCATCTCGACCGTTCACGACCGCCGGAACGACGTAAACTTTACTTGACACGATGACAAGCAGGCTTTACTTTCTATCTGTGGGCAGAACAGCGGCAACGACGGAAGTCAGAGCGAACGCGGTCCGCCGAGTGCGTACCGCGACCGGGATGACCCAGGCGCAGCTGGCCGACGCCGTCGGCGTCAGCCGGCAGACCGTGAACGCGCTGGAGGCCGGGAACTACGCTCCCTCGGTGTATCTCGCGCTCCGGATCGCCGAGGTGCTGTCCGTGACAGTGGAAGGGCTCTTCGCTGTGCCGGCTAAAATGGATCTTGGGGAGAAGTCATGAGCGCATCGGAACCTCGATTCGTCCGGGCAGTCAATGCCATCGCGGACCTCGACAATCCGTTCTACGCCGAGGAGCGGCAGCGCGACGTCTGGAACGAGGCCTCGGCCGTCGGTTTTCAGGCCCTGCTCTGGTGCATGTTCGGGCTGGTCGCGGCGATGGTGTGGATCGGCGGCCGGCCGTTGTTCGGCTGGGCGACGGTTCTGATGCTGGCGGCCTCCCTGTCCAGCGCGCTGGTCCTGATCCACGCCGGACGGCTCGGGGTCACTGGTTTTGAAGGGTCGCACCTGCCGTGGCCTCGTCTGATCCTGGCGGTCCTGCTGATCGGGGTGATCGGGCTCGGTGTCCTGGTTCGTACCGATTTCGGGGCATCTCCGTCCGGGATCGCCGGAGCCGTCGTCGGACTCGTGGCCGCGGTGGCCGGGACAGTCGGCGCGGTCTGGGTGATCCGGCGCCGAGCCGAAGCGACTGGCCCAGGGGCCGACGATCCGGATGACGTCGTCGAATCCTGAACACCCCGCTCGTCCCGTGCTGACCAACGGATTCTCAACTCTTCGACATGACCTCTTGGAAAGGCCTGCAGATGACCGACCGTGCGCCCCGACGTCCGCCCGACCCGCGCTGGATCTACCTGCTCGTCGCCCTGATTACCATCCTCTCCGTCGTCGGGAACAGCGACCTGGAGAACGCGGTCCGCTACGGCGTCGGGGGCCTGCTGATCCTCGCCCTGCTCGCCGTGGTGTACCAGTTGCGCCGCAGCCGCGACCGAGAGACCAAACCACATGCCGCACAGACACTGGAGAAATAATGACCACGTCCGACGACGCCTTCACCCGCGCGACTCATCTGGTCGCCGACTTGGACTCGCCCTTTTACGACGAGGAGCGCCAGCGGGACGTCTGGAACGAGGCCTCCGCCATTGGCTTTCAGACCATGCTCTGGGGCGTGCTGGGCCTGGCCTGCGCGATGGCCTGGATCGGTGGTGGCCCGCAGGTCGGCTGGGCTTTCGGGTTGCTCATGGTGAGCGGCGTGGCTGGCCACCTGGCCCTGCGCCACGCCAACCGGCTCGGCGTCACCGGCTGGGAGAACGCCCGGCTGAACCGGCCCCGGACCTACCTGGTCATCGGCCTCTATTTCGGCACTCTGGCCGGGATCATGGTGAACCTGGAGGACGCGCTGCCGTCGTCCGTGGCTTCGGCGTCCTTTGTCGGGGGTGTCAAAATGGGGGTGCCGATCGGTTTGATTGTTTTCGCACTCGCCCTGGTCGTTAACGCAGTACGACGACGGGGTCAGACGCCAGAATAGGCAATTGGCGGCAGGCGGCCAGCAGGCGCTTGCGCAACTGTTGGCCCAGCATCGCGATCTCCCGCTGAGCGGCGACGTACTCGGCCTTGCCGTCGGCTGTTTCGATTCGCACCGGCAGGTAGCCGAGGTCGCTCAGGTCGTACGGCGAGGCCCGCATGTCCAGCTCGCGAGTACGCCGGGCCAGCCGGAAGCAATCCAGGGTGAGCTCGGACGGGATGGCCGGGGACAGTTTGTACGCCCATTTGTAGAGGTCCATCGTGGCGTGCAGGCAGCCCGGTTGCTCCAGCGCCAGCTGATCTGCCCGGGCCGGTTGCAGCAGGTTGAGCGGTCGCGCGGGTTCGGTGAAAAACCGGAAGGCATCGTGATGGGTGCACCGGATCCGGTGCTCCTGCACCACCGCATCGGTACCGGCAGCCCCCAGCCGCAACGGCCGGCCCGCGTGCCGTACCTGCTCGGCGTCCTGCCGGTAGACCATCGCCCACTCGTGCAGGCCGAAGCAGCCGAGCTGGGCCGGCCGGGCGGCGGTGGCGGTCAGCAGGTCGACCACATGCCGGACGGCGCCGGCGCGGCGGGCCAGAAAGGCAGGGACGTTGAGGGTGACGGCGGGATTGTCGAGGCCTTCGGCAGTGTCGTCGCGGCCTTGGGCGGGGTCCTCGGCGGTGTCCTCGGTGGGAACAGCGACATGCTCGCGCCATTCCAGGCGCTCGGCGGCGGCCGGGCCGGTCAGCGCCACCCCGGCGCCGGGATGCCAGCGACGTAGCTGGGCCGGGCGGAACGAGTAGTAGGTGAACAGAAAATCCTCGACCGGGTGCGGCCGGCCTTGCCCGGCGCGCTCTCGGTGGCCGGACACCAACGCGTCGACCTGCTGCTGGTAACGGGCCTGGCGAGGCAGCCACTCGGTCTCGGGGAGCACGATGGCAGACACCTGACCAGTTTATCCAGCCTGGTCACGGGTAGGCTCCCGCCGTGCGTATCGCGAGATTCACCAGTGGCGAAGATCCCAAGTATGCGGTCGTCGAGGGGGAGCCGGGCGCGGAGATGCTGGCCGTCGTCAGCGG
>JANNPJ010000782.1:0-4027 GCA_031400005.1 Kineosporiaceae bacterium | reverse complement strand
ACCAGTTCGGGGCCTGTGGTGTCGGCGATGCGGCGATGGGCGATCGCTCGTCCTTGACGCATGATCCAGACCTGGTCGGCCAGGGTCATGATCTCTTCGAAGTTGTGGCTGATGAGGATGACGGTGATTCCCTGCTCGCGCAGGCGGTTGATCAGGTTACGCACCTCCATGCTCTCGTTGACCCCGAGGGCCGCGGTCGGCTCGTCGAGGATCACCACGTGCGCGCCCCAGGCGACGGCTCGGCAGATAGCCACCGCCTGACGCTGGCCGCCGGACATCCACCGCACGACGCCGTCCACCGGGATCCGGTTGGCCGCGCCCATCTGGTCGAGCATCTCGCGCGCTCGGCTGCGCATCCGCCGCTTGTCGAGCAGGCGTCCGAGCAGCAGGCTGCGCACCGGCTCCCGCGACAGGAACAGGTTCTCGGTGACGGTGAGCTCATCGACCAGGCCGAGGTCCTGGTAGACGGTCTCGATTCCCAGCGCGCGTGAATCGCGCGGATTCGTTACCGACACGACTTTTCCGTCTACGCGCACAGTGCCGCCGTCCGCGATGTGCAGGCCGGCGAGGCACTTGATAAGAGTGCTCTTGCCGGCGCCGTTGTCACCGATCAGCGCGGTGATCTCACCTCGCGGGAACGACACGCTCACTCCCTTGAGGGCAGCGACGCCGCCGAAGTTCTTCGTCAGGCCCTCGACCTCCACGGCCATCGAGCTAGGGATGTTCATGGCGCCACCTTCCTCGTGCGTGCGGGGATCAGGACACTGCGGTCCTGCACCATCTCGTTCAAGCGCGGCGCATCGCCGCGGTTGAGCCAGGACTGGCGCCGGCTGCAGGCCAGGGCACCGGCCGCGCCGGCAGCGGCAAGTGCGTCCAGGAACGGCTCGCCCTGCGCCAGGCGCGACACGAGCATCGCGAGGAACGAGTCCCCGGCGCCGACCGCGTTCACGGTCGGCACTTGGTGGGCGCGGTACTGACGGATCTCGCCGGTACGGGAGATGCCGCACAGCCCGTCCTCGCCGAGCGTTACCACGACGTCGCGGGGACCACCGTCGCAGCGACGCAGCAGGTCCATGGTCGACCACAGGCGATTCGGGATAGCCGCGTCGCTGCCAGCTACCTGTAACCACAGCGCCGCCGCCTCTGCCCGGTTGACCACCAGGACGTCGGTATGCGGCAGCACGACGCGGGATCCCTCGGTCACCGGCGAGAAGTTCACCACGACCTGCGAGCCCGCCGCTCGGAAGCGCCGGGCCGCATCGACCACGGTCTTCAGGGGGATCTCGAACTCCATCACCGCGTGCGAGAAGCTGATCCCCAGTTCGAGGGCTGATGTCGTGTCGCTGGCGTCAACCTCGTCGTTGGCGCCCGGCACCACGCAGGTGTCGTAGTCGCGGTGGGCGTTCACCCGCACGTGGCCGATGCCCGTGCCTGCCGAGGAGTCGGTCTGGATGAAGTCCTGGTTGACCCGTCCGGTGGTGAGAGCGCGCAGGATGAAGTGGCCGAACATGTCGTTGCCGACGCGCCCCACGAGATAGGAGGGCAGACCGGTCGCCGCGATGCTCATCGCGACGTTGAGACCTTTGCCGCCGGCGCCGAGCTCGAAGCGTCGTCCGACGTTGTAGGCGCCGGGGACCCAGGTGTCCGACTCGTAGGCGATGAGGTCGGCGTTGAGGCTCCCGATCACGCAGACGGCCGGGCCGCCGTGCGGGCCGAAGTCGATGTTCGGATGGGACTTCATCGCTGTACCAGGGCGTCCCACCAGGCGTTGCTGCCGGTGAGGGCGTCGGAGTTGGGCAGCTGGCCGCCGTCCACGAGCTGCCGGGCGGTCGCCAACAGTTGCTTGGTGCGGGCGATGTTCGTCTCGCACTCGCGGACGGGGTTCTCGCGTACCGGGTCGGTGTCGAAGTAGTACGTGCCGGTGTACCCGTCCCGCAGGAGGTAGAAGAAGGCCTCCAGGGTCTGCACGAGGCTGACCGAGCCCAGGGCGATGCCGTCGTCTGCGGCGCCCCACCCGTCGTTGAGTTGCAGGCCTTTGAGTCGTCCCTGCGCCAGGCACATCGCGATCGACTGCGCCGGATTCTCGTGAGCCATCAAGAGATGAGCGAAATCCAGTGTTACGGAAAGATTCTCACAACCCGTCTCAGCGATCAGGGCCAGGACGCTGCCGGTTGTCGACAGCAAAGTCCGTGCCCTCGGCTCGGCGGGTTTGAATTCGATGCTGACCGTTAGGCCGCGGGCATGGTCGGCCACCTCGGTGTAGCACTCGACGAGGTGACGCCACCCCGAGCGGTAGTCCATCTGGAAGGGGTACTCATAGCCGTCGTGCGCGGGCCACAGAACGACGTGATCCGAGCCCATCTCACGGCAGACATCGACCGCCTCCTTGGCGACCCGCACCGCGTCGGCCCGGACCTGCTGAGAGGGATTCGTGAAGCCGCCGTCGGAGAAGCGCGAGGCTGGCCACCGGACCTGGATCCCGGTGTTGACCAGCTGTGCGTCCTTGATCGCGGATGACAGCTCGGCCGGGGTGGTGTCGGCGAAGTGCTCGGGGTAGTTCACCTCCAGGGCAGTGAGACCTGAGACTTGGCCGGCGATTTCGACGAGGTCGAGAGTGGCGGTCTTCCGGGCCGGGTGGGCCACCCCACCGCCGAGAGCGAAAGAGTTGAGCCGGGTCGCGAAGTGCTGCCGTGCGGGCGGATTCATCATCGTGCCTGCTTCCTGGAGAAGAATCGGTCGATCAGCACGGCGACGAGGATGATCGCGCCAGTGACGACGTATTGGATGTAGGGATTGACGTTCAGCAGGGTCAAACCCGTACGGATCGAGCCGAGCAGCAGGGCACCGAGGATGGTGCCGACGATCGATGCCCGCCCCCCGGCGAGGCTGGTGCCGCCGACGACGACCGCGGCAATGGCCGTGAGTTCATACCCCTGACCGGAGACGGGCTCGGCTGCTCCGACGCGCCCCATCAGCATCAGGGCGGCGAGCGAGCACAGCAGGCCGGACAGGACGAACGCCAGCATCGTCGTGCGTTGCACACGCACGCCGCTCTGCCGGGCCGCGCCGGCGTTGCTGCCGACGGCCCGCAGGTAGGTGCCCAGGCGGGTGCGCGTCAGCAGGATGAAGCACAGGCCGGTCACGACGGCCAGGATGATGATCGGGTTCTGGATTCCGGCCACGGAACCGGCGAATACCGAACGGAACCGGTTGTCCAGACCGAAGATCGGCGCTCCGTCCGTGTAGATGAACGCCAGCCCGCGATAGAGGTTCAACGTCGCGAGTGTGACGATGAAGCTGGCGAGACCGAGATACGCCGAGAAGGCGCCGTTCACCAGCCCGAGCACCGCGCCGAGCGCGAGCCCGATCACGATGGTGGCGGCCGGACCCCAGCTGTCGAGGTTAGCCGCGCAGACGACACTGACCAGACCGACGATCGAGCCGACGCTGAGGTCGATCCCGCCCGTGACGACGACCAGCGTCATCCCGAGGGCGACCACACCGATGATGGAGGACTGCACGACGATCTCGCTCAGGTTGTCCCAGCCGAAGAACGAGCGCTCCAGGGCGGTGAACACGATGAATACAGCGACCAGCGCGGCGAGCACTCCGGCGACCCGGCCGCCGGAGGCCGAGAGCCACCGCCGGCTCGAGCTCGTGGTCGTCACGGGGGGTGTCGCTGTGCCGGCCTTTACCTGATCGGATGCGGTGCTCATGTCGTCACCCGTGTCGCGATGCTCGGCGGCCGCAGGGTGCGATTGCGCGCTCATGGCAGTGTCGGTGGCGCGTCGTCGACGTTGGCCTTGGTGATCAGCGCCTGCGGGGTGTAGACCGCGCGCGGCACCTTCTGCCCCGCCAGCAGCCTGAGTCCGACATCCACTGCCACTGCGCCGGTCAGGTTGGGGTAGGAGTCGACCGTCGCGGTCAGGTCACCGCTGCGGATCGCGGTGTAGGCGTCCGAGATTCCGTCCGTGCCGATGACCTGGACCTTGCCCTTCTTGCCCGCGGCCTTGACCGCCTCGGCGAC
>JANNPJ010000760.1:0-1910 GCA_031400005.1 Kineosporiaceae bacterium | reverse complement strand
CGCCACCGCAGGAGGTGTCGTCACCGAGGTCTCGGCCGACGCCGTCACCGCGCTGAACGACGACGGCACGCACATGACCTACCGGATCGCCAAGTTCCGCCGGTCCAACCAGGGCACCTCGTACAACCAGCGGGTCGTGGTAGACGAGGGCTCGCGGCTCGAGGTCGGCTCGGTGATCGCCGACGGTCCGTCCACGGACCAGGGCGAGATGGCACTGGGCAAGAACCTGCTTGTCGCGTTCATGTCCTGGGAAGGGCACAACTACGAAGACGCGATCATCCTCTCCCAGCGTCTGGTGCAGGACGACGTCCTCTCCTCGATCCACATCGAGGAGCACGAGGTCGACGCCCGGGACACCAAGCTGGGCCCGGAGGAGATCACCCGGGACATCCCGAACGTTGCCGAAGAGGTGCTCGCCGATCTTGACGAGCGCGGCATCATCCGGATCGGTGCCGAGGTCGTCCCCGGCGACATCCTGGTCGGCAAGGTCACGCCCAAGGGCGAGACCGAGCTGACCCCGGAGGAGCGGCTGCTGCGGGCGATCTTCGGTGAGAAGGCGCGCGAGGTGCGCGACACCTCGCTGAAGGTTCCGCACGGCGAGAACGGCACCGTCATTGGCGTCAAGGTCTTCGACCGGGACGACGGCGACGAGCTGCCGCCGGGCGTCAACCAGCTGGTCCGGGTCTACGTGGCGCAGAAGCGCAAGATCACGGACGGCGACAAGCTGGCCGGCCGGCACGGAAACAAGGGCGTCATCTCGAAGATCCTGCCGGTCGAGGACATGCCGTTCCTGGAGGACGGCACCCCGGTCGACATCGTGCTCAACCCGCTTGGTGTGCCGGGCCGGATGAACATTGGCCAGGTGCTGGAGACCCACATGGGCTGGGTCGCCTCGCGCGGCTGGGACATCGAGGGTCAGCCGGAGTGGGCCTCCGCCCTCGGCGAGGACGCGATGTCCGCGGAGCCCGGCCAGCGAGTGGCCTCTCCGGTGTTCGACGGAGTCAGCGAGGCCGAGATCGTCGGCCTGCTGGACTCCAGCCGGAAGACCCGGGACGGCGTCCGCCTGATCGGCGGTTCCGGCAAGGCGACGGTCTTCGACGGCCGCACCGGCGAGAAGCTGCCGATGCCGGTCTCGGTCGGCTACATGTACATCCTGAAGCTGCACCACCTGGTCGACGACAAGATCCACGCCCGTTCGACCGGCCCGTACTCGATGATCACGCAGCAGCCGCTGGGTGGTAAGGCGCAGTTCGGCGGTCAGCGGTTCGGCGAGATGGAGGTGTGGGCCCTGGAGGCCTACGGCGCCTCCTACGCGCTCCAGGAACTGCTGACGATCAAGTCGGACGACGTGATCGGCCGGGTCAAGGTGTACGAGGCGATCGTCAAGGGGGAGAACATCCCCGAGCCCGGCATCCCGGAATCGTTCAAGGTTCTGATCAAGGAGATGCAGTCGCTCTGCCTCAACGTCGAGGTGCTGTCCAGTGACGGCACGTCGATCGAGATGCGCGACTCGGACGAGGACGTCTTCCGGGCTGCCGAAGAGCTCGGGATCGATCTCTCCCGGCGCGAGCCGAGCAGCGTCGAAGAAGTCTGAGTACGACCCACCAGCAACAGGTTTGAACAAAGTCAGTAAGAAATCCAGTACCACCACAGGAGAAAGCAGGCAGCGTCTTGCTGGACGTCAACTTCTTCGACGAACTGCGTATTGGTCTTGCCACCGCCGACGACATCCGGCAGTGGTCGCACGGCGAGGTAAAGAAGCCCGAAACCATCAACTACCGCACGCTCAAGCCCGAGAAGGACGGACTCTTCTGCGAGAAGATCTTCGGCCCGACGAAGGACTTCGAGTGTGCACAATTAAGAGGATTAGGAACCGACCAGGTACTGGTGCTTGTAAATGGTAAACGCCG
>JANNPJ010000746.1:0-3043 GCA_031400005.1 Kineosporiaceae bacterium | reverse complement strand
TTCGACCGGAAGTAGTCCCACTCCAGGATCGGCTTGCTGGTCGGGAACAAAAAGGCCTTGTCGATTCCGAGCTTCCAGGCGGCCTTGTCGGAGCCGAAGAGCTCCATCGCGACCTGGGTGGCCTCCTTCGGATGGGCGCTCTGGTCGGTCACCGAGAACGCGGAGCCACCCCAGTCGCCCTGGGCGTTCGCCCCAGCGGTCCATTGCGGCAGCGGAGCCGCACGCCACTTGCCGGCCGTCTTCTTCGCCACGCTTTGCAGGTATCCCGGGCCCCAGCCGGCAGCGATGTAGGTCGCGTACTTCCCGGTGCTGAGACCGTTGTAGAAGTCGGTGGTTCCGTAGGATTTGGTGTCCGCCAGTCCGCTCTTGACCATGTCGTCCCAGTAGGACATCACCTTCACCGCGGCCGGGTCGTTCAGCTTGATCCCGATGTTCGGCAAATTGGACGGTGAGTAGGTATATGGCTTGGCCCCGGCCTGCCAGAACAAACCGTGCATGAAACCACCGTCGTTGGCGCCGAAATCGGTGATGAACGCCTTCGGGTTCTTCGCCTTCAGGGCCTGCGCGGTGCTCTTGTACTCGGCCCAGGTCTTCGGAACCGTGAGGCCGTACTTCTTGAACAGATCCGCTCGGTAGAGCAAGCCCATCGGTCCGGCGTCGACCGGGATCGCGTACACCTTGTCGCCGTCGGTGGACTGCTTCCAGGCCCAGTCGACGTAGTTGTCCTTGATGCTGTTGGCACCGTATTTGCCCATGTCGACCAGGTGTTTGGTCAGGCTGATCGTGGGTAGTTCCTGGAACTCCAGCATCACCACGTCCGGTGCGCCTTTGCCCGCCTTGAGCGCGGTCTGGAGTTTGGTGTACTCATCGCCACCGGCGCCGGCATTCGTCCAGTCGATCTGAATGTTCGAGTGGGTGGAATTGAAGAGGTCTACCACCGGCTTGAACTCCGGGTACCAGGCCCAGACCTTGATTCTGGTGACTCCGGTTCCGGATGCCGAGGAGCCGTCCGAGCGTTCTGGCGAACTTGAGTCGCCGCCGGAGCAGGCTGCGACGGTGAGAGCCAGGCTCGCGATCAATCCGGTTGCCACCGTCCGTGAGAGGCGTCGTTGCTTTCTCATGTCATGCCTTCCGTGTCGATCAATGTCGCGGATATCAGCGCGCACCCGACGGGTCGAGTGGGGAAACCGGGCTTCGAAACGGATCGAGATGGTGGGATTGCCCTGATTGCAGCGCTGCAAGAACTATGCCTGCACTTTTGCAGCGCTGCAAGAGGTTGAGTTAGATACTGAGTGCCGTGGATCACTGAGGCCTGTGGAGGTTCGGATGCGAGACGCAACGCTGCACGATGTGGCGGTACGCGCGGGCGTATCCGCTCGCACCGTGTCCAACGTGGTGAACGGCTATGCCCGGGTCACAGCCAAGACTCGGGCCAAGGTCGAGCGGGCGCTGGAGGAACTCGACTACCGGCCAAATCTGATGGCCCGCAACCTCGCCAACGGTCGCTCCGGGCAGATCGCGGTGGTCGTGCCCTACCTGGACACGCCGTACTTCTCCGAACTGCTTCAGGCGATCATTCCGCGGGTACGCCAGCGCGGGTACAACGTGCTGGTGGATCAGACGGATGGGATCCGCGCGCACGAGAGCGAGCTGATTCGAAACGGGATGCGGGCCTTTCCCTTCGACGGCATGATTCTCAGCCCGCTGGCGCTGGCGCAGGCGGACCTGCGGGACCGCGATCCGGCCATGCCCCTGGTGATCCTCGGTGAACGTTCCTCCGACGGCAGCTTCGACCACGTCGGCATCGACGACGTCGTTGCGGCCCAGGAAGCGGTGACACATCTGATCGACCTCGGCCGGCGACGGATTGCAGCGATCGGGGATCAGCCGTATGCGACCGGTGAGGCGGCCCAACGGCGCACTCGGGGATACCGGCAAGCGCATGCGGTGGCCGGTCTGGAGATCGATGAGTCGCTGGTGATCAGCACGCCACGCTTCAACCGGGCTGACGGCGCCCAGGCGATGGCCGGCTTGCTCGATCGACCGGACCCGCCGGACGCGGTGTTCTGTTACAGCGATCTGGTCGCGCTCGGGGCGGTGCACACTCTCCTCAACCGCGGTGAGCGGGTGCCCGAGGACGTTGCCGTGATCGGGTACGACGACATCGAGGACGGCCGCTACTCGCACCCGACGATCAGCACGATCTCCCCGGACAAGGTGTGGATCGCCGCAACCGCGGTGGAGCGACTGATGCTACGGATGGAGAGCCGGAACTCCGTGCCCGGCATCGAGGCTCGGGCCGGGCACACGCTGATCGCCCGACAGAGCACGCTGGGGTCGGCTGGCTCCGGAGAGTGAAATTCTCGGGCTTTTGTGTGATCATATCGAGGATCAAGAACGCGGCTCTATGTTTTGCCTAGTTCGTGCAGGCGATCCCCGGTAACATCGCGCCATCCCGATCGGATTCCGATGGGCTGTCTCGGATCGGTACGCCCCCTATAACGGAAAAGGTATGACCCCGCTCCCTCCCGATGTCACCCGGACCATCAGGTCGTCCTGCAAGCCGTTGCTCGAACACCAAGAGCAGTTCCACGGTGAGTTTCACGCGAGCCTGGTGGATTTGATGCCTGAGGTCCCGATGATGCGGGAGCCTGCCGGGCAGCAAGTCTCCCGATGGCTGGTGGAATGCGTGCTCTGGGCGGTGAACGCAGAGGACCCGGTGCCCCTGATCGGGGCCACCCTGCAGGGCGTCGGCCTGGATGCACATCGCCTCGGGTTTCCCCGGTCCGGATACCAGGCGGTGGGGCACGCGCTGCTGCGGACGGTCCGGGGTGCTTATCAGGCTGAGTGGTCAGGCGTCCTGAGTTCGTCCTGGATCGGGTATCACAGCTGGTTGTGCGAGTACTGGGTCAGCGGTGCGGAAATCGGGATGTATGAGGACCAGGCCCGGCCAGTCCAGCAGCCGCTCCCAGAGATCTTCCGCCCGGTGGAGTCCCAACCCGAGCCGAGCCCCGAGCCGGCCGCACCGGAGCCGGCGGTGGCG
>JANNPJ010000732.1:0-7377 GCA_031400005.1 Kineosporiaceae bacterium | reverse complement strand
CATCACCGATGCCAAGGCCGGGACCAGCGGACATCACTGGCTCCTCATTCGCCGTCACCGCAAGACCGGTGAACTGGCGTTCTACCGAGCCTACTCACCGACCCAGGTCCCGCTCAAAGACCTCGTCAAAGTCGCCGGACGCCGCTGGACCGTCGAGGAATCCTTCGCCAGCAGCAAGGGACTCGCCGCCCTCGACGAACACCAAGTCCGCACCTGGACCTCCTGGCACCGCTGGACCGCCCTGGCCATCCTCGCCCACGCCTTCCTGTCCGTGATGACCGCCCGCGCATTGGCGGAGCACGGGGCGACGGTGGTGCTGGCGATCCGGGATGTCGACAAGGGCAAGAAGGCGGCTGCGCGCATGACCGGCGACGTCACCGTCCAGGAGTTGGACCTGACGTCGCTGGAGTCGGTCCGTGCCGCCGCGGCCGACCTGCACGGCAGGTATCCGGCTATCGACCTGCTGATCAACAACGCTGGCGTGATGTTCACGCCGAAGCAGGTCACGCGGGACGGTTTCGAACTGCAGTTCGGCACGAACCATCTCGGGCACTTCGCGTTCACCGGGGTGGTGTTGGACCTGCTGCTCCCCGTGCCCGGCTCCCGGGTGGTGACGGTCAGCAGTGTCGCCCACCGGATCCGGGCCGCTATTCACTTCGACGACCTGCAGTCCGAGCAGTCGTACAACCGGGTCGGCGCCTACGGGCAGTCCAAGCTCGCGAACCTGATGTTCACCTACGAACTGCAACGCCGGCTCCAGGGGCGCGCCACCACCATGGCCGTGGCCGCGCATCCGGGTCTGGCCGACACCGACCTGGTGCGCTCCTCACCCGCCGCCCTGCGACTGATCAGCCCTCTGGTCGCACCCCTGATGAGCCAGAGTGCCGACATGGGTGCACTACCGACCCTGCGCGCGGCCACCGACCCCGCCGTCCTCGGCGGCCAGTACTACGGCCCGGACGGGCGGGGCGGGCACCGAGGACACCCGCAGGTCACTAGCTCCAGCCCGGACTCCTACGACCTGACCGCCCAGCAGCGCCTCTGGGCGGTCTCCGAGCACCTCACCGACGTGAAATTCCCGGTCTCGTAACGCAAGACCGGCAGCGACAACGACTTGCTTAGCGCCAAACCCGAAGCGCCCCATACGTCGTGGCCGATGTCCGATGAGGAACTCACCGAATGGCTGCCACCGTCGACATCCCAACGCCGGGGGGACTCGACGGTAGTGAACCGATTGATGACCCGCCGGCTGGATTCGCGACCTGGGACCAGTGGCGACGCGATCGCTGGCCGCCGTCAGTCTGACGCCTCACATCGGCAGTTGACGACATCGGCGGGCGTCCCAGAGCTGGAAACAACCCAGTTCGCGATTATCCAGTCAGCCACCCCCATCGACATGGCGCGCCGGCACCGGTGCCACGATCATCAAAGGGGCAGGGCGAGGGCGGTACTCAACTCCCGATGCCGACCACATGACATCCCCTGTCATACCAGACAAAAACTCCAATTTCCGACAAGACCAAATCTCACAGCCGGCGACCTGACAGACCAACGCCCGACTGGACCGGGAAGCCAGCCCTACCAGCTCACGAAACCCGACTCTCGCAACACCGATCTGGCAACCACATTGCTGCAGGTCAGATGGCATTTACAGAAGTCGACGCCCGAGCAACTGGGTACTCGCTTGTGGACCTTATGAGACGTTATTCCAACCGGACATCATGGATAAAAAGGCTAAATGACTTACCCATAGCGACCGCTAATGCTATGACGGACACTGTCCGTATCCGCCGTCGGACTGCCACCAGACTTTCGGAACGCCAGATCGCGGCGCTTGTTGACGGCTACCTCGCCGGGGCGACCGTCTACGAACTCGCTGTCCGGTTCGGTATCCACCGGGTGACCGTGTCCGCGCACCTGCATCGCCAGGGCGTCACCATGCGCCGTCAGGGCCTGGACGGTGACGGCGTCGCTCACGCGGTCCGCCTCTACGAAGATGGCTGGTCGGTCACCCGTATCGGCGACCGGCTTGGCGTCGACGCCACCACCGCTTGGACAGCACTCAAAGCCCAAGGAATCGCCATCCGCGACGCCCACGGGCGCGAGCGGTGAACATGCCGGAAAAGCGCCGTCCCGAGCGTACGGAATTCAGCTCTCTTCGCGCGAGTAGTGGCAGCGCTGCCGAGGCCCTCGCCGGTGAGCCGGTTCACCGGTCGTGCGAGATCGGCCAGCACGTCGTGCGCCAGCGCGCAGATCGGCATTGGCTGTGGGCATGAGTTCTGGTTCTCGTGCTCCTAGCCACGGCATGGATGATGTCGGCGGGTCTGCGTCGGCCAGACTTGTTGCGCGCCACTCCAGGGCCCATGCTCGATAAGCGACGGCAGGGCCACTTGTGTCGGAGTACGGCGGACCGGACGCGAACCTGATTTCGGGACAGCATGATTGACGTACCGAGTGCCTGGTGGCGATTACGTCAGATGACGGAATCGGTAATGGGGTCGCTGTTCCTAGCGTGGTGGCCGTCAGCTCAGGTGAGGCGGAAGGGATACCACCATCATGAGTTCAGCAGGTAAGTCCGTGGTCCTTGTGCACGGCGGTTTCGTCGACGGCGCCGGTTGGAAGGGCATCTACGACATCCTCAAGGCAGATGGTTATGACGTTGCCATCGTTCAGAACCCGACACTGTCGCTGGCGGGGGACAGCGCTGCCACGCGACAGGTCCTGGACGAGCAGACCGAACCGGTGGTCTTGGTCGGCCATTCTTACGGTGGCGCGGTTATCAGCGAGGCTGGCACGCACGAGAAGGTCGCTGCGCTGGTATATGTGACCGCGTTCGTTCCTGACGCAGGCGAGTCGGTGAACACGCTGATCAGCAGCTTCCCTGCCGACGGTCCCCAGCCGCCGATTCTGCCGCCGCAGGGCGGATTCCTGTTCCTGGACAAGGAACGATTCCACGAGTCCTTCGCCGCGGATGTGTCGGCTGACGAGGCGGCCTTCATGGCGGATTCGCAGGTGCCGTGGGGTTTGGACGCGCTGGGGGGTCCGGTGACGGAACCGGCGTGGCGGTCCAAGCCCAGCTGGTACCTCGTCGCCACGGACGACCGGATGATCCCTCCGCTCGCGCAGCGGTCGATGGCCGAGCGCAGCGGAGCGAAGGTGAGCGAAGTTCCGGGCAGCCACGCGATCTATGTGTCCCGGCCGGAGTCCGTCGCCGAGGTCATCAAGGACGCCGCCGCGACGCTTTGACCTGCAGGGGGTGGGCGGGCGGCGGTGCTTCGCTGCCTACCCATCCCCTGGCACCCGTTGCCTACGTCATCTGGCGTAGGTCCCGAGCGTGGCCAGCCCTGTGCCCGGCGTTGATCAGAGCAAGGGCCCGCCGCAGGAGGGTGTTGATGCATCCAGCACTGCCTTCGGGCGCGCATTCCATCGTCGTGGACGGCATCGGGCAGCGCTACCACGTGCACGGCACCGGCCCGGTCTGCGTCGTGCATCCGGGTGGTCCCGGCGTGAGCTGGGGCTACCTGCGGTTGCCTGGCCTGGAACGCTCGAACACCATGGTCTACGTCGAGCCGATCGGGACCGGCGAGTCCGGGCGGTTGCCGGATGCGGACTTGTACACGCTGGCCCGCTACGCGACTCACCTTCGAGCGATCGTGAAAGCGGTTGGGGGGCGCCGCACCGCCCTTCTCGGGCACGGTCATGGCGGGTTGGTGCTGCAGCAGTACATCACCAGCTATCCCGACAGTGTTCGCGCCCTCGTGCTGGTGTGCTCGACGCCCACGGCGGGCGAGGAACTGATCCGCGAGGCCGAAGACAATCTTGCTCGGTTCGCCGAATCCCATGCTCACCGTGCAGAAGCCACCGACATCGAGGCGGCGTATCTGGATGTGCTGACCGCCACCGATGACCACACCCTCACGCAGGCTCTGCGACGGCTCTTTCCCGCGTATTTCCGCGATTACTGGGCCAGCAGCTCCCACGCGAGCTTCTTCACGCTGCGATCGGCCATCACTGCCTGGGCGCAACCGTTGCACCGCGGAGGATTCGAGCGCGCGGATTTCCGCGATTATCTGTGCCGGGTCCGGACACCGGCATTGATCATCACCGGGGCATGGGATCCGATCATCAGTCCGCGCTGGTCTCGCGCGCTCCAGGTCGCCCTCCCCGAGTCCCTGCTGGTGCGATTCCCCAGCAGCGCGCACCTGCCGCACCTCGAGGAGCCGGATACCTTCAGCGGCATGGTCACTGAGTTCCTCTTGCGGTGAGAATGGACACCATGTCGATGGCTGCCGCTGCGTCCCCAGGGCTCTTCGGTCGGGACACCGAGACGGCGTCGATCGCGGCGTTCCTGAGTCGTGAGTCTGATCCGGACGTCGGCGCGCTCATTCTCAGCGGCGACGCCGGTGTCGGTAAGTCCGCGCTGCTCGAGGCGGCGGCCGCTTCGGCGGCGGCCGGTGGCTACGCGGTCATCCGAACCGCGGGTGCTGAGGCCGAATCCAAGATGGGTTTCGCCGCCCTCACGGCCGTCGTGCACCATCTCGGGACGGACACGATCGCTGCCGTCGAGCGTCGGTACGCGCACGCACTCGAAGTCGCTCTCGGCGTGCGGGAGGCAGGAACACCCGACGCCCGTCTTCTGGGTGAGGCCATCCTTGCGGCGTTGTCTGCCGCTGCGGGTGACACGAACCTGCTTCTGATCATCGATGACCTGCAGGCGCTGGACCCTTCAAGCGCGGTCGTGTTGAGCTACGTCGCCCGGCGTCTGGCTCGTTCACAGGTAAGATTGATCGGGGCCGCGCGCAGTGACGATGCGCCGCTGTTCGAGGGCGCCGGGATCGGCGCGCTTCGCCTGCAGCCCTTACCGGCGGCCGCGGCCGAGGCACTGCTGTCGCACCGGTTCCCCAGCCTTACGGGACGCGCACAGGCACGAGTACTCGAACAGGCAGCCGGAAACCCGCTCGCCCTCATCGAATTGCCCGCCGCCGGCACCGACGGCACCCGGAGCCGGTTCAGCGACGCCCTGCCACTCACCCGCCGACTGCAAGCAGTGTTTGCCCGGCGGTTAGACGGCTTGTCATCATCCGCCCGGACCGTGCTGCTGCTGTGCGCCCTAGAGCCGTCCATATCTCTGCGGCAACTGCAGCAGATCGAGCCCGTCGACGACGTGCTGGTCACCCTCGCACCGGCAGAAACCCTGCGATTAGTCAGCATTGAACCGGGAGACACGACCGTACGGTTCCGGCATCCGCTGACACGAGCAGCAGTCGTCGGGACCTCGACCGCCAGCGACCGGCGACTCGCGCATCTCAAGCTCGCCGAGATCGCACCCTCCGGATCCCCCGGCCAGGCCTGGCACCTCGCCCACGCCGCGATCGGCACGGACGACGCCATCGCTGTCCTCCTCGAACGTGCCTCCCGCACAAGCGCCAGCCGCGGTGACGTCCATGGCGCCATCGCCGCGATGATCCGCGCAGCAGACCTCAGCTCCCAGCCCGATGAACGGCGGCGCCGGATGGCGTCCGCGGCCTACCTCAGCGCCAGCCTGCTCGGAGATCTCAGCGACGGGCCGCACCTGAACGACGCCCCTATACCCTCGACCGGCGCGCCGCTGGTCGCCGCCGTCGCCGCGTCATATCACCTGCTCTCCGCGACGGGCAGCATTGACACCGCGCACAAGTTCCTCCTCACCGCACTCGAGATGACGCCAGGCGAGTTCTCCCCAGCGGACGAAACACTGCTCGAGGCCTTCTACACCTGGGTGCGCGTCTGCTATTTCGGCAACCGGACCAGCTTGTGGCACGACTTTGACCGCCTGCTCGCGAGGATGCCGACCCCACCAGCACCACTGCATCTGCAGGCCATGCTCCTCCGCGACCCGGCCCGCACCGGTGCCGCCACCACCGCCTCCCTGGACGAGGCGATCGCCGCACTCGCCTCGGTGTCCGACCCGGTGCAGATCACCCGGATCACCGTGCCGGCTGCCTACGCTGAGCGACTGCCCGCCTGCCGACCCGCTCTCAATCTCGTCGTAGCAGCCGCCCGAAACGGCGGAGCACTGCCACCAGCTATCGACGCCGTCCTCCTGCTCGCCATCGACGCCTTCCTCACCGGCCGCTGGGACGAAACCGAACAGCTGGTCGCCGAAGGGCTCAACTGGTCGCACGACACCGGCATCGCGCTGATGCAATCCCCCGGCCACTGGCTACGTGCTCTCATCGCCGCCGGGCGAGGCCACTACGACCGCGTGGACGACCTGACCACCAGCATGCGACGGTGGGCAGCCCCCCGCGGCGCTATGGCGTTCGCCCGCTACGCCGCCCACGCCGACGCCCTCGCAGCGGCCGGACGCGGCGACTTCGAGATGGCCTTCGTGCACGCGTCCTCGATCAGCCGCGCGGGCGAGCTACAACCCCACGTCCCGCACGCACTCTGGGTCGTCCTGGACCTGGTCGAAGCGGCCGTGCGCACAGGCCGGGACGCGGATGCCCGAGCCCATGTGAGAGCGGCACAAGAAGCAGGCATCGCCGCGATCTCGTCCCGCATGAACCTTCTGGTGACCGCAGCCGCAGCCGTCTCGGGCGTAGGCGACGACCCCCTCGCCTCCTTTCGTACGGCACTGACAGCAGACGACATCGACATGTGGTCCTTCGACACCGCCCGCGTCAGATTGCTCCACGGCCAAGAACTCCACCGGCAGGGTCGAATCGCCGAAGCCCGAACCGAATTCTTCGTTGCCCGGCAAGCATTCTCGGACCTCCACGCCTCACCATGGTTCACCCGCACCAACACTGAACTGCGGTCAACCGGTCAGCACGAACTCGGCCCTCCCTCCGGCACCATCGCCGATCTACTCACCCCGCAACAGGCCAGGATCGCGAATCTCGCCGCACACGGACTCACCAACAAAGAGATCGGACAAGAGCTCCACCTCTCGCCACGGACCGTGTCCACGCACCTCTACCAGATCTTCCCCAAACTCAACATCACAACGAGAGCCGGCC
This sequence comes from Kineosporiaceae bacterium, assembly GCA_031400005.1. GTDB lineage: Bacteria > Actinomycetota > Actinomycetes > Actinomycetales > Kineosporiaceae > JANNPJ01. The sequence goes on along the minus strand of JANNPJ010000732.1, from coordinate 376 downwards.
TGCGAGACGCCCTCACCCGCAACCACCCGTAGAAACAACAGCTCGCACCTTCGCCGGGCACACAGTGGTGCCGGTGATCGGCCTCAGCAGCCCTCCACACAGGTTTCACGGCAGCGACCCCGCGCGGGACGGGCCGCTTCGAGACTCACCTACATAGCCGGAGGGCGCTGCCTCAAAACTGCGGCTCAGAAGAACCCGAATAGAGGTAGCTATTCAGGTGGGCAGAGTGGTGCGCTGATCGGCGCTGTGTTTCAGGTTGTTGTTGTTGGGGTGAGGCCCGGTGGGATCCAGGGTCCGGTGGTGAAGAGTTGGTGCAGGGCGTCGTATCGGCTGTGGCCCCAGTTGGCGGCGGTGGAGAGGTAGGACTGGACCACGG
>JANNPJ010000681.1:0-5963 GCA_031400005.1 Kineosporiaceae bacterium | reverse complement strand
AACGCTGCTGAATCGCCCTTCGCTGCCGGAGGTCGCCTTGCGTCGAGCCGGTCTCGACGCTGTCCAGCTCAGCCGATGTGGGAAGCCGGAGTTGCGTGAACTCCTGGGCAAGCACCCCGTCCTGGCTGCCCTCTACCTCCTCCTCAACGCCCACGCCCGGGTGGCAGGTGTGCATCTGATGCTGAGCAAACGCTTCCTCTTTCACCCCCAGCAGGTCCGTGACCTATCCGGGATCGGGGATCCAGGCGTGGTTTCGAACCGGTCCGGTACGACCGGGATGGACGAGAATCGACTGGAGGCGTTGACCAGAGCCCGGCATGAGCACATCCTCGCCCCGCTGCGGCACCTTCATGCACTCGAGGTGATGAGCCGCCCGGACCGGATCAAGGCTGACCTCCCGCCGGCCAGCAAGATCGTGGTCCGATTCACCGGCACAGCGCTGACCGCACAGGACCTGGGTCTGCCCGCAGACCTTCCACCGTCCGAACGGTGCGCCTGATGACGAATCGCCGTCGCGATGCGCGCGTCGGACCGGAACAACTCCTTGCCTTGATCGACAACACCTCCGCGGTCATTTACATGCGCGATCTCGAAGGTCGCTACATGCTGATTAACGAGGAATATGAACGGCTTTTCAACGTAACCAGAGAAGACATCCTCGGCAAGAAAGATCATGATCTCTTCCCGGTCGAGGTGGCTGACGAATTTCGAGCCAACGATCTAGCCGCTGCCGCGAGCGGTGGCCCGGTCCAGTTCGAGGAGATTGCGCCGGGAGAAGATGGACCGCATACCTACCTGACCATCAAGTTCCCCCTCCTCGGTGCTGACGGGGCGCCGTACGCAGTCTGTGGAATCTCCACCGACATCACCGATCGAAAGCGTGCGGAGCAGGAGGTGAGATTGTTCAATGTGAAGCTGGAGCAGCGGGTTCGGGAGCGGACGGCGGAGCTAGAGGCATCGACGAAGGAGCTCGACGCCTTCGCCTATTCGGTGTCGCACGATCTGCGCGCCCCGCTGCGCTCCCTGCACGGGTTCAGCCAGTTACTGCTCGAGGACTACTCGGAACAGCTCGACGAAACCGGGATAGCTCATCTACGACGGTTACAGGTCAACGCAAGCTTGATGGCTCAGCTTCTGGATGATCTACTGCGGCTGTCCAAGACCACCCGAGTCGAGCTTCGTCGTCAAGCGATCGACCTCAGCGCGATGGCCGAGTCCATTCTTCGCGATCTGGCCGCCGAAGAGCCAGACCGTAGTGTGAAGTTGCTGGTGGCACCCGCCCTGAGCGGTGATGGAGATCTACATCTGGTCCGGCTTGCCTTGCAGAATTTGATCGCGAATGCCTGGAAGTTCACCGCACACCGGCCGACGGCTGAGATCACGATCGGATCGACAGTTAGCGATTCGCAAACCGTGTTCTTCGTCCGGGATAATGGTGCCGGATTCGATCCACGTTTCAAGAACAAGCTGTTCGAACCATTCCAACGACTCCATTCTGCCTCCGAATTCGAGGGCAGTGGCATCGGCTTGGCAATCGTCCAGCGAGTCATCCTCCGGCACGGTGGCACAATCTGGGCAGAATCTGTTCCCGGCGTCGGAGCCACGTTCTTCTTCACCTTGACCTCTTCGGACTCCCTCCCTGCGGCGAAAGACAACGATGCAAACTAGTGATGTGCTTCTGGTCGAGGACAATCCCGATGATGTCACGTTCACGCAGCGGGCATTCAAAAAGAACAACTTCGACAATAGGATCATCGTCGCCCACGATGGTCCGGCGGCCGTGGACTTGCTGCTGCCGCTTGCCGGGACTGCGCCTCTACAGCCGTTACTGGTTTTGCTCGACATTAACCTGCCACAGATGAGCGGTCTCGATGTCTTGCGGCGATTGCGCTCGAACGGGCAAACGAAGCTGATCCCGATCATCATGCTCACGACATCGAACGACAACCGTGACGTGCTGGCCAGTTACGAATCCGGAGCGAATGGTTTCGTGCGAAAGCCGGTCGCTTTCGACGACTTTCTGCATGCGGTGAAGTCCCTCGGCGACTTCTGGTTGGAGGTCAACGAGCAGGTCCCGTTGCAGGACAGCTGACGTGCCTCGCACACAACAGCTCACCCGCGGCCCGAGTCAGCGGAGGGTGGAGTGCGAGGACAGCGTCTCGGTCTTCGGTCGCCCGACCTCGGCGTCCGTGCTGTCGCGGACCACCGGGTAAGTAACAGCTATCGCGTCGTCGGTCGGGACCGCACCATCGGTCGCGTCGTCATTCTCTGTGGCCGCGGCGTTGGCACTCGCTTGGGCGCCGGCTGTCCACCGCCGGCTGGCCAGTGTGAGAGTGACGCCGACGAGGAGGCCGACCGATCCCCAGATCACGCCGTCCGGTCCGGGCAGCCCGGTGGCATCCTCCTGCTTCGGCAGTTCGGCCTGGTTGGGCGTCGAGGTGACCGGCGCCGGTGCGGCGGTGGCGGTCAGCACGTCGGCCCCTTGGGTGGCGGGGTCGGATCCGCCTGCCGTGCCCCCGGCACCGAGACCCAGTCGGTTGAGCAGAGCGGTCAATGCCTTGCCGTTGGCGGCGGCGTTGTGCCAGGTCACTGGAACTTCCCTGGTCGTGCCGTCCGCGTTCGTCTGGGTGCTGCCGATGTTCGTCTGCGTGGAGATCCAGGGCCCGTTCTTCGCCGTCAGGAACACCCGATCCACTCGCCAGACGGTGACGTCGTGAATCAGCCAGGTCAGTGTTATCCCCGGATCGGAATCATGGATCGTTCCGGACGGGCCGCCTGGACCAGCGTTTTCGGGTGCGGTGGTGGACCCGCCCACGGATCCGAACGCGCCTACCAGGCGGGCCAGTTCGTCGTAGTCACGGTTGCCGGTGTAGAGCGACGCGGTTCGATTCTCGGCCTGCGCTACCAGCAGCACGCTTGTCGGGCCGCCTGCTGCGGCCGTTGCGGCGAAACCGGCGGCCAGCAGCGAGAGGAACAGGAGTGCCAGAACGGTGAGCGGTCCACGGCGTCGACGCACGGCGCACCTCCGATGGGTGAATGTGGCGAATGATCTACCTGTCACCCGCCTTTACACCGCCGGTCAGCATCTCGTTCCCGATTCCTGGTTGCTCGATTTCGCTCCGATCGGGTCTGGTTCAGCGCAGGGGTTTGGCCGAGGCGGCGATCTTCACCGCACGCTCACGGGTGAAGTCCCCTTCTAACCGCAACACCGTCCCGCCGGCTTCCCAGATCAGGGTGTGGCCGGCCAGCCGGGCTGTTTCGGTCCGGGGGTTCCCTGCGGCGTCCAGGATCTGTACCTCGTGCGGCCGCTCGAACCACAGCGCTGTCGTTCGGCCCACGCTCGTCCACTCGACGTCTGGGGAGGTCTTGGCGATCAGGGGGTCCAGGGTGCCGTCGAATTCGTCCAGGCGAATGGTTGCGCCGGCCGCGCCGTCCCAGGTCAAGGACAGCAATCGGCGGTCTGCGGATACCTCGACACCGTCCGGGGTTCCGAGTGCGGGCAGGGTAACGACCCGGAACCCGACCAGCCGTCGAGCCCGGTCGAGCGAGGTGCCGTGGGCCGTCGGCGGGGGCGGGGCCTTGGTTACGGACGGGTCCGGTGCCGGGTGAATGCGCACGTTGACGCCGTCGAAGGTGAACCACTCGACCACCGCGGCCCGCACTCCGGGCACGCCGAGGCTGCCGAGCAGGAGGGCTGCCACCACCACCAGGATCTGTCGACGACGACGCCCGGCTGCTGCCCGAAACCCTTGCCACCGGGGTTGCCACCGGCTGGCCGATCGCGGTGGCGGAACATCGGTCAACCGGGCCATCACGGCAGTCGCCAGCTCTGTTCCATCCGGATCGGATTCGATCGTCGGTACCGACCGGCCGAGCGCGCGCAGATCGGCTACCAGGTCGTGGTCGCTCGGGTCAGACTCCACGTTCCACCTCCTTCCCCTCAGCGGCATCGGCAGGGCTACCCGCGGTGGCGTGGGTGATCGCGCCGGCCGGGTCGGTCAGGACGTCGGACAACCGGCGCAGCGCTCGATTCAGCCGGGATTTCACCGTGCCACGGGGCCAGCCGAGCACGACGGCGGTCTCGGCCTCGTCCAGGTCGAGCAAATACCGGCAGGTCACCACCTGCCGGTGAGCCGCTGACAGCCGAGCCAGCGCATGTACCAGCTCGGCCCGGCGTTCACTCGAGAGTGCGGCGAGCGCCGGGTCGTCGAGCTCTGCGGCCGCCAACAGCGGTGCGGTCCGGGCCCAGGACGAACGTTCCCGGGCGCTGCGACGGCCCGCTGACCGGTGCAGGTTGCTTGTCTCATTCGCGACGATCTGCAGCAGCCACGGGCGAAACGGTGCACCCTCGCGGAAGCGGCTCAGCCCGGCGTACGCCTTCACGAAGGCCTCCTGGACCACATCCTCGGCGTCCCCTCCGGCACCGAGGAGCGAGGCCGTCCGGACCGCCATCGGGGCATGGCGACGGACCAGGTCCGCGTACGCCTCGCGGTCTCCCGCGCGGACCCGGGCCAGGGTTTCCGCGTCCTGCCGATCAGTGCTGATCCGGCCTCCTCTCGTCGATATCAGTGTCTACACCGCCGACCGGCCGCTGGTTCCGCTCTGGGCGCGGTTGTTTCAGTTGTCGGTGATCACGTTCGGCAGTCAAATAAATTCGCCAGATGATGAATTCTGAGTCAGAATGAGGAGATGAGGACGACGGTCTGCGTTGTCGGCGGTGGTCCCGCCGGTCTGGTTCTCGGTCTGCTGCTGGCCCGTCAGGGTGTCCAGGTCATGGTGCTGGAGAAACACCCGGATTTCCTCCGCGATTTCCGTGGCGACACCGTGCATCCCTCCACCCTGGATGTGCTCGATGAACTCGATCTCGGGCCGGCAGTGCAGCGCCTACCCGGACGGGCGGCGAACGGGCTGCGCGCCACGTTTGACGACGGCTCGTTCCAGATTGCTGATTTCCGTCGGCTCCGTGGGCGCCACCGGTACCTGCTGTTCCTGCCGCAGTGGGATCTACTCGATCTGCTGGCGGATGCCGCGGCGCAGTTGCCGACCTTCACCCTGCTGCGCTCGACCGAAGTCGTCGGCCTGACCCATGACGGATCGGGTCGAGTCACCGGTGTCCGGGCGGTGTCCCGGGCCGGCCAGCCCGAGGTCGAGCTGCTGGTGGAGGCCCAGCTGACGGTCGCCTGTGACGGCCGGGGCTCCACCATCCGGGACGCACTCGGGCTGCGGCCACTGGAGCATGCCGCCCCGATGGACGTTCTCTGGTTCCGCCTACCCAAGCCGCCGGACCAAGCCGAGCTGCTGGAAATGCGGATCGTGGGCGGCGGGCTGATGCTCCAGATCGACCGCGGGGACTACCTGCAGTGCGCTTACGTCGTCCGCAAGGACGGGTTCGCGGCTGTCAAAGAGCGTGGCCTGGAGGCGTTGCGACAGCAGGTGGTGCGGATCGCACCGCACCACCGGGACGCGGTCGAGAGCTTGAAATCGTGGGACGACGTCAAGCTGCTCACCGTGCGGATCGACCGGCTTCGTCGCTGGCATGCTCCGGGCGTCCTCCTGATCGGTGACGCAGCGCACGCAATGTCCCCGATCGGTGGCGTAGGGATCAACCTGGCTGTACAGGACGCTGTCGCCACCGCGCGGCTGCTCGGTCCGAAGCTGTTTGCGGGGACGCTGGAGGACACCGACCTGGCCCGAGTCGAACGGCGCCGGTGGCTGCCGACGGTTGTCACCCAGGGGGTGCAGCGGATTGCGCAGGCTCGACTGGTCGCTCCGATCTTGGCGGCGGACGAGCGCCCGGTAAGAGCCCCTCGAGTGCTCCACGTGTTGCGGAAATGTCCTGTCTTGCAGGCAATTCCAGCGTATTTCGTCGGCAGGGGCGTGCGCCCGGAACGCCTTCGTTAATCCTGAAAGTTGGCGGTCAGGCGCAGGCACAGGCCCGGATTTCAGGGCAGCGGTTCGGCTGG
>JANNPJ010000661.1:0-3841 GCA_031400005.1 Kineosporiaceae bacterium | reverse complement strand
AGGGCGACCGGGAGGGCCAGCAGGAAGGTGGTCCGGACACGTGGTGCCGGACGGACGCCGACGGCTGGGGTGGGTTTGGTGATCAGGCCAGCGGTGGCGGCCAGGTCAGGGATGGCGGCCGGGCTGGGGCTGCGTCGGGGTCGGCCGAGGATGACCGCCGCCAGCACGAGAAGTGCTACCAGAAAGGCCGAACCTATGATTTGCCCGACAGAGGCGTGGGATGTCTCGGTCGTGAGCGACTCGTGGAGGATCAGCATCGAGGCCGTGACATACAGCGAGGTAGCGATGATCAACCCCCGGACGCCGAGCCAGGGCTCCCGGGCCCGGCTTGGGCGATAGGCCTCGACGAGGGCGATGGGGGCGCAGATGCTGAAAATGATGTGCCCGCCGACGAAATTCAGGACGTTGAAGGCGCTCAGTCCCAGCGCAGCCACGAAGGTGCCGCGCAGGCTCTCGTCCCAGGATTCGATGTTCCGGTAGTTGAGACTGAACAGTGACTGGTCGACCAGACCGGCCTGGGTCAGACCGAAAGCCGCTGCCATCAGGATGATTCCGGTCCAGCCGAGATTGGCTCGCCGGGACACCTCGCGGATCAGCAGAGCTGGGGCGCCGTACAGCGGAATGAAGATCAGCAGGCCGCCGACCAGGTACACGACGTCACCAGTGGACTCGTCGTAGGCGGCCAGGTATTCCGCGCAGACCGGTGCCAGGACCAGCAGGCCGGCGATCTGAGCCCGACGTCGCCAGTCCGGCGCCTCCCGGGGTGTGTCCTCGTCTGAGCGGCGTCCTCGCGCCCGCACAATGAGAAGCGGACCCCAGGCCAGTGCCGTCGCGGCTCCCAACAGCAGCATCCAGGCGCCGATCGCGATACCGATGCCCTGGTCGCCACCCAGAGCCGCCGACCGCGCGTCCTCCGGCAGGTTGAGCAGGGCGAGCACCGCGACCAGCGAGCTGCCGATCCACGTCCAGCTGTGCCGAACCCGCCAGGTGAGTATCGCCGCCACGGTAAGGATCACTGCCCCCGGTGGCACCGGACGCGGAAGATCCGCACCGGCGATGGCCTGGATCACAATGCCCACGGCACCGGTCGCGAGTCCAGCGGCCGGTATCGCGGCGGACCACTCGCGGGTGCGAGCTCGGTCGGGCGTGGCGGGTCTGGCCAGGTTAGGGGTTGATGTGTCCATGGCTCGACGCTAGGTCAGGAGCAGGCCGCCGCCATCAGGCGGAGGAACGGTCTTCGACTACCTCCCAAGGATGAGAGTGTTGATCCCGAAGATCGCTGAAGTTCAGAGGGAGTACGAATGCCACGTGTACTGACTTTCGCGATGATGACCGTGGCGCTGATCATCTCGGGGTGTGGGTTTGGGGACTCCTCGCCGAGCGACAACGAGCTGGCGAAGTACGCCGAGGCGCGTCCAGCCCTCGGTAAAGCGGTCGACTTTTGGTTCTACACGCACTGCGGGATCGAGAATGCCCGTATCGGCGGCGTTTGGTGGCAGGTGAACGATCCGCTCTACGGCGCCAATGGTCCAGGAGATTCGCCGGACGGGTGGGGTAACCCGTATCAGAAGGGCCGGCTCACGGTGCTGTCGGCCGACAAAGCGACGTTTGAGGCGCGCGGCGTTCGGGTCGCGCTCGTCCCCGCACCCAGCGGTGCGCCCCTGCGGATCTGCGCATGATTCGGTGGTGGTGATCGTGACGAGGCGCTGGGGGAGTTCTCCACCGCGCTCGTGCTCGTCGCCTCGATGTCCTCAGCCGCGCCGTTTGTCCTCGATGAAGGCCGAGAACGCCAGCATGTCGTTTGTCGCACCTCGCTGAATGTCGCTCAGTGCCGCTTCGACCAGCTGACGCAGCTGGATCAGGGCGTGCAGCAGCTCGCCGTCGAGAGTGCGCCCGGACGGCAGGACCTGCCCCTTCGGGATCACCAGCAAGGCATCGCGGTAGGTGGTCAGGCACTCGGGTAGGTAGCGGCTGGCGGTCTGGGTGAGCGTGTGGCGATCGCGCTCCGAGAGGGCCAGGACATCCATCAGCGGCAGGTTGTGCAGCAGAAGCGCCGTCACGGCCTCGACCTGCGCCGCGGCAGCCGCGGGCAGGACGACGGTCCGCAGGACCGCGCGAGTCGGATCCATCGGGTGCGGCTGCTCGTCGGTCTCGCCGGATTCGGGGGTCGTCGCGGCGGGCTCGGCGTCGCGGCTGCCGTCGTCCCCGATCAGGCGCGTCAGCCAGCGCCAGCCGGAACGATCGCCCGCAGGTCGCACCTGCGCCAGGGCTGCGTCCATTTCCGCAGGACGCGCGATCACGACGTCGCTCTCACCGAGAGCCGCCTGGTACGCCTCGACCTCGGCTGAGGCCATTACCGGCCGGGAACCGAACGACACAGAGCGCACCCGTTGCTCGGGGGTCTGGTCCACGTGCGGGCTGGTCGGTGCCAACTCGATCCGGGCGTACAGGTCCACCGGCATCCCGCCCTGGTCCAGGAGCGGGAACGCAGCTCCGACGACCTCCTTGGAGAGGTCGTCGATCAGCTGGTCAGTAGTCCAGTCGCAGGTGCCCCCGGCGTCGATCGACCATTTGATCGCGCCCAGGTGCAGGCGCCCGGCGGACGTCGGAGTGGTCAGTTCCCCCAGCTGCGCCTCGGCCCGCATCCGGGCGGCGGTCTCGAGCTGGCCCAGGCGTGAGCGGGCCCGGTTGCGCGCGGCCCGCGCGGCCCGGGCGGTCTCGGTGTCCAGGTAGATCCCGAAATCACCGGCCAGTCCAGCCAGACCGGTGGCATAACCCTGCCCAATGGCCCGGAATTTCCATCCCCCGCTGCGGCGGTACAGCTCGGCTCCGATCAAGGCACTCTCCGAGCCGGTTCCACGGATGTCGAACTGCGCCAGCAGGCGGGGGCCGGAGTAGAGGTAGAAGCGCAGGTCCTTGACCGAGGCGAACGCTCCGCCGTCGGTGGAGGCACCGATGACGATGCGCTGCACGACTGGTGCGACCTGAGCAAGGTCCACACCGACGGCGTCGCTGGCGGAAGTAGGCCCGGCGTACTGCTTGGTGGTGTGGCGCACACTTCCGCTCTTGTCCGCGGCGCGGTCGAAGTAGACGAAGTCCGAGGACGCGCGGGTCTTGCCCTTGTCGTCCAGGAGAGCGGCGAACACGTCGACGTCGGGAATTCCGGGACCGCAGCGCCAGGCGACCACGACGCGGACCGGTTCAGTGGTGACGGGGAGATTGGCCCCCTTGAGCATCGACTTCATGGCGCTACGGTGCGAGCCGTTCCCGATGGAGCAGCTGACTCAGGGCCATGGAGAAAGCATAGCGAGGCGGCTGTGTCGCCTGCAGCGGGCCATCCTCCGCCCGTCGCGCATGCTGACCAGGTGACGCTCACTCACTGAGCGGAATGGCCGCCTGCCGATCAGGAAGCTCGGCTAGGTCGTACGCCTCACCAGCGTGGATGCACCCACATCGCCTGGGCCCACCGCAACGTGCTCCGGGCACTGCTGGAGGGTTCGAACTCGTCGTCCCATAGGCCGGCCACAGGTCATATCCAACCAGATCTCCTTCACCCGCAGGGCCGATGAGGTTAGGGTGCTGTGCCGGTCTATGCACCGAAACCAAGCGAATCGAAGGGACACCGCGATGGCAAAGATCATCTCCACTTTGCTTGTCTCGGCCGAACTCAATGATGGGATTGATCGGGGGTAGGGGAGAACTGCGAGATCAGCTGTTCACGTACGATGAGGTTTCATGACCGCGAAACGACTGCTCGGCGTTGTATTTTCGGTGCGGGTCTCGTGCTGTGCATCTTCTTCCGTGACAGCCGATACGAGTGGTTCGACGGCGGCTGGTTGGG
>JANNPJ010000655.1:0-4709 GCA_031400005.1 Kineosporiaceae bacterium | reverse complement strand
GGAAGCTCGCCCCTGAAGGCAAGAGCCCGATCCTGTGCTTCGTGGGCCCGCCGGGCGTCGGCGGTCGAGCTCGCCGGGGCTGATTCCGACACCGGCGTCCAGCACCTCGATCTGCAGTCCGCCGTCGGCCGTGAAGGCCGCAGAGAGCACGATCGCGCTGGACGGTGGGGAGTACATCGCGGCGTTGTCGAGCAGTTCGGCGAGCAGGTGGACGAGCTCGCCGGCGACGGTACCGGCGACTGAGGCGCCGCTGACCGGCTGCAGCCGGACCCGCTCGTACTGCTCCATCTCGCTGGTCGCGGCCCGGAACAGTTCGGCGATCTTGACCGGCGCGGTGGCCCGGGTTCGCACTGCGGACCCGGCAAGCACCAGCAGGTTGTCGTTGTAGCGGCGCATCCGGGCGGCCAGGTGGTCCAGCCGGAACAGGTTCCGAAGCTGATCCGGGTCCTGCTCCTGGCTCTCCAGCTCGTCGATGATGGCGAGTTGCTTCTCCACCATCGACTGGCTACGCCGGGACATGCTGACGAAGGCCTCGTCCAGCGCCCGCCGCAGGCGCACCTGGGCGGTCGCCAGCCGGACGGCTTCGGCGCCGAGGTCGTCGACCGCGCGGGCCACTTCCAGGGTCTCCGGACCGGCGTAGGCATCGGCCGGCAGCACCGGCGGCAGCGAGACGTCGGCACCGACGCCGTCCTGTTCGATCCGGGCCACGGCGGCCGGCAGCTGGACACTGGCGACCTCGACCGCTCCGGCTCGCAGCCGGCGCAGCGGCACGGTGACCGTGCGGGCGATCGCGGCCAGCAGGGCCGAGACGACGAGCATGGTCAGCAACACCGCACCGGCAACCGCGAGCGTCCGGAACAGGGCCGAGGTCTTGGCGCTGTCCGCCGTGCTCTGGGTGTCCTCGGCGGCTTGGCTGGTGATCTGGTTGATCGAGCTGAGTCGTTCGGCGGCGAATTCGTCCCAGGCCGCCTGCGAACCGATGGCGACCTCGGAAGCGCTTCGGTTCAGCGCCTTGGTCAGGTCGGTCCGCCACTGCCCCAGCCTGGAAGACTGGTTGGCCAGCGCGGAGAGTTGGGTCTGCTGTTGGATTGTCCCGGCGGTGGTGGCGTCCTTTTGCGCCTGCGTCTGAGTGGCCGTGAACTCCTTGAACGAGGCGAACCTAGTGTTGTCCAAGGTGGTCTGGCCACTGATCACGCTGTCGAACAAAGCGGTCTCAGCGACGGAGGCCTGCATCAATCGACTCATGTTGGCGACGAAGATCGCGTTCTTGACCGCGTCCCGGTCCGGTGAGACCACGGAGAGTTCACCGGTCAGGTTGTTGATCAGGGTCTGCGTGAGGTCCCGCAGAGTCCTCGTGGCATTGATGACCTGGGCGATACTGCTCGCGGCGATCTCTGTGTTCTTGTTTCCAAGCTGACCGCCCTCGATCTGCTTGTCGATGCCCTGGCGAATGTTGGGCAGTCGGGCGAGTTCGTCCAACACCTGCTGGGCACTGTTCGGCAGGTTCGATTCATCCGGGTCGCCCGCGCTCAGCGACTCCAGGTACGGGCGCAACTGGCTGATCTGCGCGTCCGTGGAAGCCCGCACCTTCGCCAGACCCGCAGTGGAGAGCTCTGCGGCGGGATTGTTGAACTCGGTGTCAAAAGACCTGGCTGTGCCCAGTGCCGGCAGGATCGCGTCGGCGTACGTACTCGCCGTCCGGGTCTGCTGATACTGCACACCAAGTGAGGCCACCAGCACGCCGCCGCCGACCAGCAGCACGACGAGCGGAATTGTGACCAAAACCGACAATTTGCGGCGAATGGACCACCCGGCCATGGACGAACCCCGAGGAGCGTCATGGACGCTCTCGACGTCGGCCCCCGGAGCAGCCGAACCGTGTCGCGGCACGCGTTCCTCCCTGCGGCCACCCTTAGGTGGCATCCGGTCGCCTGGCCCACCGTGGCCGGCCGCTACGCGTCGTCTTCGTCGCGTCACGGCCGAGTGGGTGGCACACCCTTGTTGTCCAGCGTGTGCTGATGGTGGCAGATGGTCTCGCCAGAGGCTACGTCCATGTCGGCTCTTCAACGAACCTGACGTCAACGTACCGGTACCTACGAGACCCTCTATTATTCTCAACTGTGGATGAAACCGTCCTAGCACCCCCTGTCATAACCCCCGAGAGGGTTCACAACGGGTGACGCCGAGGACCATCATGCCGCTTTCTGATGTGATCGTGCACACCTCACGGCGATCTTGATCTTTCACCCGTGGGGGTGGCGCCTCGTCACTCACCGTGTCACCCTCGCCGCAGAGATGTGATACCCAAGAAGCAGAGCCGTTACGGCTACCGTGCTGGGCTGGGTCATTCCGCCCCTGGGGTCGGCTGGCTGAAGTGGATGGACAGGTAAGCGGACAGGTCCCTTGGAGGGGCGATCCGCAGAAATCAGTGACGCCCACCGGCGTCGAGCGAGCGTCAGGAAAGGTGAGCCTGTGGCCACCAGCAAGGCTGCGACCGGCAGGCGGCTCGTGATCGTCGAGTCGCCTCGTAAGGCCCGCACGATCGCCGAGTACCTCGGCCCGGAGTTCGACGTAGAGGCCAGCGTGGGACACATCCGCGATCTGCCTCAGCCGAGCGAATTGCCGGCCGAGATGAAGAAGGGACCCTTTGGGAAGTTCGCCGTCGATGTCGACAACGGTTTCGAGGCTTACTACGTCGTCGACGCGGACAAGAAGAAGAAGGTCAGCGAGCTCAAGCGGGCGCTGAAGGATGCGGACGAACTCTTCCTCGCCACCGATGAGGACCGCGAGGGAGAGGCGATCGCCTGGCACCTGCTGGAGGTGCTGCAGCCGAAGATCCCGGTCCATCGGATGGTCTTCCACGAGATCACCCGAGAGGCGATCCAGCGTGCTCTGGAGCAAACCCGGGACCTGGACGAGCACCTCGTCGACGCTCAGGAGACCCGGCGGATCCTGGATCGGCTGTACGGCTATGAGGTCTCGCCGGTGCTCTGGCGCAAGGTCCGGGCCGGGCTGTCCGCAGGCCGGGTGCAGTCGGTTGCCACCCGCCTGGTGGTCCAGCGCGAGCGCGAGCGGATGGCCTTCCGGTCGGCGTCCTACTGGGACGTCACCGGCACCTTCGCTCCGGCCGAGGGGACGGAGGCCGATCGCGATTTCGAGGCTCGACTGGTCGCGCTGGACGGTGTTCGGGTCGCGACCGGACGTGACTTCAGCGACACCGGCGAGTTGTCCGGGAAAAACGTCGTCCACCTGGACGAGGGCGCTGCCCGGATCCTGGTGGATGCGCTGGACGGGGTGCGGCCGACGGTCCGCAGCGTCGAGGAGAAGCCCTACCGGCGGCGTCCGGCGGCTCCGTTCACCACCTCCACGCTGCAGCAGGAGGCCGGTCGGAAGCTGCGGTTCTCCGCGCGGCAGGCGATGCGCGTGGCGCAATCGTTGTATGAGAACGGTTACATCACGTATATGCGGACCGACTCGACGACGTTGTCGGACCAGGCTCTGACCGCCGCTCGACGGCAGGCCGCCGAATTGTACGGCCCGGAGTTCGTCCCCGACGCGCCGCGCATCTACGCCAGCAAGTCGAAGAACGCCCAGGAGGCGCACGAGGCGATCCGGCCGTCCGGAGACTCCTTCCGGACCCCGGCGCAGGTCTCCGGGGAGTTGCGCGGCGATGAGTTCCGGTTGTACGAGTTGATCTGGAAGCGCACGGTCGCCTCGCAGATGGCCGACGCGCGCGGATCGACGGCGACCATCCGGCTCGGTGCGCCGACCAGTGACGGCCGGGACGCCGTCTTCGGCGCCTCCGGCACCGTGATCACCTTCCGCGGCTTCATGGCGGCCTACGAGGAAGGTCGTGATGAGGTCCGCAACGGTGCTGCGGAGGAAGCCGAGCGCCGACTGCCCGCGCTGACCGTGGACGACATCCTGACCGCCCGAGATCTGACGGCGGACGGTCACAGCACCTCACCGCCGCCGCGATACACCGAGGCCAGCCTGGTCAAGGCCCTGGAGGAGCTCGGGATCGGCCGACCGTCCACCTATGCGGCGACGATCAGCGTGATCAGTGACCGTGGCTATGTCACCAGCAAGGGCTCCGCGTTGGTGCCCACCTGGTTGGCGTTCGCCGTCACCCGACTGCTCGAGGAGCACTTCGGTCGGCTGGTTGATTACGACTTCACCGCCTCGATGGAGACGGACCTCGACAAGATCGCCGCCGGTGAGGAGAACCGCAAGGACTGGCTGTCGAAGTTCTACTTCGGTGACCCGCAAGCGGTGGCTGCTCCGGGAGTCAACGGCGGACCGCCGGCTCCGGTCGACCAGGGGCTCAAGCCACTGGTCGACGATCTCGGGGACATCGACGCCAAGGACATCAACTCGGTGCCGCTCGGTGAGGGCATCGTCCTGCGGGTCGGCCGGTACGGGCCGTATCTGGAAGTCACCGGCGAGGACGGCGAGCCGAAGCGGGCCAGCGTTCCGGACGACATCGCGCCGGACGAACTGACCGTGGAGAAGGCTCGGGAACTTCTGGAAACCCAGGCCGACGGCGACCGGGTACTTGGCACCGACCCGGACAGCGGGCGAGAGATCGTCGTGCGTAACGGCCGGTTCGGTGCCTATGTCACCGAGGTGCTTACGGAGGACGCGCAGAAGTCCGCAAAACCCAGGACCGGCAGCCTGTTCAAAGACATGACCCAGCTGACCGTGGGTTT
>JANNPJ010000646.1:0-3109 GCA_031400005.1 Kineosporiaceae bacterium | reverse complement strand
AGCTACTGAAGCACCTGATCCAGGTCGAGGTGCGCTGGCTGGAGTGGGGCTTCGAGGGCCAGGACGTGCCCGATCCCTGGGCCGACTGGCGGGACGGGCAGTGGTACGTCGCGGCGGACGAGAGCCTGGCGGATCTCGTTGCCGCATTGCACTCGCAGGCGACGCGCAGCCGGGCCGTAGTGCAGGCCCACGAACTGACGGACGTCGGGCAGCCGGGGGAACGGTGGGACGGCGCGGAACCGGCCACCCTGGAGCGCGTGCTGCTGCACCTGATGCAGGAGTACGCCCGGCATCTCGGCCAGCTGGACATCGTCGGCGAGCTGGCCGGCGGTGCGGTCGGCGAGTAGCCGGCTCAGGCAGGGATCGGCTCGCTGCGCAGCCAGTCGGCGGCTTCGATCAGCAAGCGCTGCTTGATCTCGGCCGGGGCGCAGGACGCCTCGATCGAGCCGGCCGCCAGCCCGGCTAGCGCGACGTCGTCCAGCCCGTGGATCTCCCGCGCCGCGAGGTACTGCTCGGCAAGTCGGGGGCCGAAAAGGAGCGGGTCGTCGGCGCCGAGGGCGATTCGGGCGCCGGAGTCGACCAGGGTCCGCAGCGGCACCTCGGCCATCGTCGGGTAGACCCCGAGCGCGACGTTGCTGGCCGGGCACACCTCGAGGGCGACTCCGGCGGCCACGATCCGGGCCAGCGTCCGCGGATCCTCCGCGGCCCGGACGCCGTGGCCGAGCCGGTTCGGTTGCAGGTGATCCAGCGTGTGCCGGATCTGGTCGGCACCGAGCAGTTCACCGCTGTGCGGGACGCTGGCCAGGCCGGCATTGCGGGCGATTCGGAAGGCACCGGCGAAGTCCTCCGTGTTACCGCGCCGCTCGTCGTTGCTCAGCCCGAAACCGACCACGGTTCCGGCGCCTTCACCGGCATACCGGGCGGCCAGTCGGGCCAGGGTGCGAGCATCCAGCGGGTGCCGCATCCGGCTGGCCGCAACGATGATCGCGACCGAGCAGCCGGTGGACCGGGTAGCGTCCCGGGCGGCGTCCAGGACGATCTCCAGGGCTGGGGTGAGCCCGCCGACGTGCGGAGCGTAGGACGTCGGGTCGACCTGCATCTCCAGCCAGCGTGACCCTTCGGCCGCGTCGTCCTCGGCGGCCTCCAGCACCAGGCGGCGCATGTCCTCCTCGTCGCGTACGCAGGCTCGGGCGGCGTCGTAGAGCCGCTGGAATCGGAACCAGCCTCGCTCGTCCGGGGTCAGCCGGAGCAAGTGGTGCTCGCGGAGGGACTCCGGTAGCCGGAGGCGGTGCTTGTCCGCGAGGTCCTTCAAAGTCTGCGGCCGCATCGAGCCGGTGAAATGCAGGTGCAGGTGTGCTTTGGGGAGGGCCTCGACGGCCCGGCTAGTGGTCGAGTTGGTGGTGTTTTCTGAAGTTCGGGTACGGTCTGTGATCGGACCGTCGCCCGGAGTAGGGCGCTGCATGAACAGATTCTGCCAGTTGCCGATGCTTCTTCTGGCCAAGGGTGCGTTCGAGTGGCTTCCTGCTCCGAGCTGTGCCCGATTTAGGTCGGTTTAGGCAAGGCCGGAGCTGGGTGCGATGTACACGAAGTACAAGATTCCGAGGGCAAGAGCGATCAGTCCGAAGCCGAGAAGCGAACCGGTCGGCCGCTCCACGACGACAACGGTTGACCCCGCACGGCCGATGAGCGAGATGACCCAGATTGCGACGATCGCGGCGAGAAAAATGAAGAGCACGGATGATCCGCCCGCCGAGCTGTTGCTCGAGGCGGTCAGGGACGCTACTGGTGCAAGGCTGTGGACACTGGCGATGGGGAACATCTGTGGCCTCCTGCGACGACGTTCTTTGGTGGTGCTCCTCCTGCGGTGCTGGACGTTTTGATGCGTTGGCGGTCCCCGCCCCCGCAGCTGATCACCGTTGACCAGCTGGCTCTCACTTGGAGAGCTAGACTTCAGCTGAAGTAAGCTGAAGCTTCAGTGTCGGACTTGTCGGCGCTTAGCACAAGAGCTTTTTCCTCAGCAACTCCTCAAGTGTGACGCTACAGAGTGACATCCAGATGCACTCACCATCACTGTAAGTAGCATGTTGTGCCAACAGCTGCGGTTTTGGCCGTTGTTAACCTATGGTTAGGTGTAGTTCAGTTAGGCAACTGAAGCGACTGAATGGGAGCTGTTCGGTTCGTTCGCCAGTCGGTGGTCTACTCGGCGAGCCGTGGCGGCGCGCCCCGCCGAAGAGCTACACTTCAGCTGAAGTCGCTGAATCTTCAGTGCGTCGGCTGAGCTGTACTTCAGTCGAGCAGCTGAGTCACTGAAAAGGAGCTGGGAGCGCATGACATGGGTGCCGCCGCAAGGTCAACGCCTTGGCGCGCGCCTGCGCAAGCTTCGGGCGGACTGGAGCATCACCCAGCGGCAGTTGTCCGATGCCCTCGGGCTCAGCGCCGGGCTGGTCAGTTCCTGGGAGAACGGCAGTGCCGTTCCGCCGGAGGAGCGGCTGAACGGTTACGCCCGGTTCTTCGCCACCCGGCGGTCCACTCAGCAGCGTCCGCCAGCGTTGATCCCCTCGGAGGATCTCACTGCCGAGGAAGAACGGGTCCGCAGTGAGTTGATCGACGAGTTGGCCCGGTTGCGCGAGGAAGCGCTGGACGGATCCGTGGCCCGGCCCCGGGAGACAGGCGCCCTCGGTGGTCGGTTCTGGTACTTTCCGGATGGTCAGCCAATCACCATCCTCTGTACTCCGTTGAGCCAGGCTCAGTTGGGTTACACCCCGACTGCGGGGGAGGATGGTAAATTGCCGGCTGCGGTGCAGTACGCCACCAATCCCTCGCATCCCAATGCCGTTCAGAATCTGGGTAACGGCGATATCGATGCGTTGCTCGAACTGGTTGGACATATCCGGGCGGAGAACCCGACCGCGGATGTCCGCTGGCTCACCTATGACCGTGTGACGTCCGCGGACCAGCTCACCGGACATCTGGTCGCCCTCGGAGGTTTGGATACCGGGATCGGCGCGACGCCACTAGGCAATGTGGGAGTGGTGGAAGCGTTCTACCGAAATCTGGATCTTCCGTTGTTCGTGCGATGGCCGAAATCCGGTGACGGAGAATTCGACGG
>JANNPJ010000616.1:0-25702 GCA_031400005.1 Kineosporiaceae bacterium | reverse complement strand
GTCACCCGTCACCGTCACCCGTCACCCGTCACCCGTCACCCGTCGCCGTCACCCGTCACCCGTCACCCGTCACCCGTCACCCGTCACCGTCGCCGTCACTCGTCGCCGTCACTCGTCGCCGTCACCCGTCGCCGACACCCGTCGCCGTCACCCGTCGCCGTCACCCGTCGCCGTCACTCGTCGCCGTCGCCGCTTGTCGCCGTCACCGTCGCTTGTCGCCGTCACCCGTCGCCGTGGTCCGCACCTGCGCGCACACTCGCACCCTGTCTCCCCGCGCAGATCAAGGACCTAGTCAACGACGGTGGACTCGGCCCGGCCGACCACGGATGCCAGGGCGAACCTCACCTCTGAGTGGCAGACTGGGAGAATGAGGATCCGGATCATCGGAACCGACCTCCCGGGCATCAGTGGTGGGTATCCCGGCGTCCAGGTCGGCCTTCAGCGCGGCAATACGGTCACGGATCCAGTGTCCGCGGACGTCGCATCGGTGACTTTCGATCTTGTCGTTTCCGTTGTTCCCACCGTGGACGGCCCCGACTTCCGCGGACCGTCGGTCTTCGGCAAGCGCGGCAGCCGATTTCTCTATCTGGTCTGGTCCCGCCCGAATCCCGGCGGCGCACCGGAGATGTTCCGGCGCGCCAAGTTGCTGCTCAAGCCAGTCGCCGAACTGCTTGCCAGCAGTGAGACAGCGGACGGCGGACACCCCGACGTGATTGGCAGGCTGGCCTTGACTGATGCCAAGGGCGGCCCGGTCTGCGCCTCGGTCTGGCCCCCGGCCATTCACTGGCAGCTGGGCTAACCGACCGAGCGGATGAACTGCCTCGCCTGGAGGAGCCTGCTGTGTCAGGGTTCGATCGTGCCCGACGAACATGCCCCTGCTGGCCTCGCCCCCAACGCCCTGGCCTCCGACAGCGCGGACAAACATTTCGACGTGGACAGCTCGGTCGACCGGATCGACCTTGACGTCGCTTGGGACTTTCTCTCCACCGACGCTTACTGGGGACGGTGGCGGACCCGGTACGACTTCGAGACTCAGGTCGCCAATGCCTGGCGCCTGGTCGGTGCGTACCGGAACTCGGATGGCTCGATGGTCGGCTTTGCCCGGGCGACGTCGGACGGCGTCGCGTACGCATATCTGGCGGACGTCTTCGTCCTGCCAGCCGCACGCGGACACGGTCTGAGCAAGCGCATCCTTGCCGAAATGCTTTACCCTGCGCCAGCGAACAGCTTCAGATGGGCGCTACACACCGCCGACGCGCACGGCCTCTACCAGCAATTTGGCTTCGCCGCCCCCGACGGCAAGTACCTCGAGCGCCAGCCGACCCGCGGATGAATCCCCAATGGCGAACCGCCGGACGGGCAGACCCTTAGAGGGCACTCACCCGGAGCGCCCTCGTCTTTCTCAACCGCGCGATCTCCTGCCGGCTTGCTTCCTGTTGAAGTCCATCGCCGCGTCGACCCAGAAGGCGAGGTTCTCGTCGGTCGCCACAGTGCCGGTGTCGACGGCCAGCCAGCCCTTGCCCATCGTCCGGCCCGCGCCCATCTCGGCCGAGGAGACTCCTTCACGCTTCAGGTAATCCTCATCCCGTTTCGGATCGACGCGGACGAGCAGGTCGCCGGCGCTCCCGACGTTCATCAGCATTGCCTCGTTCACCATGAACGAAAGGCCGCCGAACATCTTGACCTCGCGAATCGTCGACTCTGCGGTCAACGCCAAGCGGACGCGGTCGGCCAGTTCGGTGTCGTAAGCCACGGCGAACGATCCTCTCTCGGGTCCGGTTGAAGGCGCCCCTGGGGGGCGCCTTCAGTGCCACCAGAACCGCTCATTCAGTCGCTCGTAGGCTATGACTCCAGGAGCGATGACTCCAGGGTGATGACTTCAGGGCTATGTCCATGAACCCGTGTCGCCCTGGGATCGGAGGTCGAGCGGAGACTCAGCCGGCAGTTCGCCGCCCCCGTCACCAGCGGGGATATCGACGCAGCGCTCGGCGCTACTGACCGGCGAGGCCTTCCTGGCGATGCCTCCGGCCCCGCACGGGTACCACCGCAAGGACATCGCCAGGTTCCTGGCCGTCTCGATCGGGTGGAAAGCGCTGAGGTGTGCTCAGGGAGCCCTGGCCAACGATCCGGGCCACCGCGGTGCGGCGACGACCAGCGAGGTTCACCGTCGGCAGGGCAACGTCACTGGCGCGATCCGGCAGCTCAACGAGCTTGCCCGGAATTCGAACAGGAACCGGCGACACCGTTGATCAACGAACTGCGCGCTGCTGCGGAGAGCCTGCTCCACGCCGGGTAACAGCACTACAACAGCGGGTCGCGCTCCACAGGCACGGCGGGTCGCCGAGTGCCCGCTTGGCGCGACCCCGATCGTGGAGTGCCTGCTGGGGACGACCTCGATCGCTGCCCAACGCAAACCGGTGAAACTACGGGCGAGTCGGGCCGATCAGGCCACGGACTCGACGCAGCGCCTGGAGCATTTCCTCGCGCTTGCCGGGCTGCTTCATCGCCAGCGCGCTCGGCTGCCAGGTCGGCACCGTGGTGAGCTGCGGGAAGCGAGTGGCCGAATGATCGCGCCAGGCCTTCTGCGCCACGACACCGCTGGGCATCACGACTTCGAGTCGCTTGAACAACGGCAGCAGCGAAAGCAGCTCCCGCGCGCCCTGTGCGATCTCCTGCGCATTGGGCTTGCGACCGGCTGGTTCGAGGCACCACGGAACGATGTTCCAGTGCGCCACCTCGGACTCGCCGAGACCGGACTCCTCACGCAGCGACCACATGTTCGCCGCGCTCTGGTCGTCGTTGTCGACCGAGACGAATCCGCTGACCGGCCGTTCGCTGGCCTTTCCGCGGTCGATCGTCGGACCGGCAGGCACTTCGTGGAAGATCAACACGCGGGCCTCGATGCCAGCTTCGGCTGGATCGAAGTCCGGGACCACGACGCCACGACGCTCCGCTAGATCGGCGCACCATTCGCGAAGTGGCTGAACGCGAGGCTCGGTAAGCAGCATCGCCCGCCGTTCTTCGAGAATCTTGGCATCGGCAAGGCCCTTTGGCTCAGTGAGGAACACACCGCCATCCTATTCCAGCCAGAGGCTCTTCCCCCGCCATCCTCCCGGCGCGTGAGCATCAGACTGCATCGACGAGCGGCAGCCGATGCGGAAAACGAGCTGTACTTGATCAGTCACTGGCACTCGCCCGGAGCCGGCCAGCCGTGATCTACGTCTCCCCCGCCGTTCTCCTGAAAAGCCCCTGACCTGGGACGACGTCCCCGCTGACGGGGAATCAGCGGGTCAGAGCGGGACGGGTTGTACGAGCGATCACCATCCACCAAGATCGGCGGACGGCGCTTTACGCTCACCGTCCCTGCCACCAAAGCGCGACAGCTTTCTCCTTCCGAGACCGTTTCCGGTGAGCTGATCGGTGAATCAATAGGTCCAATAAGTCGCATTGGTGAAGTGAACTCGCTGCTTCAGCCGGGCATCCATCGACGCCTGCGGCGGGGTCAAGCGGCGCCTGCGGCGGGGTCAAGCGACGCCTCCGGCGGGGTCAAGCGACGCCTCCGGCGGGGTCAAAGGGAGGCCGGTTTCGCCTGAGCTGCCTCCGATCCGTAGATTAGAGGCAGTGACAACGACCGAGCATGATGACGACGACCCACAGCCGACCTTCGCCGACCTCGGTATCGACGAGAGGGTCCTGCGGGCCCTTAGCGATGCCGGATACGAGGCGCCGTCCCCCATTCAGGCGGCCTCAATCCCGCCACTGATGGCGGGTCGGCACCTGGTCGGCCTGGCCCAGACCGGTACCGGCAAGACGGCGGCCTTCGCGGTGCCGATCCTGTCCCGGATCGACCTGGCCCAGCGGACCCCGCAGGCACTGGTCCTGGCACCGACCAGGGAACTGGCGCTACAGGTGGCGGAGGCCTTCGGCCGGTACGCACACCACATCCCGGGCCTGCACGTACTGCCGATCTACGGCGGGCAGAGCTACGGCGTCCAGCTCAGCGCCCTTCGGCGAGGGGCACACATCATCGTCGGCACGCCGGGACGGGTGATCGACCACCTGGAGAAGAAGACCCTTGATCTGTCCCAGCTTCGATTCCTGGTCCTCGATGAGGCCGACGAGATGCTGCAAATGGGATTCCAGGAGGACGTCGAGACCATCCTGGCGACCACCCCGGAGGACAAGCAGGTTGCGCTGTTCTCCGCCACCATGCCGGCGCAGATCCGGCGGATCTCGAAGAAGTATCTGACCGATGCCGCGGAGATAACCGTCACGAACCGGACGGTCACGGCGGCAAACACCCGGCAGCGGTACATCTCCGTCGGGCACCAGCAGAAACTGGACGCGCTGACCCGGGTCCTCGAGGTCGAGACCTTCGAAGCGATGATCGTCTTCGTCCGGACCAAGCAGGCGACCGAGGAACTGGCAGAGCGTCTGCGCTCGCGGGGGTTCTCGGCCGCTGCGATCAACGGCGACCTCGCTCAGGCTCAGCGCGAGCGGACCATCGGTCAACTGAAGTCCGGGGCACTGGACATCCTGGTAGCCACCGACGTCGCCGCTCGCGGGTTGGACGTGGAACGAATCAGCCATGTGGTGAACTACGACATTCCGCATGACAGCGAGTCGTACGTGCACCGGGTTGGTCGGACCGGTCGGGCCGGACGCTCCGGCGACGCGCTGCTGTTCGTCACCCCCCGCGAACGGCACCTGCTCTCGTCGATCGAGCGGGCCACTCGGCAGCCGATCACCGAGATGGCGTTGCCGAGCGTGGACGACGTCAACTCCACTCGGGTCACCAAGTTCACCGACGCGATCAGTTCGAACCTGGATTCGGCCGAGGTCGGAGCCTTCCGCAGATTGGTCGACGAGTACTCCCGCGAGCACAACGTCCCGATGGTGGACGTCGCGGCGGCGTTGGCGGTGATGTCTCAAGCCGGCAAGCGGTTCCTGATGCCCCCCGACGCTCCAATGGCAGCCGCGACCCGTCGGCCCAATGGACGGCCCGAACGCCATGAGGGCCCACGTGAGCGTGGCGGCCGGCCGGCCCCCCGGGTCGCCGGTGCGAAGCGGCAGCGCGGTGACGCGCCGATGGCCACCTATCGAATCAGCGTTGGGCGACGGCACAAGGTTCAGCCGGGCGCCATCGTCGGGGCAATCGCGAACGAGGGCGGCCTAGGCCGGTCCGACTTCGGGCACATCGACATCCAGGCCGACCACACACTCGTCGAACTGCCGGCCAACCTGCCTCGCGAAACGGTGGAAGCACTGCTGAACACGCGGATCTCCGGCAAGCTGATCAGGCTGACGAAGACCGACAGCACCTTGCCTGCGGCGGGAAGTTTCCCGAAACGCCGTTAGCTCAGATCACTTCGGCGGGCTGACATCCCGGCGGGCGCAGATCGCGGGACCGATTCGCCAACTGGTGCAGTTCGCCCATCCGGCGATCTGGCCGGTGCGGATTGATTTGGAGGTCGCGGCCAGGACGGTGGCACCGTCCGGTCGCACCGCGCGGTAAACGTGCACCCCAGGTTCGGCTGTGACCAGGACGCGAGCGAGGCCGGAACCACCTGTGGTGACCTGGGTACGGGGCACCCAGGCGCCACCGATCTTCTCCTGCAGCCGAACCGGCGACAGCCGAGACGGAGCGAAACTGCCGAGTTTGGGGTCATAGTGCGACACCTTGACGGTTAGAGCGACGTGCCCGTCGGCGCGCAACTCGCCCTGCGTGAGTATCACTCGGCTGCGCCGGCGAAGATCCAAAGCGACCGCGCGGGTATCCCCGTTCGTGTCGTCCCGTACCTGAAATTGGTTCAGCCCCGGGACGATTCGGGTCGCATCGAGGCTGGCTGTGAGGATCAGAAAGCCCTGACGACGGGACGTCGCGGTGCCTACCCGGGTCGCGGCGAACATGTCCGGGTAGCGAAACCACAGGCTGGCCGAGCGCAGCCCGCTGGTGGAGGAGCCGACCCGGACGGTACCGCTGAAGGTCAGCGTCTGATCAGCAATGGACACGGTGGTGGGCAGCGACAACGCGACGACGTCCGCGCGTGCGGACATCGGCAATCCGGTCACCACGACCGGACCCAGCACACCGGTGATGAGTAGGGCAGCGAAGGCAATGCGTTTCATGCCGCACCTATCGACACCCTGTGGTCAGCGCTTGAGCCAGACGGGTGAACCCAGCCGCTACACCCGATCGCCGAACTACCCACCCACAGTGCTCATGCGCGCCCGCCTCCCCTGAAGCGACGAGCCTGCACGATCACGACGGCGTGAGCGGACCTGAGCTCTTACCGGATGAACCTGGGCTCTTACCGGATGAACCTGAGTCGGTCACCGTCCAGTTCGAACCGGGGCTGGACGGTGGTGATCTCTCGTTCCGCCTGCAGCGCGGACTCGACCGTCGGATGTTCGGCGAGATCCTTCAGCACGGCCGCGGTCGGATGCATGATCGTCAGTCCCGAGGCGAGGGCATCCTTCGGCCGGATCCACAACCGCAGGTCCGCCTCGGTGCCTACCTCTCGACAGACCTGCCGCTCCGGCAGGGCGGCGAGGAAGAACCGGGTATCGAAACGCTTCGGCTCGATCTCCGGGGTGATCCAGTGCGCGAGGGGTGCCAGCAGGTCGGCCCGCAACAGCAACCCGCGGCGCAACAGCAGGTGGGACAGCGACTGCCGGCCCGCCTCCAGCGCCACCCGCTCGGCCTCCCACTCATCCCCGCTGACGTCGTCTACCAGTTGGTCAGCGGAGGGGCCGGCCAGCAACACTCCGGCTTCCTCAAAGGTCTCCCGGACGGCCGCGCTGACCAGCGCTCCGGCGGACCGCTCGTCAGTGCCGAAACGCCCCGCCCACCAACCCGGCCCGGGACCGGCCCAACCGACCCGGGAGCCCGGGCGGGCGGTCCCCCAGTCTGCGCTGTCTGCGCTGCCTGCAGGGTCAACGCTGTCTGTGCTGCCTGCAGGGTCAACGCGCTCTGCACTGTCGGCGGGGTCGACTGAGCCGCCTGGGAAC
The DNA here is from genome assembly GCA_031400005.1 of Kineosporiaceae bacterium. Lineage (GTDB taxonomy): Bacteria > Actinomycetota > Actinomycetes > Actinomycetales > Kineosporiaceae > JANNPJ01. Next base: position 18,691 of record JANNPJ010000616.1, on the reverse strand, counting down.
ACGTGCATTCCGGCGGCGAACGACATCTGTCGGACCCGACGCAGCAGGTACACCTCTAGGCCGTCGAATCCATCGCGCACCAGTGCCACCGTGGCCGCCGAGCGCGGTGACGACGGCACCAGTTCACCGGTCAGCAGCAAGCGGGCTCGCCGCACCAGGTCGGGCTCTGTGGTCATCCGTCGATCCTGCCACTGCCCGCGGACGGTGGGACGACCGGCCGACGTCATAAATCTGTCCTGAAACAACGACCGCAATGCGGCCGGAAATGTGATGATTGATGGGTATCCGGGGGGATGTCTCACGGTTCAGGAGTGTTCCGATCACGGACTACGCGCCCCGTCCCACCCTGGTTCTGGCCGGTGTGGTGGGGCCGACGGTGCATACCCAGGGACCGTCAGCCGGGCGCCGTTGCTCGGTGATCCAGATGGGTGGGTGCAACCTGTCCTGTACCTGGTGCGACTCGGCCTTCACCTGGGACAGCTCGCGTTACGACCTGTCCCGTGAGCTGTCCTACTGGCCGGTCCTGAAGGTAGCCGCACACGCCCTGGCCTGCCAACCGGCGATGGTGGTGATCAGCGGTGGTGAGCCGCTGCTGCAGCAGCGTTCCGAAGCGTGGGTGGTGCTGTTGGAGGCGTTGGCGGAGACCGAGATCGGGCTCGAGACCAACGGAACCATCGCCCCGACCGACGACACCCTCAGCCGCGTCAGCTGGGTCACGGTCTCCCCCAAGCTGGCGCATTCCGGCGACCCGGCCTGGGCCAGGATCAATGGCGCCGCCCTGGTTCGGTGGGGTGAACTGGCCCTGGACCACGACATCGATTTCTCCTTCGTGGTCCGCGATCTCAGCGACGTGGCGACGATCGATACCCTGGTGGCCAGCCACGGCCTGCCGCCCCCGCGGGTCTGGGTAACTCCAGAAGGGACGACGGCGATGATCGTGCTCAACCGGCTGCGTGAGGTGGCCGATGCCGCCCTGGACGCCGGATTCAACCTGTCCGCCCGGTTGAACGCGCTGGTCTCGGGCTGAACCGGACCCTGGACCTGGTCCGCGACCACGTCTGCACCGTGTTCGGATCGATGTCCGCTGGGCCGATGGTCTCCGCGTCGGTCACCTTCCTCGGCACCGAACCGCTCGAAGTGCTGAGATTCGGGCCGGACGACGCAGGGGTGGTCCGGTACGCGACGGTCGGGGTCTCCCGACGAGCGATGCACCCGCCGACCGCCGCGGTCGCCGACCCACTCCGTGGCCCGCGCTCCGAACTCCTGCTCAGCCTGCGCCCGGGCCGGGACGACGTCCTTCGCTCGCTCGCGGTCGTAGCTGCCTCCCCCGAGGTCGAAGGGGTGGTGCTGTCCGCCGGTGTCACGCTCGACCTGCAGACCCCGCTGTGGCCCGGTGCCGCTGTCAGCGCCGTCCTGCTGGGCGAACCCGGCGGGCTGGTCCCCGACCTTGATCTCGACCTGAACCCTGGCGCTGGCTTTGGCCCGGATTTTGGCTCGACCCCTGGCCCGGACTTTGGCTCGACCCCTGGCCCGGATTTTGGCTCGACCCCTGGCTCGGACTTTGGCCAAGACCAGGATCTGGACGGCGTCCAACCGGTGCGGTTCCATCCATTGCTGCCGATGACGGCCGGTGAGGCCGCGCTGAGCCGGGCCAAGGGTGCCGGGCTGATCCAGCAGCTTTGGCTGGACGCCGGGACCGACCTTCGCGACCCCGACCGCCGAGGCGTCGTCTAGTCGGGTAGGTGACGGGTAGTCGCGCACGTGTCGAGAGTCGTCACGCACATGTCGAGAGTCGTCACGTACATGTCGAGTCGTCACGTACGTGCGGATATCCGCCTGGTTGATCTGGGGCTGGCGGGTGATCTGCGCCGGGACACCCCGCCGTTGATCATTCCCTTAACTCGCCGACGAGGTTGAGCTGAGGCTTCACCTGGGAATGTTCGGTCCCGAAGGTGATCCGATGCGGGCAACCTGAACGAACGCGAGAACGACTGGGACCGCGACCGAGCATCCAGCGTGGAGGTAATTGTGATCACGGAACGACCATGGGTGATCGGTGGCCTGCTGTCCGCCGGCATCACCGTCGTGATCTTTGGGCTGATCGCGGTGACCCAACCCGGCAACGTCGGGTCGGCCACGCAGAATCCACGGCCGCTGGCCATCGTCGCTTCCTCGGCCCCCACGGCACCGGCTGTCAGCCCGAGTGCAGCTGCGGCCCCGACCTCGGCGAACGCGCCGTCCCGGCCGCTGCCCGCCGCGACGGCCAAGGCTCAGCCGAATACCGCGAAATCCGCGGCCGCTGTGACGCCTGCGAAATCTGTGATCACGCCGAAACGGGCCACGACAACGAAGCCGAGGAAGCCCGCGACAAGCGCTTCCCGGACGTCACCACGAACAGGCAGCGGGCCCGGGGTCGGCCGAATTCAGTTCGGTCGGACCTACACCGGAAATGCGACGTTCTACGGCGCGACCGGCGCGGGCAACTGCTCCTTCGAGGCCTCCAGCAATCTGATGGTCGGTGCGATGAACCAGACCGACTACGAGAACTCGCAGGCCTGCGGTGCGCATCTGTCCGTGACCGGACCGAATGGCACAGTGACGATCAGAATCGTCGACCGCTGCCCCGAATGTCCGCCCGGAGCAATTGATTTGAGCCAGCAGGCCTTCGCGAAGATCGCACCGGTGTCCGCCGGCCGGGTGTCGATTTCGTGGCGACTCCTGAGCCCGGCCGGACTCGGTCCGGTCTCGTACCGGTACAAGAGCGGGTCGAGCCAGTACTGGTGCGGCATCCAGGTCCGCAATCACCGAAACCCAGTGCGATCGGTGCAGGTGAAGACCGGTAACTCGTGGAAGACCCTGGCCCGGCAGGAGTACAACTACTTCCTCTCGGAGACGGGTGCCGGTTGCGGCGGTGCGATCCGCGTCACCGACATCTACGGCAACCAGGTCACCGACACCGGGATCCGGGTCGCCCCCGACCAGACGCAGAACGGCAAGGCCCAGTTCGCGGCGCCCTAGGCCCTATCTCGACGGGTGTGCGCAGGACGACCCATCGCCTGGGTCATCCTGCGCACACCCGTGACTAGAGCCCCTCCTAGAGGGAGATCACCAGCACGGGGTCCTGGCGGAGGGTGAGTTTGGCCAGGCTGCCGGCGGTGAAGGCAGACGCCTGTGAGGTCGGCATCTGGGCCACCACCGTGCCGTGCTCGCCCAGGTCAACGCTGATCCGGCTGACCGCGCCGAGGAACGACGTGGCCACCACGTGCCCGACCAGCGGGTCGCTGTCCGGCGAGACGCCGTCCGGCACCGCCGCCAGGGAAACTGCTTCCGGCCGCACCAGGGCAATCGCCGAGCCGTTCGGGATCGACCCGTCCACCAGCGGCATCCGGACGCCGAGCACGTCGGCATCCTTACCACTGACGGTCGCGGGCAACCGGTTGCTGAGCCCGACGAACTCGGCGACGAACGGTGTGGCCGGCCGGTGATAGACGTCGACCGGCGGGGCCAACTGCTCGATCTTGCCCGAGTTCATCACGCCGACCCGGTCGGCGATCGCGAGCGCCTCTTCCTGGTCGTGGGTGACGAACAGGGTGGTGATCCCGACTTCCAATTGCACCCGACGGATCTCGTCCCGCAGCTGCGCACGGACCTTGGCGTCCAGGGCGGAGAGCGGCTCGTCCAACAGCAGCACGGTCGGCTGGATCGCCAGTGCCCGGGCCAAAGCCACCCGCTGCTGCTGACCACCGGACATCTGATGCGCGTACCGGTCAGCCTGCGCGGAAAGCCCCACCAGGTCGAGCATGTCACCGGCCCGCTTGTTCCGCTGGGTCTCGTTGACCTTGCGCAACCGCAGGCCGAACGCCACGTTCTGCCGAGCCGTCATGTTCGGGAACAACGAGTACGCCTGGAACACCATGCCCATGTCCCGCTTGTTCGTCGGCAACCGGGTGACGTCCTTACCGTCGACCACGACCCGGCCCTCGTCGGCGTCCTCCAGACCGGCCAGCAACCGCAACGCCGTCGTCTTGCCACACCCGGAAGGACCCAGCAGGGCAATGAACTCACCCCGGTGCATGGTCAGATCCAGCCGGTCGAGCGCGGTCACGGTGCCGTACCGACGAGTCAGGCCCTCCAGTCGGACCTCGACGCCGGCTCGTGCCGGGGCGTCCGTTGCCAGGGCTTGCGTCACGTCAGCTCTCCTCTACGGGCGAGCCACCGCGACGGCGGCGTCCCACGAATGACAGGGCAATCAGCAGGAAGAACACGAGCAGCAGCGCAGCGGAGGCGACCGCCATCGAGACCCCGGCATTGGCCTGCTGCAGATTGTTCATCTCCACCTGGAGGTTGACGTAGTTGAGCAACGAGGCGACGGTGAACTCACCAAGCACCAGCGACACCGCCAGCAGTGCCGAATTCAATACTGCGGAAGCAATATTCGGCGTGATCACCCGGAACATAATGGTCGGCCAGCCGGCGCCGAGGCTGCGCGCGGCCTCGGTCAGAGTAGGGACGTCGATCGCCTGCAGCCCGGCGTCCAACGACCGGTACATGTATGGCAGCACCAGTACGACATAGGCGAAAGCCAATACCAATGGGGAAGTTTGGTACTGAGCTGGGGTGAGGTAGTTGATCCACAGGTAGAGCGGGGCCCAGCCAACGACGAGCACAATCGCCGGGATGGTCAACGGCAGCAGACAGAGGAACTCCACGATCCGAGCCAGTTTCGGCAGCCGCAACCGGACCCAGACCATCGTCGGCACCAGCAGCAGCAGCGCCCCGACCGCCGTGATCGCGGCGAGCTCCAGGGACGCAATGATTGCCGAGATCAGTTCCGGGGAATCCCCGATCTGCCGCCAATACTCCAGCGTCCGCGGACCGGTCAGGTCCAGTTGCCGAGTGCTGAACTCGACCATGGCGAAGAGCGGGGTGATGAAGATCAGACCGAATAGGACAAGCAGCACCAGGCGGATCACCCGCAGCCGGCGGGCCCGCTGCGCGCGCAGACCCGACTGCTGGCGGGCCGATCCGGCCGCACCAGCCGGATCGGTGAGTTCCGTCGTCACCGCAACCATCGCGCCGACCTCCGTTGCAGCATCGCGTACAGGGTCATCGCGATCGCGACAACAATGATCATGCCGAGCGCGAGCGCCTTGGCAACGTTCTCCTGGCCCGCCACGGTCTCGCTGCTCAGGGCGATCCGGATCTGCAACGGGATGATGATCCCGCCCTGGCTGATCAGCGCCGCCGCGGTGGCGTAGGCGGCAAACGCGTTCGCGAACAGCAACAACACGGCTCCCATGAAGGGGGCGGTGAGTAGCGGGATCGCCACGTGCCGCCAGTACTGCCAGCTGGTACCGCCCAGGCTCTCGGCGGCTTCGCGCCATTGCGGGCGAATCCCATCCAGCGCCGGCAGGAACACCAGCACCATCAGCGGGATTTGGAAGTACGTATAGACGACGATCAGCCCGAGCAGGTCGGTCAACCAGGCGCCGGAAGCACCGAAGCCGAGGTCCGACAGCGCCAGGGTGATCAGGCCGGCCGGCCCGGCCGCGGCGAGGAAGGCGAAGGCCAGCGTGACCCCGCCGAACTGGGAGAGGACACCCGCGACCGCCGTCCATAGCCGACGAGACAACCCGTCCGCCGGGCCGCTGGCGATCATGTAGGCGAGCACCGCCCCCAGCGCCGCCCCGAGGAAAGCACTGACCGCAGAGAGGATGATGCTTTTGACAAATGCATCGATGACGACGCTCGAGGTGAGCGCATTGACGTTCTCCAGCGTCGGCTGACCGGCCGCAGTGAAAAACGCCTGGAAGATGACAATTCCGGTGGGCAGCAGCAGAAAAAGCCCGACGTACGCCAGGAATGGAACCGCGCCGAGCCAGCTGAGGGACAGCCGGTGACCAGCCGCGGAGGGCTGGTCACCGGCCAAACCGTCGGCCGAGGCGACGCTCTCGGTCGCAGTAGACATCTGGTTACTTGATGGCCGCGGCCCAGTTAGCCGCCAGGTACTTGCTGGCCGCCGCAACCTGGTCCTGGGTCTGGAACACCGGCTCGCCTCCGACCTGCGGCAGTGCCTCCGCCGCCGCAGCGTCGATCGTCTTGGCCGTGGTCATCGCCTCCATCCGAACCGGACGGGCGCCACCCTTGAGCCAAAGGTTCTGGCCCTCGTCGGAGTAGAGGAACTCCTGCCACAACCGGGCGGCAGCCGGGTGCGGAGCGGTCTTGTTGATCGCCTGGTTGTAGTAGCCGCCGAGGACGGCGTTCGGCGGGACGAAGACCTTCCAGGTCGGGACATCCTTCTTGTGCCCGACCTGCAGGTAGTCCCAGTCGAAGACGACTGGAGTGGTGCCGCTCTTCACCGTTGCCGAGGTGGCCTGGATCTTGGAGAAGTTACCGGCCTTCTTCAGCGCCTTGAAGAACTCCACACCCTTGCTGATGTCGTCCACCGAGCCACCGCTGGCCAGCGAGGCCATCTGGACGCCGTTGAGCGCGGCGTTGGCCGCCGTCGGGTCACCGTTGAGTGCGACCTTGTTCTTGAACTCGGGCTTCATCAGGTCGGCGAACGCCTTGATCTCCGGCAGCTTGGCCGAGTCGTACCCGATGGACATGTATCCGCCGTAGTCGTTCACCCAGAGGCCGGTGGACTCCTTCTGCGCGTCCGGGATGTCGGCCCAGGTGGCCACCTTGTAGGGGGCGTACAGGGCGGTGTTAGCCACCGTGACAGCGCCGCCCATGTCCATCACGTCGGGCGCCCGAGTGGTGCTGCCGAGCTTCTTGACCGCGTTGATCTCGTCCTGGCTGGAACCGTCCGGGCTGGCCGAGGCCACCTTGATGCCGTACTTCGTCTCATACGCCTTGATGATCTCGCCGTAGTTCGCCCAGTCCGGCGGCAGGGCGATCACGTTGAGTGTGCCCTCCTTCTTGGCTGCCGCGATCAGTTTGTCCATGCCCCCGAGTTCTTCGGCCGAGGTCGCGGCGGCAGCGGTTACGCCGCCGTCCGTCGACTTGACGGCTTCTTTGGCAGGGGGTGCACATGCTGCGGTGACCAGCATCGCACCCACTGCGAAACCAGTGCTGATACCGCGAATTGACTTCTTCACGTGCCGTGCCTCCTCTGAAACCTGACCCCTCGATGTGAACCTGGATCAGACTTTCAGTGATCAAGGTCCTGCCGCCGGTGCTCCCGGACGGCGGGGGCTTGTCCGGATCGTAAACGGACGACGAAGGCCACGTCTCAATCAGAGGATCTAGAGTCTGAGCCGAGACTCAACCGTTACCCAACGCAATCCTGACGCCCACTCAACTCCACAATGTCATCAGTGCGTAACCGAATGGACGACGCTGGTGTGGTGGGCTGGTGAGCGAGCGCGACCGCTCGTCCCGTGATGCGATGAAGGCATGAAAATTGCCGTCACCGGTGCAACCGGAAATGCCGGAACCGCACTGCTGCGCCGGTTGCTGGAGGCGCCCGAGGTGACGTCGGTCGTCGGGCTGACCCGTCGTCCGCCGGACACCGGGCAACCGCCCTACGACCAGGTCGACTGGGTTCACCTGGACGTGGCCGACCCGCGCTCGCTACCGACCATGGCTGATGCGTTCGCCGGTGCCGACGCCGTCGTCCATCTGGCCTGGCGGATCCAGCCCAGCCACGACGAGCAGGCGCTGTGGCGGACAAACGTCCAGGGCAGCCGCCAGGTGGCCGCTGCCACGGTCACCGCGGGGGTCCCGCAGCTGGTGGTGGCCAGTTCGGTCGGGGCCTACAGCCCGGGACCGAAGGACATCGGCGTCCCGGAGGACTGGCCGACCGGCGGGATCTACAGCTCCTCGTACAGTCGGCACAAATCCGCTGTCGAGCGCGGTCTGGACGCCGTCCAGGCCGAGCACCCGGAACTGGTCATCACCCGGGTCCGGCCGGGCCTGGTGTTCCAATCTGGAGCAGGCAGCGAGATCGCCCGGTACTTCCTCGGCCCGCTGGTGCCGGTGTCGCTGATCGGCAAGATCAGACCGCCGGTGGTGCCGCTGCCTTCGCGGTTCATCTTCCAGGCCGTGCACGCGGACGATCTGGCGCTGGCCTTCTGGCTGCTGATCCGAGGTCGGATCGGTGGGGCCTTCAATGTCGCCGCCGACCCGACGCTCACCCCGAACGACCTGGCCCAGGCACTCGGGGCCCGGCGCTCGGTGTGGTTACCGACGGCGGCGCTGCGGGTGCTGGCCTGGACCACCTGGCAGGCCCGCTTGCAACCGACCGACCCCGGCTGGATCGATCTGGCCGCGAACAGCCCGGTGATGTCCACCGAGCGGATCCGGGCCCTCGGCTGGACGCCGGGGACCTCGTCCCAGCAGGCCCTGGCGGAACTGGTAGCCGGGATCAGCGCGGCAGCCGGGACCGCGAGCCCGCCGATGCGCTCACGGCATGCTCTGCATGACCGGGTTGAGTAGTTGACCGGGTGAGTAGCTGACCGGGTTGAGTAACTGCCCGGGTGAGTAGCTGACCGGGTGAGTAGCTGTCCGGTGGTAGTGCTGGAGTGATAGCGATCAGGTCAGGTGATCGGGCAAGCTCGAGCGCATGTCCAATGCCAGTGCACCGGCCGCCGATTGCGTGCGACTCTCCAGCCCGGCCGGTCGCTGGGTTCTGACCGCCGCCGTTCTCGGCAGTGCCGTAGTCAGCCTGGACGCCACCGTGGTGAACGTCGCCCTGCCCACCATTGGCCGGGACTTCGACGCCGACGTCTCCGGGCTGCAATGGACAGTCAATGGGTACGCCCTCACGCTGGCAGCGCTGATCCTGCTCGGCGGTTCGCTCGGGGACCGGTTCGGCCGGCGGCGGGTCTTTGTCATCGGTGTGATCTGGTTCGGGACGGCGTCCTTGCTGTGTGGCCTGGCCCCGAACCTGACAACGTTGATCTTGGCTCGGGCGCTGCAGGGGATCGGCGGTGCCCTGCTGACTCCGGGCAGCCTGGCGATGATCTCGGCCGCGTTCCATCCCGACGACCGGGCTCGGGCGATCGGCGCCTGGTCCGGGCTCGGCGGCGTGGCCGGAGCGCTCGGGCCGCTGCTCGGCGGTGCCCTCCTGGACCTGAGCTGGCGGTGGATCTTCCTGATCAATCTGCCCCTGACCGTCCTGGTCGTCGTCCTGGCGATCCGGCACGTGCCCGAGTCGCTGGACACCCAGGCCCCCCGCAAACTGGACTTCGCCGGTGCGGCTGCCGGCGCAATCGGTCTCGGCGCTCTCACCTACGCCCTGATCGCGGGCCCGGAGCAGGGCTGGAGCGGCGTCGCGGCGCCCGCCCTGATCGGCGTTGCCGCGATGCTCGGATTCGTCGAGATCGAGCGGCGCAGCTCGCACCCGCTGATCCCCCTGGACATCTTCACCTCCCGGCAGTTCACCGCCACGAACCTGGTTACCTTCGCGCTGTACGCGGCCCTGGGTAGCGTCTTCTTCCTGATGGCGATCGTGCTGCAGGTCAGCGTCGGGCTATCACCGCTCCAGGCGGGAGCGGCGCTGCTGCCACTCACGCTGATCATGTTGGCGCTGTCCGCCCGAGCCGGCGCGCTCGCTGCTCAGATCGGTCCGCGCCGGCCAATGACGTTCGGACCGCTGATCGTCGCAGTCGCGCTGCTCTTGATGATGCGGATCGGGCCGGGGTCCGGCTACCTCATCGACGTCCTGCCCGCGGTGATCGTTCTGGGCTTGGGACTGGCGTTGACCGTCGCGCCGCTGACCGCCGCCGTGCTCTCGGCCGCCGAGACCCGGCATGCCGGAGTGGCCTCCGGAGTGAACAATGCGGTGGCCCGGACCGCCGGCCTGCTCGCCGTCGCGGTGCTGCCGATCGTGATGAACCTGACCGGCGACGACTACCAGCGCCCGGTCCCGCTGGCGAACGGGTTTCAGCAGGCGATGCTCTGGTGCGCCGGGCTGGTCACGCTCAGCGCCCTGATCGCCTGGTTCGGGATCAGGGACGACGTCCTTGCCGCCGATCCAGCCAAACCCGCATCTTCGCCCGCCTCGGCTCGGCCCGCAGCTACCCAGCCTGTATCGGCTCGGCCCGCAGCTCGATCGGTGGAGAATTACCACTGCGCGCTGAATGCCCCACCCACAACCAAATAAGCTGTACTGCAACCAGTTATGGTGCGGCAGTCGGTATCAGCGTGGCCTCGACGTCCGGGCAGTTCGGATCCGGTGTGGCGGTTGGCGTCGGACTGGGATTGGGCTCAAGCACCGGGGCGCAGGTGTCGCTCGGAGTCGGGCTCGGCTCGGTGGTCGGCGGGGCCGGCTCGGTGGTCGGCGGTTCTGGACCCGTCGTCGGGTCCGCCGGAGCTGTGGGCGTCGGCCAAATCGTCGGCGGGCTGGCGGGGCTCGTCGGTGGCGTGGGGGTGGGCCAAATCGTCGGCGGAGCAGGCGTCGAACGCGTCGGGTTCGGGGTGGGCTTGCCGGTCGGAGCGGTGGTGGACGGCGGGGTGGTGACGGGCGGGGTGGGCACGGCCGGCGGTGGACCGGGATTGGTCGCCGGCTGCTCGGAGGCCGGCGGCGGGGGCGTCCCATCCGGCCGGTCCGGGAACGGTTCGGCCTTGCCGCTGGCATAGGAGTCGGCCAGCGAGAGAACCAGCGAGACGTAGCTGTTCGAATGGTTGTAGCGGTAGACGGCGGCCCACCGGCCCTGCTGGGTGTCCAGCGAACCGGAACCGGCGCACAGGTAGCGGGCGGCGGCCAGCGCCGCGGCGTTCATGTTCTGCGGATTCGCCCCGCCGCCATAAGACTCCCAGGTACCGGGCAGGAACTGCATCGGCCCCACCGCGCGGTCGAAAGCGGTGTCACCGTCGTACCGGCCGCCGTCCGAGTCGCCGATCCGGGCCGTACCCGCCCGGGAGCCATCCAGCCGGATTCCCAGGATCGGCGGGACGATCATGCCGTCCGCGTTGATCGACGACCCGCCGTAGCGGCCGTGATTACTTTCCACCCGGCCAATTCCGGCGATCAGCGGCCAGCTGAGGCGGCAGGACGGATCGGTTCGGGCCAGCTCAGCAGCAGCGGCGACATAGGCCCGGTGGGCTGCCTCCGGAATCCCGGAGGCGGTCAGGGCGGCCGAACTGTTCAGCCCGTACGGCCCGCTCGGGCTGGAGGTGGGCGACGGTGCGACGGTCCCGGTCGGAAGTCCCGATGACGGCGTCGGATACGCCGTTGGCAGCGGCAAACTCGGTGTGCTCGGGTCTACCGATGGGACGATCGTGAGCGACCCCTGCTCAGCGTTCGGGTCGGCACCGGACGCCAACGCGTGATTCCACACCTGCGACCCGGACAAAGCGAGGATGCCGACGGCGCCCAGCACCATGGCCAGCAGGCGCCTCAGTACCGGTGCGCTCAGACGACGGATCCAGTCGAAACCATCCCTGTGCACTTGACGACCATAAGCACCATCCACGGAAAAAGCAGCCTGAAATCAGCACCAGTCTGACTCAGCTGACTCGGTTCGACTTGTCTGACTCGGTTTGCCAGGACACCGTCGCGCCCGTGCCGCGAAGTGGGTGCCGGTTTCAGCCCAGCGATCAGGTCAGATCTGGCAGTCACTTTCGAGGCACCACGATCACCCCGGCGGATCACCGGAAGCGACGTGCCGGTACCCGCGCCACCATGTCTGCGACCTGCGGAGTCGAAGACGGCGACCGGGCCTGATCGGACCCATCCGTTGGCGAATTCGGAGTCCTGGACACCAGCGCCGCAAATTTTCCCGTGATCATGCTGTGACACTTCTGGACGGGCTGATGTCGCTGGATGGGCTTGACGTCACTCTCACAGCATGATCACGGGAGGGCCCTTGCTTCAGGGTCGGGGAAGGCTCCGGTCTGCTTCAGGGGCGCGGAAGGCTCCGTCGACAACTGACCGCGATCAAATCCCGGACCGGACCGGCCGGCGGTTGCCCGGCGCCCTGCCAGATTGCCCGCAGCCGCCGGGTCAGATCCACATCGGCGAGGTGCACCTCAACCAGCCGCCCCAGCGCGAGGTCGTCACTCACCGCAAGCAGGCTCATCGCTCCCGGCCCGGCACCGGCGACCACGGCCGCTCGGACCGCACCGGCGCTGGACAGCTCCATCGCCGGCGCGGCCAGCGACGTCCCCGGCGCCAGGTGCGCGGTCAGAGCGGCCGCCAGGGCCCTGCGAGTGCCGGACCCGCTCTCCCGGCTGACCAGCGGCGTCGCGGCCAGTTCGGTCGCTGGGACCGGGGTTCGGCGGCGGGCCCAGCGATGCGTCGGCGGGACGACGACGGCCAGCCGGTCACGAGCCACGACCCGCGAACGCAGCCCACGCGGGACGCCGGGCCCCTCGACGAAACCGACGTCCGCCGCTCCACTCAGCACGAGTTCGACCACCCCCTCGCTGTTGGTGGCGGTCAGCTCGATCTCCGTGCCCGGCCCCGGCCCGAGCGGGCGACTGGCCTGTAGAGCCACCAGCCAGCCCGGCATCAGGTGCTCGGCCACGGTTTGGCTGGCCGCCACCCGCAGCCGTGAGCGCTGGTCGGTCCGCAACGAGGTGATCCCGGCGTCCAGCTCGGCGGCCGCTTCCAGCACCCGAAAGGCCCACTGTGCACACAACATCCCGGCTTGATTGAGCTGGGATCCGCGTGGGCTGCGGTTCAGCAGGGGGACGCCGACCTGCGCCTCGATCGACCGCATTCGGACGGAGACCGCCTGCTGGCTGACGCCGACCTGGGCTGCGGCGGCACGCAGACTCCCGGCCCGATCGACCGCCATCAACACCTGGAGTGCCTCCAGCGAGGGCACCCGAGGGCTCAACACAGTGACAATCCCACGTTGTCACCGTACAAGCTTGATCCGGGTTCCTGGGGCCCTTCGATCGGATGATGCTGAATACCGTGACCATCACCGCAGACCTGACAGACCTGACGAGGTCGCTGACACCGGGCCAGGCGGACCAGACACGCCCGGCGGACCAGACAGATCAGCTGGTCCAGGAGCGGCTGGTGCCCGGCGCCTTCCTGGTCGGGTGGGTAGCGCCGAACTGGTTCGCCGCCGTGATGGGCACCGGAATCCTCGCCACCGCTGCCGTCGGTCTGCCAGTCGGCGTCGTGGCGGCCTCGCTGATCCGGCCGTTGGCGGTCGCTGCCTGGGTGCTGGCGGCGGTGTTGCTGGTCGGGATCGGCACGCTCACCGCCCTGCAATGGCGCCAGCGTCCCGGACTGGCCCGCACGCACCACCGCCATCCGGTACTGGCGCACTACTACGGCGCGCCGCCGATGGCGTTGATGACGGTCGGGGCCGGCGCGCTGCTGCTCGGCCCGGATCTGGTCGGCGCCGAACTGGCGGTTCGAATCGACTGGGTGCTCTGGACCGCGGGCACCCTGCTCGGCCTGGTGACCTGTCTCGTCGTCCCCTATTCGAGGTTGACCGGGCAAATCGGTGCACCGGGCGAGCCCTCCGCTGCCGCCTTCGGCGGCTGGTTGATGCCCGTCGTCCCCCCGATGGTGTCCGCCTCGACCGGTGCCCTGTTGCTCCCGCACGTCCCGGCCGGCCACCTCCGGCTCCTGCTGCTGATCGCCGGGTACGCGATGTTCGGGATCAGCCTGATCGCTTCGCTGATCATCACCCGGCAGATCATGACCCGACTGACCCGGCACGGTCTGCCGGAGCCGCGACTGGTGCCGACGCTGTGGATCGTGCTCGGTCCGCTCGGTCAATCGGTCACCGCGGCCGCGTTGCTCGGCGAACACGCCCAGCTGGCCATCGACCCGCCCTATGCCTCCGCGCTGCGGGTATTCGGGCTGGTCTATGGCGTGCCGGTGTTCGCCGTGGCGATGCTCTGGCTGGTCTTCGCTACCTCGATCACACTCCGAACGATCCGGGACGGCGGACTGCCCTTCGCCCCCACCTGGTGGTCCTTCACCTTCCCGGTCGGCACCTGCGTGACCGGCGCGAGCTGTCTTGCCGGGACGACCGGAGCGGGCCTCTTCGCGGTGCTCGGCGTGGTCCTCTTCGGCGGCCTGCTGGTGTCCTGGGCCGTGGTCTCGACGAAGGCTCTGCGTTCGGTTCGCCCGCTGCGGAGCTAAGCATTGACTGTGGCACTCTGAAGCATGACCATCCCGACCATCGATCTATCCAGGTTCCGCGACGGGACGCCGGAACAACGCACCGCGGTCGCCGCGCAGGTCGATGAGGCCGCCCGCACGATCGGCTTCATGCAGGTGGTCGGGCACGCGATTCCGGCCGAGGTCGAGGCCGGCCTGATCGCCGCGATGGACGGATTTTTCGGGCTGCCGATGGTGCAGAAGAAGGCTCTGCAACCGGCGCCCGTCGATTTCAATCGGGGCTACACGCCACCTAAATCAGAGCGGCTGACACTCAACCTGGTGGAGTCCGCCGCCTCCGACCTGTTCGAGGCATTCAACGTCGGCCGGTCCGCCGAGGACTTCCCCGGCCTGGACCTGGACGATCTGCACTACGCGCCGAACCTGTGGCCGTTGCGACCGGCCTCGTTCGAGCCCGGGGTGCAGGCCTGGTTCGACCAGGCCGCGCGGGTGGCTCGGGAGATCACCACGGTGATGGCAGTCGCGCTCGGCCTGGATGAGCACTTCTTCGCCGACTACCAGGACCACTCGCTCGAGGTGCTCCGGATGAACAACTACCGGGTTCCCTCGGCCGCCGCCGCGCTAGAGCTGGGCCAGGCCGGGATGGGCGCGCACACCGATGACGGGATCGTCACCGTGCTCTGGGCGGAACCGATACGCGGCCTGCAGATCCTGAATTCGGCCGGCACCTGGCAGGACGTCGTCCCGGCCGAAGGTGCGCTGCTGGTGAACCTCGGTGACCTGTTGGCCCGCTGGACCAACGATCGCTGGATCTCCCCGCTGCATCAGGTGCTGCCACCGACGGACGCCGAGGGGCGGCTGGTGCGGCGACGCTCGGCGGCGTTCTTCCACGACGGCAACGCCGACGCGATGATCTCCTGCCTGCCGGGCTGCGCGACCGAAGACCATCCGGCCCGGTACGAGCCGGTGCTGGTGGCCGACTACCTGACGGCGAAGCTGAACGCATCCCGCGAGCTGATCGCCAACTCGGGCGTCGCCTAATTCGGGCCTGGCTTCACTCGGGCTGGCTTCACTCGGGCGCACTGTTTAAGGGATCGGCACCGGCTGGGTGTTCAGCAGCAGGCTGAATATCTCGTCCCGATGACTGCGGGCACCGGGCGGGTAGTCCGCGGTTTCCTGCCAGAACAGGTTCACCGTCTCCCGGGCCGCGAGGGCGAGTCGATCACCCGGCTGGTTGTCCAGGTGATCCCCGTACGCGGCGACGCCCTCGACGATGCCGAGCAGTGCTTCGAGGAGGCCGTCCGAGGGGGTCATGCTCTGCTGATCGGCCGGTGATCAGGGTTTCTTGACTGCTCAGGACGGGTTAGCCGGTCCGGTGAGATGCCGGTGCAGCTGACTACCGATCTCGGTCAGTTGTTTGAGCTGATCCGGGGTGAGCAGATCAAGCAGGTTCTCCCGGACCGCGGCGACATGACCGGGCGCAGCGGCTGCGAGTTTGACTCGGCCCGCCTCGGTGAGTTCGGCGTTCATCCCGCGCCGATCGTCCTCGCATTCCACCCGGCGCACCCAGCCGGCTCGCTCGGCTCGGGTGACCGCCCGGGTGACGCCGCTGCGGGTGGACAGCGTGGCTTCTGCCAGGTCGCGCATCCGCAGGGTGCCGCCGGGAGCTTCCGAGAGCCGCACGAGGAGCTCGTAGTCCGCGAGCGACAAATCCACATCCGACCCGAGCTGGCGATCCAGTTTGTTGAAGAGCAGCCTGGTGCCGTCCAGGTAGGCCCGCCAGGCGGTCTGCTCCTCCGGATTGAGCCATCGCACGTCGTTCACCACAGCTCCTAGCGTATCGGGAATAGTTGACTACGCAACGACCTTGATGGCAGCATAGTCGTTGATTGAGCAACGAAGTTGACCATCGACTCAGCAACGAAGGTGCCCATCCAGCTCCGCAACGGAAGGAAGGCCCGCCATGCCCGCCATCACCGTCGAGAACCCGCTGGCTCTGCCCCGGATTCCGCAGACCGATCCGACAACCGACCGGGCCCGCGCGGTCACGTCCGTTACCACCTCACCACGCGGCTTCGAGGGCGAGGGCTTTCCCGTCCGTCGCGCCTTCGCTGGCGTCGACCTGCGGGCGCTGGACCCGTTCATCCACATGGACCAGATGGGCGAGGTGGAGTACGCACCGGGTGAGCCCAAGGGCACCCCGTGGCATCCGCACCGCGGTTTCGAGACCGTCACCTACATGATCGACGGCGAGATGGCGCACTCCGACTCCAACGGCGGTGGCGGCCTGATCTCCGGCGGCGACACCCAATGGATGACGGCAGGTCAAGGGATCCTTCATATCGAGACCCCGCCGGAGCACCTGGTAGCCAGCGGCGGCCTGTTCCACGGCCTGCAACTGTGGGTGAACCTTCCTCGCTCGAACAAGATGGCCCAGCCGCGCTACCAGGACATCACCGGCAGCAAGGTGGGCCTGCTCAGCTCGCCGGATGGTGGCGCCCTGGTCCGGGTGATCGCCGGTGCGGTCGGTGGCGTCGCCGGTCCGGGTTCCACCTACACGCCGATCACCCTGGTACACGCGACGATCGCGCCGGGAGCCTCGCTCACCCTGCCGTGGCGGGCCGACTTCAACGCACTGGCCTACGTGATGTCCGGCCGAGGCTCGGTGGGTGCCGCTCTCGGTGGTGGTTCGTTTGGTGGCAGCAGCGCTCGACCGATCGAGTCCGGGCAACTGGCGGTCTTCGGCGAGGGTGACTCGATCACCGTTTCAGCGGGGACCAGTCAAGACTCGCGCAGCACGGCACTGGACGTCTTCCTGCTCGGCGGCAAACCGATCCGGGAGCCGGTGGCGATGCACGGGCCGTTCGTGATGAACACCCGCGCCGAACTGATCCAGGCCTTCGAGGACTACCAGGCCGGCCGGCTGGGCAGCATCCCAGCCGCCCACACCGACGTCCAGGCCAGCACCCCCGACGCCGATTACTGACGGCCGCCGAGTAGTACAGCGGCCGGCCCGCCGGACCCGCGAGCCGGTCGCCGTCCGGTGCTTGCCGCCCTACCGCACCCCGCGGCGGTAGGGCGGCAAGCCCTCCCCCACGATTCTGCCTACCCAGGTTCGACCGGATCTAACGATCGCTGCGGAGTGAATCCAGCACTGATTTCATCGAGCGGCACCTCGTGCCCGGCGCAGCACGGATGGAAGATCTTTCAGTATCTGGGCAGCAGCCTAAAGATCTGCGGACAGATCGGCTAAGGGCCCGCCCGCAGGCCGGACCACGGGCCCACCTGCAGGCCCGTGGTCGGGGCCGACGTCGGTCGGGGCGTCCTGCCGCGCAGGTGTCTGGCGCTCATCAGCTTTCAATTCCAGCGCTCGTAAGCAGGCCGCGATCAACAGCGGCATCGTCATCAACGCCGCGTAGGCGGGCACCGCCATCCCGGAGTCGTTCAGCAGGGCCGCGATCAGAAGCAGCACCGCTAACCCGATCAGACCGGGCCGGAGCGTCGGGGAGTGATCGTAGGCGGCCCGAAGCGGCCGAACGCCCCAGGCTGTCGGCTTGGCTAGAACAAAAGACCCGAAGGCGGCAGCAAACACGACTAGCAGGCTCAAGTACGAGTGGGTGAGGATCTTCAGGTTCTGGGCGCCCTTACGCCTGATCACCGGCCAGGCTTCGCCGTCGATCGCCGACTGGACGAACCGGCCGAGGTGGGTGCGGGCCTCGGGGCCTCGCATCCAGTCCAGCATGCTCAACGCGACCAGGACAGCGATCGTGACACCGGCAATGAGCAGCGCCCGCTGCCAGGTGACGCGAATCCCCGCGATCAGCAGAGCCAAGACGGCGAACGCCGGGATGAGCGCCGGCGGCCCACCGAAGTCACTGCCGATACCGGGAGTTCCGTCGATCACGGTGGCGAGAATCCCGAGGCCCACGACGGCCAGCACGGCTCTGCGCCGGTAACCCGACTTACCAAGCCTGTGGCCGGTCTTGAGCAGCTGATCCGCGACGGCGATTGCGGTCAACAAGACCCCGGCGGCGAACAGCGCGAACACCGTGTTGCTGAAACCGTAGAACCGGCCGGCGACGATCGGCTGCACGCCGAGCAAGCTGGAGATCATCAGGCGTGATCCGGTGACGGCGTCCACCGTGAGGACTCCGGCGGTCAGCGCGGCGACGACGGTCAGCGGACCGAGCACCGCTGTGGCCCAGGGGCCCAGGAGCGCGAGTGCCGAGACAGCTGCCACGAAGAGGATCACAGCGCCGGCCACCGCCAAGTACGGTTGGTCGGCTCGCCACCACGGCAGCAGGCTGGCGAGGAACGTAGCGACCGGGAACGAGGCAAGAACCACGGCGCCCTGGCGCAATCTGCGCAGGGCACGGCGACGTCCCGGACCTACGGCTGCGCCCGGCGAGCGGCGTCGAAGGACCAGGGCGGCCACGCCGTACAGCAGGGTCTGGACGATGACCAGGCCGTTGTTGATCCACGGGGAACTGGGGGCGGTCACCGCGGTCGGTTCGTCCAGGTCGTTCAGCTCTTGCCCACGCGCAGCGATCGACAGGTTCCCCTGCACTGGCGTCAGTGTCGAGCCCACCGCACCGGTCGGCACCGTAACCGAGAGCGCCGCCAGCAGCGTAGGAAGCAGGTCGGTGGTCTGGG
>JANNPJ010000551.1:0-9860 GCA_031400005.1 Kineosporiaceae bacterium | reverse complement strand
TAGCCCATGAAGATCAGCCCCTGTTCGATCACGGCGCGGTTGGCTCCTTTGAAGGTGGCAGCGTCGTGGCCCAGCCTCATCCACAACTCGACGGGCCGGATGACCGGCGACCCGCTGAGCAGGTCGCGCCATTCCTGATCGCGTTCGGCCATGGTCAAGTCCCCCGCAGAAAAGAGCCGCCCCGGTCGAGGTTCGGCCACCGGATCGCTGATCGCCTATGCCACTCGTATCACCGAGCTCGACCCGCTTGAACACCAGCTCCTGTTCGAGCGATTCCTCAACCCCGAGCGCATCAGCCCGCCCGATGTCGACCTCGACTTCGACGACCGCCAGCGTGACCGCATGGTCCGGTATGTCACCGAGAAATACGGCTCCGAGTACACCGCCCAGGTCAACACCTTCGGCACGATTAAAGCCAAGGCCGCCATCAAGGATTCCTCGCGAATCCTGGGCAATCCCTTCTCCGTGGGCGATCGCATCACCAAGGCAATGCCGCCGGACGTGATGGGTAAAGGGGTTTCGCTCAAGGAGCTCTTCGACGAAAAGCACCCTCGTTACGGTGAAGGTAACGAGATCCGGATGATGATCCAGACGGATCCGGAAGTAAAGAAAGTGTACGAGACCGGGCTCGGCGTCGAAGGTCTGATTCGCGGCACCGGAGTACACGCAGCCGCCGTCATTCTTTCCTCGGCGCCGCTGCTCGATCTGGTTCCGCTGCACATGCGGGCCAGTGATGGCGTCAAGCTCACCGGTTTCTCGTACCCGCAGTGCGAAGACATGGGCTTGATGAAGATGGACTTCCTGGGGCTACGAAACCTGGGCATCATCCATCACGCCATCAAGATCGTCAAAGAGAACCGGGGGATCGACATCGATACCCTGACCATTCCTTTGGACGACGAGAAGACCTATGCCCTGCTTGCCCGCGGTGACACGCTCGGCGTCTTCCAGCTCGACGGCGGCCCGATGCGGGCCCTGCTCAAGCAGATGGAGCCGAGCCGATTCGAGGACATCGCCGCAGTGCTTGCGCTGTACCGGCCAGGACCGATGGCGGCAAACGCGCACACCAACTACGCGATGCGCAAGACCGGCAAGCAGAAGATCACCCCGATCCACCCTGACCTGGAGACGGTGCTGGAGCCGATCCTGGGCACCACCTTCCACCTGCTGGTCTACCAAGAGCAGATCATGGCGGTCGCCCGCGCGGTGGCCGGATACTCGCTCGGTGGCGCAGACCTGCTGCGCCGGGCGATGGGCAAGAAGAAGCCAGAGGTCCTAGCGGCCGAATTCGTCAACTTCGAAGCCGGAATGAAGGCCAACGGGTATTCGGACGAGGCAATCAAAGCGCTCTGGGACGTCATGCTCCCGTTCGCGGGATACGCGTTCAACAAGTCGCACACCGCCGGTTACGGGCTGGTCTCCTACTGGACCGCGTACCTCAAGGCCAATTATCCGGCCGAGTACACCGCCGGCCTGCTCACCTCGGTCGGTGACGACAAGGACAAGATGGCGATCTACCTCGCCGACGCCCGGTCGATGGGCGTCAACGTCCTGCAGCCGGACGTCAACGAATCGGTGGCCGACTTCACCGCAGTCGGCGACAACGTCCGCTTCGGCCTCCAAGCTATCCGCAACGTCGGTTTGAACGTCATCGACTCGCTGGTCGCCACCCGAAAGGCGAAGGGTAAGTTTGCTTCCTTCGCAGACTTCCTGGAAAAGGTCGAATTGCCGGTGTGCAACAAGCGCGCCGTCGACTCCCTGATCAAGGGTGGTGCCTTCGACTCCCTCGGGCATACCCGGCGTGGTCTGGTCTCCGTCGCAGAGAGCGCGATTGATTCGGTGATCGGGGTCAAGCGGCAGGCCGGGATCGGCCAGGACGACCTGTTCGGATTGATTGACGACGGCGCGCCGACTGTCGGCCTGGACTTTACCATCGACGAACGCGAATGGCCGCGCAAAGAACTGCTGTCGACGGAGCGCGAGATGCTCGGACTGTACGTATCAAGCCATCCGCTCGACGGCACCGAACGAATCCTCTCCCGATCTCGCGATATGACCATTGCGGAACTGCTGGCCAGCGAACAGACGGCGCAGAACGACGTCGCCATTGCCGGAATGATCACCAGGGTAGAACGGAAGATTGCCAAGAGCAGTGGCAATCCGTGGGCTCTCGTTGTTCTCGAGGACAAGGACGCCTCCATCGAGGTCACGTTCTTCGCTCAGGCCTTTATGACGGTTGCTACCGAACTGATTGAGGACCTGGTCGTCTCCATTCGCGGTCGGCTCAACGAGCGGGACGGCTCATTCACCCTTATGGGTCGGGAAATGACCGTTCTGGATGTCTCTGGAATCAGTGATGGCACAGCACCGGTAACGATCTCTCTGCCGGTAAGTCGGGTGGTGCCCGAATTAGCCATGGAAATGCGCAAGATTCTCAGCACGCATCCGGGCGATACTCCGGTCCATATGCGGCTGAAGTCACCCGGCCGCGAGGACACGGTCATGCTGCTCCCGGACTTCTCCGTCACCGTGAGCAATTCGCTGATGGGCGACCTCAAGGGACTGCTGGGCGCATCGTCGATCAGCCTGTGATCAGCCGACGGCCGGCCGTCGGCTGATCCGGTCGTGCCTGTCCGGCCGTCCTGAACCGGCCGACCCGTCCGCCTCGTCCGATCCGTCCGTCTGAGAGGCTGAGCCTCGTGAGTACCGATTTCCAGTCCACCGGGCAGGTCGACCGCCCGCGGGATCGTCGTGGGCTGCGTAGTGAGCTAGCGCTTCTGCTGGTGCTGATCGTGGTCGGTGCGCTGCTGGCCTTCGGGTGGCGACTGCTGACTCCCTACGCTGCCAACCTGGGGGACGAGCAGGAGAGCGCCGCCGCGGTGGACAGCACACTCGCTCTGCTCGGAATGGTCCTCGGCGTGCTGACAGCGATCTTCGTGCTGCTCTGGCCCGGGCGGACGCCAGTGCTCCGGACCGTGACGGTGATCGTGGGGTCGATCATCGGCGCCGCCGTGAGCTGGCTTCTGGGCGACCAACTCGGCACGCCTGAGCTTCGCGCGGTCGCTGCCGCCTTCACTTGGCCGGTGGCGACGTCCATCGCCCTGTTCCTCGGCGCGTTGCTCCCCGGCGCTTCCAACCGCCTGGTTTCCCCACCCGGCGCCTAGATCCGTCTGCCGATGGGCGCGGTGCGAGCCGAGGTCAGCCGCACCAGGTCGGCAGCGGCCAATTCCAGATCAAGCCCACGCCGTCCACCGCTTACGTACACCGTCGGATGGGTCAGCGCCGAGCTGTCCACCACCGTTGGCAACTGCTTGCGCTGCCCGAGCGGGCTGATTCCACCGACGACGTAGCCGCTGCTGCGCTCGGCCTGCGCCGGGTCGGCCATCACCGCCCGCTTGCCACCAGCCGCCTCGGCCAGCGCTTTGAGATCGAGCTGCGCGGTCACCGGCACGACGGCCACCCAGAGCCGGGAGTCGATCTCGGCCACCAGCGTCTTGTATACCCGCTCCGCCTCGACCCCCAGCGCGTCGGCAGCCTCTTCGCCGAACGAGAGCCGCGCCGTGCTGGCGGTGCGACTGCGGTCGTCCGCGGCGAATGTGTGCGCCCGATACGTCACCCCGGCTCCGGTCAGCACCCGGGTTGCCGGTGTGGCGCCGCCGGAGTCGTCTTTCCGCTTCCCCATCGTCCTCTTCTTCCTGGATCACTGGTTCGGACCCGTTTCTCCCTGGTTCGCACCCGTTTCTCCCTGGATCTGACCCGTGTCGGTCACTTCTGTCCTTTCCGCAGGGCACCCGAACCTGCCGCGATTCCCCCACCCTTCGGGCGGGAGGTGCCCCCTGCACGCTTGCTCGCTTCGCCGGGTGGGCCGGCGGCGACCGTGCAGGATCGCCGACGCCCTAGTTCGGCGTCGGGGCGTCGCGGAGCAGGTCCACCGCCGGCAGCGCAGCGAAGGCGTCCACCAGCCCGATCTCCCGGCGGAGCAGGACGAGTTCGGCCTGCAACCGGTCGGCCGTCGTCGGCGCCGCGAGCAAGGCCTGCCGTTCGGGCAGTTCCAGCACGGCCGCGGCGGCAACCAGGTACGACAGCACCCGGGGGTCGGTCGGCACCCCGGACTGCTCCACCCGCAGCCGATCGCGGTAGGCGGCAAAGCGCAGCGCGACCAGTTCGGCGACGTCACTCAGGTCGGTCTCGCCGTCGGCCTCGTCGAGGAAATTCACCAGACCGGTGAGGTACGGCGTCCCCGCCAGGTCGTCCAGGCCCTGCAGGCGGAACCTGGTTTGGCCGACCGCGACGATGTCGAACCGGCCGTCCTGGTACGGCGTCACCTCACGCAGTTGCGCGGTGCAGCCGACGTCATACATGTCGGCCAGGGTTTCGGCGCTCTGGCCGACCCGGGTCGCAACCACCCCGAAAAGCCGGGGGGCGCCATCGGGCAGATCCATCAGCGCCTGAATCAGGACCCGGTACCGGGGTTCGAAGATGTGCAACGGCATCACCAGGCCCGGCACCAGAACGGAGCCGAGCGGGAAGAGCGGAAGCCGGGTCGCCACGCAGACAGGTTATGGGGTGTCGCTCGATTCCTCGACGGCTCACCACCGATCAAGAAGCCGGACAACTCCCTCAAGCGGCCCGATTTACCAGGCGGCGGCCCTCGCTGGCTGGCTCATCGACTGCTCATAGACTGGCGTGGTGATTCGCAGACTCGACCTTCGTGGCCAAACCCTCAGCGCGCGTGACCTGCGGGCCGTCGTTCCGCGGGCGGCGATGGACGTCGAGCAAGCGCTGGAGGCGGTTCGCCCGATCTGCACGCTGGTCCGGGAGAACGGCGTCGCTGCCCTGATCGACCTCACCGAACGATTCGACGGTGTCCGGTTGACGGCGATCCGGGTGCCCGTCGAGGCCCTGCAGCGCGCCCTCGACGGCCTCGATCCGCAGGTGCGCGAGGCCTTGGTCGAGTCCATCCGGCGGGCCAGGCTGGTGCACCGTGAGCAGCGCCGGTCCGATCACACCACCCAGGTCGTCGCGGGTGGCTCGGTCACCGAGCGCTGGGTCGCCGTCGATCGGGTCGGCCTGTACGTGCCCGGTGGGCGAGCTGTGTACCCGAGCAGTGTGGTGATGAACGTCGTCCCGGCGCAGGAGGCCGGCGTCCCGTCAATCGCGATCACCAGTCCGGCGCAGCGCGACAATGCCGCCGGATTCAAGGGTCTACCGCACCCGTCCATCCTTGCGGCCTGTGCGCTGCTCGGGGTGGACGAGGTGTACGCGATCGGTGGCGCGCAGGCCATCGCGATGTTCGCCTACGGCGCGAAGGAGGCCGACGGCGCCTGGGCCTGCGAGCCGGCCGATCTGGTGACCGGGCCAGGCAACATTTACGTCACCGCCGCCAAGCGCCTGCTGCGCGGGCTGATCGGAATCGATTCCGAGGCCGGGCCCACTGAAATCGCGATCCTGGCTGACGATTCGGCCGACCCCACGCACGTCGCCGCCGACCTGATCAGCCAGGCCGAACACGATCCGCTGGCCGCCGCCGTGCTGGTGACCGACTCCGAGTCACTGGCCGCCGCCGTCGAGGCCGAACTGGCCGGTCGAGTCGCGGCGACCAAGCACGTCGAGCGGGTGCGCGAATCGCTGACCGGTCCGCAATCGGCCATCGTCCTGGTGGACAGCATCGAGGCTGGGCTGGCCGTGGTCGACGCCTACGCGGCCGAGCACCTGGAGATTCAAACCAGGGACGCCGCCGCCGTGGCCGCCCGAGTGCGCAACGCCGGCGCGATCTTCGTCGGCCCCTGGTCGCCGGTCAGCCTTGGTGACTACTGCGCCGGCTCGAACCACGTGTTGCCGACCGGTGGCTGTGCCTGTTTCTCCAGCGGGCTGAGCGTGCAGTCGTTCCTGCGCGGGATTCACGTCGTCGCCTATGACGAGAGCGCGTTGCGCGACGTCGCCGGTCACGTCGTGGCCCTCGCCAACGCCGAGGACCTGCCCGCCCACGGCGAGGCCGTCGAGGCCCGGTTCCCCGCCGGACCGCACTGATGGTCGCCAAGCAGCCTCCGACCGGGCCGGCCGATGCCCTCCCGCAGGTCCAGCCGGTCACGCGGGCCGGGAGACCGACTCGGTACGCGGCCCTGCTGCGCGGCGTCAACGTGGGTGGCAACAAGAAGATCGCGATGGCCGACCTGCGGGCCCTGCTGGCCGGGCTCGGGTTCGGCGACGTGAGCACGCTGCTGCAAAGCGGCAACGCCGTGTTCACCGCCCCCGAGGCGGATGCCGGTGCGCTGGCCGCTCGGATCCAGGCGGCGCTCGCCGCCGACCTGGGGCTGGCGTCGAGGGTGCTGCTGCGCACGCATCCGGAACTGGTTGCGGTGATCGAGGCGAATCCGTTCCCGACCGCGGAGGACGAACCGTCCAAGCACCTGGTCCAGTTCCTCTTCGAGCCGCTCACCGCGGCCGACCAGGACCGGATCAGCGAATTCGACGCCGCGCCGTACGCTCCCGAGGAGTTCCGGATCGGCGACGGCGTCATCTACTTCCGCTTCCCGGACGGGATGGGCCGGAGCCTGCTGGATGCGGCCTTTACCAAGCACCTGACGGCGTCGTTCCCGAAGCCCGCGCGACCGGCGATGACCGGCCGTAATTGGAACACCGTGCGCAAACTGCGCGACCTCACCGCAACCCAGTAACTTCCCGCGATTCCCAGCTGCACAGTGGTCGCCGGTTCCGACCCAGGCGCCGGGCCGAAGCAGGCAGGCACTTCGAGGCACGATCGTTCAGGTGAAGGTGCGCAGGACGGCGGTGACCGCGACCCCGGCGAGGATGCAGACCACGTCCGGTGCGTGCCGCCGGCGAGCGATCGCGACCGCGGCCAGGCCGGGCACCATCGTCCAGTCGGCATCGCTCCATTTCGGGCCGAGCAGGTCGACGACGATCAGCGCCGACAGCAGTGCCACTGGCAACGCGTTGAGCAGCGCCTGGGTGCGGGAACTGAACTCGTGATCCCCGAGGATCGCCGGCCCAGCCGCCTTGAACGCGAAATTGATGATCGCTAGCGCGATGACCGCGAGGTACATGGTGGTCATGGCCGGCCCCCAGTTGGAGGCGAGTCGGATTCGGGCGCCGGATCACGGTCGAGGGGGCGATCGGGCTCGGGGGAGCGGTCGGCGGAAGGACGCAGGTCGGCGGGACGATACAGCGCCGACAACGCCGCGACCGCCGCCAGCAGCAACGAGACCCCCGGCGGCAGGAACCGGCAGGCAAGGGGCGGCGATGGCGACTGCAGCCAAGGCGACCGGGATCAGCCGGGCGGACTCGGTCAGCGAATCAACCAGCAGCATCAGAAAGAAGCCCGGAAAGATGCAGGTCGAGACCAGCGGCCACCCGCAATCGCAGCCGCCGCTGGTGCGATCCGCTGGACTGCGGCAACCGAGCCAGGGTCCGCAGTTATACCGAACGCCACCGGCAGTCGAAGCCTGACCTCAGATGACGGCGCACTCGGTAGAATCCCCGGGTGCCGACCTCCGTAACCGCTGAGAACCGTGCCGACGTGCGTGCCGACGTCCTCGCCCGGCTGCCGCTGCGCGACGACCTGCGCGGTGGTACCCCGTATGGGGCGCCGCAGCTCAATGTCGCCGTCCGGCTGAACACGAATGAGAACAGTTACGACGTCCCGGATGAGGTGATCGCGGCCGTCGTCGACGCCGTCCGTCAGCAGGCCAAACACCTGAACCGCTACCCAGACCGCGAATTCACCGCGCTGCGCGAGGACCTGGCCGCCTACCTCGGCCACGACCTGATCGCTGACCAGCTGTGGGCCGGGAACGGATCGAACGAGGTACTTCAGCACGTTCTGCAGGCTTTTGCCGGCCCGGGTCGCACCGCGCTCGGCTTCACCCCGGCGTACTCGATGCATCCGATCATCAGCACCGGCACCGGTGCTACCTGGGTGGACGGCACCCGCGGGCGGCCCGGGTCCACCGCTGGGGATGCGGACGTCTTCGACCTGGACGCGGACCGGACCGTTGAGCAGATCCGCCAGCACAACCCGGCCGTCACCTTCCTCTGCTCACCGAACAACCCGACCGGGACGTCGCTCAGCCTGGACGTCGTGGCCGCCGCCTACGAGGCGACCGACGGCATCGTCCTGGTGGACGAGGCGTACGCGGAGTTCGCCCGGCCCGGGACGGTCAGCGCACTCAGCCTGCTGCCGGGTCGGGAACGGCTGATCGTGACCCGAACGATGAGCAAGGCCTTCGCGCTGGCCGGGGCCAGGGTCGGCTACCTGGCTGCCGATCCCGCCGTGTCCGACGCGCTGCGTCTGGTCCGGCTGCCGTACCACCTGTCCTCGCTCACCCAGGCCGCCGCCCGGGCCGCGCTCTGGCACTCCGACCTCCTTCTGGACACGGTGGAGCTGATCAAGGTGCAACGGGATCGGATCGTCGAGGTTCTGCCCGAACTCGGCCTGACCCCGGCACCGAGCGACGCCAACTTCGTGCTGTTCGGCGGTCTGACCGACGAGAAAGCGACCTGGCGCTCGCTGTTGTCCCGTGGGGTGCTGATCCGGGACGTCGGACTGCCGGGCTATCTTCGGGTGACAGCCGGCACCGAAGCCGAGACCACTCGGTTCTTGGAGGCGCTCGCCGACTCCCTCCTCGACGTCCCACCCTCCTGATTTCCGAGCGTCCGGGTCAGCACAGCACCGTCCAGCACAGCACCACCGGTCAAACAGCACCGGTCAGCACAGCACCAGTCAGCACAGCCCGAGCGTCACCACCTGAGGAGCACCGACTGATGTCCCGCACCGCCCGGATCGAGCGCACCACCAAGGAGTCTGGGGTCGTCGTCGAGCTCGACCTGGACGGCGCCGGCCACGCGCAGATCTCCACCGGCGTGGGGTTCTACGACCACATGCTGACCAGCCTGGCCAAGCACTCGCTGATCGATCTGGCCATCACCGCGACCGGTGACCTGCACATCGACGCTCACCACACCGTGGAGGACGTCGCGATTGTGCTCGGCGAGGCGCTGCGCGAGGCCCTGGGCGACAAGGCGGGCATCCGCCGGTTCGGCGACGCCGTCGTCCCGCTGGACGAGGCCCTGGTTCAGGCCGTGGTCGACGTCTCCGGTCGGCCCTACTGCGTGCACACCGGTGAGCCGGAAGGCCAGCAGTACGTCGTGATCGGCGGCAACTACGTCGGCTCGCTGACCCGGCACGTCTTCGAAACGCTCTCCTTCCACGCCCAGATTGCCCTGCATGTGCGGGTTCTCGGCGGTCGCGACCCGCACCACATCGTCGAGGCGCAGTTCAAGGCGCTGGCCCGGGCCCTGCGGGTCGCAGTAGAACCCGATCCCCGCGTCACCGGCATCCCCAGCACCAAAGGCTCCCTCTAGCCGCGCCACCTGGGAGGTCCGCGGAGGTAGCGGGGACCGGCTCGAGCGCAGACTGGCGTGCGCGGTCGAGGCGCGGTCGTTTAGGAATCTACGATCGTAGGTTCGGAAAAAGAAGAATGCCGCTCCACCGCGCCCGGTAGGCGCCGAACCGATGAGGTAGGCGCGCCGGGTCAGAGCGCGGAGAGGCCGTCGGCGGCGGTGGTCGATGCCACCGTGGTCCAGGTGCCGTTGCGCCAGGCGGCCGGGGTGATCAGCTCGGTGCCGAGCGGGAGGCTTCCGTTCGTTTCGGCTGCCGACAGGTACTCCATCAGCGCCTGCCGCAGTTCCCGGGCGGCGCGTGGCGGTTGGACGCCGCTGCGATGGGCGAGGCCGATCATGCGGGAGAGGCCGGGGGAGGCGATCGGCGTCACCCGATGTGTCGTCCGGCCCGCCACCACCGTGCTGGGCAGGACGGCGAGCCCGACGCCGGCTTCCACCAT
>JANNPJ010000549.1:0-2199 GCA_031400005.1 Kineosporiaceae bacterium | reverse complement strand
CCGCTCCCAGCACACCCGGCTTACGTGATCTACACGTCCGGCTCGACCGGCCGACCGAAGGGGGTGGTGGTGCCTCACTCGGGCCTGGTCAACCTGTTTCACTCGCACCGCGAGCGGCTGTACCGTCCGGCGATCGAGGCTGCTGGTGGGCGCCGGCTACGAGTCGGGCACGCCTGGTCGTTCTCCTTCGACGCGTCCTGGCAGCCGCAACTGTGGCTGCTCGACGGGCACGAGGTTCACGTCGTCTCCGAGACGACCCGCCGGGACCCGGCGCTGCTGGCCAAGACCGTGATCGAGCGCAACCTCGACTTCATGGAGTTGACGCCGTCGCAGTTCGCGCAGATCGCTGCGGCCGGGGTGATCGAGGCCGAACGCTGCCTGCTACCGGTGGTCGGAGTCGGTGGCGAGGCGGTGCCGCAAGGGCTGTGGAAGCAGCTTGCCGCCCTGCCCGGCACCGAGGCCTACAACCTGTACGGGCCGACCGAGTGCACCGTCGACTCGCTGGTCGGGCGGGTGCGTGACAGCGACCGTCCGATGGTCGGTCGGCCGGTGCACAACGCCGCCGCCTACCTGCTCGACGCGGCTCTGCTGCCAGTGCCGGTCGGGGTGACCGCCGAGCTGTACATCGCGGGCGCCGGGCTGGCTCGCGGTTACCTCGGCCGCACCGATCTGACCGCCGAGCGCTTCGTCGCCGACCCGTTCGGGCCGGTCGGGACCCGGATGTACCGGACCGGCGACCTGGCCCGCTGGGCTGCCGATGGGCAGCTGGAGTACCTGGGCCGGGCGGACGATCAGGTCAAGATCCGCGGGTTCCGGATCGAGCCGGGCGAGATCGAGACGGTGCTGGCCCAGCATGACGCGGTCGAGCAGGTGCTGGTCACCGTCTGGAACTCGGACCGCCTCGTCGCTTACGTGACACCCTCGACGGTGGATGGCCCGGCGCTGCGGTCCTGGGCGAGCGCTCGGCTTCCGGACTATATGATCCCTGCGGCGTTCGCCGTGCTGGACAGCTTGCCGGTGACCCCGAACGGCAAGCTGGACCGGACGGCGCTGCCGCCGGTGGACTTCGACGTTCCGGCGGCCGGTCGGCCGCCGCGCAACCCGGCGGAAGTGGCACTGTGCACGGTATTCGCCGAGGTGCTCGAACGCCCGGAGGTCGGCATCGACGACAACCTCTTCGTCCTCGGCGGCCACTCGATGTTGCTGGTCCACCTCCGCAGCCGGATCGTCGCGGAACTGGGTAGCGACCTGGCGATTGCCGACCTTTTCCGAAACCCCACGGTGGCCGCGCTCGCGGCCCACCTTGATCAAGAGACCAAGGACAATGATGCGTAGAACGCTGCTGCACGCCAAGATTCACCGGGCCACCGTCACCCAGGCCGATCTGCACTACGTCGGGTCCATCACGATTGACGTCGACCTGCTGACCGCAGCCGGCATCGTCGAAGGTGAACTGGTGCAGATCGTCGACATCACCAATGGGGCACGGCTGGAGACCTACACCATCGCCGGTGAGTCCGGCTCCGGGGTGATCGGGATCAACGGTGCCGCAGCGCACCTGGTGCACCCCGGCGATCTGGTCATCATCATGGCGTACGCGATTCTCGAGGCGGCGGAGATCGTCGACCACACCGCGACCGTCGTCCACGTTGACGACGCCAATCGGCAGGTGCACCTCGGTAACGATCTTGCCGAACCGGTGCCGGGAGCCCTGGCACAGATCAGTGGGCGCTGACGTGGCTGCTGCTGCTCAAGCCGGTTCTGCAGCCCTGACTGGTTCTGCAGCTCTGACTGGTTCGCGGGTGCTTCGGCAGGCGCTCGCCAGTCAGTCCCGAAGGCTTGCCCGCAGCACCCTGATGGTTGCCGCCCATCAGGCCGGTGAGGCCCTGGTGCCGGTGATCATCGGCGTCGTCATCGACCGGGCGATCACGACCGGCGGTACCGGGGTGCTGATCTTCTGGCTCGCACTGCTGGGTGCCGACTTCGCGTTCCTCTCGTTCGGATACCGATTCGGTGCCCGGGCCGCCGAACGTGCCGCCGAGCAGGCCGCACACGACCTGCGGGTATCGATCGCCGGTCGGGTTCTGGATCCACATGGCGGTGCGGAGAGCGGGCAGGGTTCCGGTGCCCTGACGAACGTCGCCACCGGTGACGCGCGGCGGGTGGGCGCCTTCATCGGTGCCCTGCCCTTCGGGATCG
>JANNPJ010000533.1:0-9099 GCA_031400005.1 Kineosporiaceae bacterium | reverse complement strand
GCCGAGAGCGAGAAGGAGGCCCATCTCATCCTGGGCCGGCACCTGGAACGCTCGATACCGGGCAGCGCCGTCACCGTCTTCAATTGCAGCAGTGTCGACGAGCTGGAGCCAATCAACATCACAGATACGGACGGCGACTCGGAGCAGCGGTCAATCCCTCCGCAGCCCTCTTCCTGCCTGGCGCTGCGTTCCGCGCGCACCCATCGGGAGGGTCGCGGCGATACGTCGCTGATGCACTGCGCCGTCTGCTCCACGACCGGCAGCGCGGCGCTTTGCGAGCCATTCGTCGTCGGTGGTCGCGTCATTGGCTCGGTGCTGGTCACGCATCCCGAGCAATTGGACGCCGAGGACGGCACGCGTTTCAAGCGAACGGTGGCGCAGGGCGCGCCGGTGCTGGCCAACTTGCGCAACCTCGCGCTCGCCGAGTTTCGTGCCAGCAATGACTTCCTCACCGGGCTGCCGAACAAGCGGGCCGCGGAGGACACGCTCAAGCGGATGATCGCGCAGGCCCACCGCTCAGTCGCACCGCTGTCCGTGATCATGCTCGACCTCGACTTCTTCAAGCAGATCAACGACCAGTACGGGCACTCCAAGGGTGATGAGGTGCTGGCTGCGGTGGGCACCTGCCTACAGTCCGCCATGCGCACCGCCGACTTCGCCGGGCGGTTCGGCGGTGAGGAGTTCCTCGTTCTGCTGCCCGACACCGGGCGGGCGAGCGCAGCCGTGGTCGCCGAGAAGATCAGGCGGGCCATTTCCTCGATCGTTGTGCCGGACCTTGACCGGGATGTGACCGCCAGCCTCGGTGTCGCCGTCCTGCCCGACCACGCCGGGCACTCAGCGGGCCTGCTGCGGATGGCCGATCACGCGCTGTACAGCGCAAAGGCGGCCGGCCGCAACCGGGTCGTGGTGGGGTCGGCGCCGAACGATCTCCCGCTGCAGGCACCGATGTCGCGCATCGTCGAGGTGGAGCCGAGTTCGGAGTGACCGGAGCTGGCCTAGCCCGTAAGCCTTCCGGGCGAGATCTCAGCCGTGGTAGCGGTGTGCCGAGTGGCGTAGTGCAGGCGCAGGATGTCGGTCCCGAAGTCGTGCCGAAGGTGGCGCCACACTGAATGTGCGTGGTTGCCACCGTTTTGGGTGTTGTCGTATTCGATCAGAAAGTGTGGCGCGGTGACGCAATAGTAGTGTCGGGCACCGCGTTTGGCTCCGCCGGCCCAGGCGAAACCGAGGCGGTCCAGGCCCGCGTCGACGGCCTCGGCCCAGCATTGGTCGGCATATTCGGCCGGTGCCCGGTCGAGGTACCGGCGCACCAAGCGCCGCAGCAAGCCCTGTTGATGCGAGGTCAGGTCGCCGTATCCGAGTCCCTCCGGCAGCAGATCTGGGTCGGCGATCGGATCGGCTCGGGTCAGGATGTCGTCGGGTGGGGTAGCCGAGAACACCGCGGTGCGACTCTGGTCGGGGCTCAGGTTGGTAAGGAGTTCCCGAGCAAGGTCCTCCTCCGGGCAGGGCCAGAGCGCTCTCGCGCTGGCTGTGCGACATGTCCTCCAGCGACAGGCCGGGCCGATCGCCGGGCAAATAGGTCCATTCCCGCAACCGCGGGTCATCCAGTGATCCACTCAGCATTCGCGCCTGCTCAGGCTCCACGCTCGCAAAGCAACGCGCGTGCCGCGTCGAGCATTCGCTGCACCTGACTCATCTTCGACTGCCCCTCCGACGCCCGACTTCGTCGCGACTCGAGTGTGCCACCCAGCGGCCGGAGCGGCCTAGCGGCGACCAGTGATGGTCACCTCGCCGCCAGCAGGGCATCCGCGCAGGCGGCGCTCTCGTATCTGTCAACGTCTGCAACGATGGACACGAAGCAATCGGCATGCCCTCGGGGTGAAGCGACGATGGGGACCTAAGAAGTGACGGCAGCGATGTAGAGAATGGCTCGCCCGCTCCGTCCAGGTCATGTGCGGCGGCCGGACGGCACCGCATCGACGACGACCAGGAGGACACCATGCCCCGCTACATGTTGATACAGAAGTTCGAAGGCGGAGCCGGTTGCGACATCCCGATGTACGAGTGGGAGCCGCAGGACATCGGCGCGCACATCCAGTTCCAGGTTGACCTCAACGCCGAACTGGTGGCGTCCGGCGAGTTCGTCGATGCGCAAGGCCTGGCCGGGCCCGACCTCGCCAAGGTCGTCACCGCCAACGGCGTCACTGCGCCGGTCGTCACCGACGGTCCCTACCTGGAGGCCAAGGAGTTCCTCGCCGGCTACCGGATCATCGACGTCGACTCCCTCGACCGGGCGTTGGCGATCGCCGCGAAAGCCTCGGCCGCTCCGGGCACGAAGGGCGTCCCGATTGAGCAGCCGATTGAGGTCCGCGAAATCATGGCGGCTCCCGCCTCGGACGCCTGAGTACGGACGCCGTCGAGCACCTGCTGCGCGATCTCGCGCCGCGGGTGCTCGGCGCGCTCACCCGGCGCTGGGGGGATTTCGCGGCCTGCGAGGACGCCGTCCAGGAGGCCCTGCTCGCGGCCGTCACCGCCTGGGCCGGGGGAATCCCCGACGATCCTCAGGCCTGGTTGACCCGGGTGGCGCAGCATCGCCTGGTCGACTACTACCGCAGCGATCTGGCCCGGCGCCGACGCGAGGAGCAGGTGACCCGGGCCGAGCCGCCGCCGACGGACGTCGAGCACAGTGACGACACCCTCGTCCTGTTGTTGCTGTGCTGCCACCCGAGTTTGACGCCGGCGTCGGCCGTCGCACTCACCCTGCGCGCCGTCGGCGGGCTGACGACAACGGAGA
This sequence comes from Kineosporiaceae bacterium, assembly GCA_031400005.1. GTDB lineage: Bacteria > Actinomycetota > Actinomycetes > Actinomycetales > Kineosporiaceae > JANNPJ01. The sequence continues at coordinate 6,308 of JANNPJ010000533.1, read as the reverse complement.
TCGCCCGGGCCTTCTTTGTCCCGGAAAAGACAATGGCACAAAGGATTTCGCGCTCCAAGCAACGACTTCGCGAGCAGAGCGACCTGTTTGTGCTGCCTCCTGCTGAGGCCCTGCCGGAGCGGCTGCGCGTCGTCCTCCACGTGCTCTACCTCATCTTCAACGAGGGCTATACGAGCACCAGCGGCGATGGCCTGCACCGCGTCGAACTGTCCACCGAGGCGATCCGGCTGACCCGCATGCTCGCCGCACTTCGACCGGACGACGCGGAAGTGCGCGGGCTTCTCGCGCTGATGCTCCTTACCGACGCGCGGCGTGCGGCGCGGACCGGGCCGGCAGGTGAGTTGGTGCCGCTCGCCGAGCAGGATCGCACGTTGTGGGACGCCGACCTGATCGCCGAGGGGGCCGCCCTCGCTGCCACAGCGATGGCCCGACATCCGCAGGGGGAGTATGCAATCCAGGCGGCGATCGCTGCCGTCCACGACCGTGCGTCGTCCACCGAAACGACCGACTGGCGGCAGATCCTCACGCTGTACGAAGCACTCGAATGGCTTTCCGGCAACCCGGTGGTCTCGCTGAATAAGGCCGTTGCAGTCGCCATGGTCGACGGTCCGGCGCAGGCGCTGGCCCTGCTCGCGACGCTCGACGACGGCCCACTCGCCGGGAGCCATCGGCTCGACGCCGTCCGAGCGCACCTGTACGAGATGGCAGGCGACCAGATCGCAGCCGCGGTCGCCTACGTGCGGGCGGCGGAGCGGACGACGAACCTCGCCGAACGGGATTACCTCACCCTTCGCGCGGCGCACGTCAAGCCCACCGCCACGGGAGGTGCGAAAGACAGCGGTTCGCAGGGTGGCTGAAAGCGGGAACGGCGTCCATGCTTTGATTGACCTTGAGACAAACAGAAGATCTGTTGCATTCGAAAGTGACAGATTGATTGCGGCAGGTAGCATATAGTTGCGGTTTCAAAAAAGATAACAATTGGTAGATGGATCATAAGCTGTTCTGGCCATTGGTTTGACCCCGTCGCGCGTTAGCTCTACTTTGGGGGCGCCACCAGTCGGAAAGCTGTCCGCGGCGGTTTAATGCTCCTGAATTGTTAAGGCATGGGTGAGCGCCCTGACGGTTAGCGCAAAAGAAAGCGCCGTTCAAAATGGTGCGCCTATTTGCCTTGTGATTCAGCAGTGCTCGCTCACAAATCGCGACCTTCCAACCGGCCTGGGCATGACTGCGCCGAGCTCAAAAGATGGAGTGAACCCGTGATCGGAAAGCTGATTCAGCACGCACCCGCGCTCAACGTACGCCCTCGATCACACCGCGGGCTGATGCTCGCCGCTACCTGCGCTTCAACGATCGGATTGATGCTGGCAGGCACCTCTGCGGCTTTCGCCGATCACGAAGATTGGTATGAACCATCCGAGTTGCAGACCTCTTGTGTCGAGAATGTGAACGGACTGGGGGAGGCCGACAATTGCACATTCGAACCGTGGACGAAAAGGAATTTCACCGGGGATGTCACTCGGGTCAGTGGCGACACTGTCAACTGCACCGACATTAACGCGACGAAGTCCATCAGTTGGGCGCAATCCACGAGCGAGACGAACAGTATCTCGGTATCAGTCGGGGTGGAAGCCAAGCTGTCAGCAATCTACACGGTGTCCATCAAGACGGAGTATGGGCATTCCTGGACGAGTTCCACCACGGAGACTGCCACCGACACAGCGCCGGTGCCGGCCAAATCGGTGGCCTGGATCGAGCGTGGCGTAGCGATGCAGGAAGTGACCGGCCGGATGGTCCACCGTTATCCCAAGCGCCGTCATGGCCACTACACCTGGTACACGTATCCGACCCTCACCAACGCCGATCCCGAGGCGCTCGACTTTGACACCATCATCTTCAGGACCCGCCCGATGACGCCGGACGAAGCATCGAACCTGTGCGGACTGGCCGCAAGTACGGCCGGCGTCGATTCTGAAGCCGGGACAGCGAGTCAGCCGACCGAGAAGGTCCTCCAGCAGGGGAAGCCGGCCAGCACCATCAATGCCGTGCCCGATGCGGCCAGCCAACCGCGTGGCCAGTCCGCCGCAGACTGAATGATCACGCCATAGTGCAGGACCAGGTCGAGCAGCTCTCGGCCTGGTCCTGATCAGCAACGGCTAGCGCTTGCCGGGTCTACGGCTCAACTCACCGGTTCGGTGAACTGCATGAAGATCGCGAGGATGGTGCGGGAAGCGAGTGACCACCCGTCCTCGCCCGCCGGGTCCTCGAGACTTTCCGGATCGGCGAACCAGATAATGACGGAACCGCTGATTTGGGCCGCGACGGCATCGGTCAGGTCCCGGATCTGGAACGGCGGCCGCAGGCGCCGTCCGTAGGTGTCGATCAGGTTCTGCCAGGCCAGATCCGCAGTGGCTTTGAAGGTTGACTGGCGGTGAGCGATTGCGGCGCGTACTCGCGGATCGCAGGCGCTGATCAGAAACCCGAGTTCGACCCGGAAGAGAGGGTCCTCTCGGTAGTGCCGATGGGCCTCTTCCATCGTCCGACGGAGGATCTCCTCGAGCGGCACGGCATGGGCCGAGGCGTCCCGAAAGCCATCGATGCTTTGGGGCAAGCTGGGCACCAGCGTCGCTTGGCGATCGGCGATGTGGAAGAGCAGATCCGCCTGGAAGTCCACCTGGCTGGGCCAGATCTGATACAGGGCCCCGGTGGTGATGGCGGTGGCGTCCTCGTTGCCGGTTCTGGCTCGAACCAGGCTGGTGGCTCGTTGGGCTACCTGGGTAAGCCGGACATGCGACAGCGCGGCGGCGACGACGTCGTCGCCGGCCTCCTGGGCGCGTTCGCAGATCATGTCGACGGCCGCATGCAGCATGAGTTCGCGAGTCTCGGCGAGGGTGCGCTTGGGCATCCGCTTGCGCGTGACGTTCGACGTCAACTGGGCCTCCTGGTGCCTGTTGATGCATCCCTCATTGGGACCGTTGACATTCACTGAGGAGCACCCTACATTCCAGCTCATAGAAAAGCTATGAACACGCTCGTGGCCGAACCCATCGGTCACCTCTTCGGATCGCGACCGGTCCGGGTCCAGCCTGCTGCCTTTGGGTCTGACCGCCGTACTTACCGTATCGGCCTGCAGCAGTGGGTATTCCACTGTCGAGACGCCGAGCGAGCCGCCGCCGTCGGTGCGCAGACCGCCGACGTGATCGTGCCGATTTCGCAAGGCCAAGGTTGCGTCGGAATCACCAAGGCGTTACTCCGGGAAGGGAGAGATCGATGCAACCCCTTGAAGGCATTCTTGTCGTCGCACTCGAACATGCTGTCGCAGTTCCCTTTGCCACCCGCCAACTGGCCGATCTGGGTGCCCGGGTGGTCAAGGTCGAGCGACCCGGAACCGGTGACTTCGCCCGCGACTATGACCGCACGGTTGAGGGTCAGGCCAGCTACTTCGTCTGGCTCAATCGCGGCAAGGAGAGCGTTGAACTCGACATCAAGGACCCGGTTGATCGTGGTGTGCTCGACGCCCTGATCGCGAAGGCTGACGTCTTCGTCAACAACCTGGCGCCGGGCGCGGTGGACCGGTTGGGACTGGACGCCGCCACCGTGCGGGCCGAACGGCCCGAGCTGGTGCACTGCACGGTCTCCGGCTACGGCCAGGACGGCCCCTACCGCCACAAGAAGGCCTACGACCTGCTGGTGCAGTGTGAGACCGGGCTGCTGTCGGTCACCGGCTCCGAGGACGAGCCAGCGAAGGCCGGGATGTCGGTAGCGGACATCGCGGCCGGCATGTACACCTACTCCGGCATCCTGACGGCGCTCTACCAGCGGCTCCGGACCGGCGAGGGGGCAACCCTCGACGTCGCGATGATCGATGCCCTCGGTGAGTGGATGGCCCAACCGGCATTGTTCGCCGCGTACTCGCAGCAGACCCCCCGCCGCACCGGCGCTCGGCATCCATCGATCGCACCCTACGGCCCGTACCTGTGCGGCGACGGCAACACGATCTTCCTGGCCGTGCAGAACGACCGAGAATGGGCCGCCTTGTGCCGGACCCTGCTGGCGCAGCCGCAACTCGCCCTCGCGCCCCAGTTTCTGCACAACCTCGACCGGGTCGCCAACAGTGACACGCTTGATCCCCTGATCACCGGTGCGCTGTCCGACCTGACCGCCGATGAGAGCATTCGTAGGCTCGACGCCGCAGGGATAGCCAACGCCCGAATGCGCCCTGCCCAGGAGCTTCTCACTCATCCGCAGTTGGCCGCCCGGCACCGCTGGCGCGAGATCGACATTCCCGGTGGCCACGCCCAAGCGATGCTTCCACCCGTCTCGTTCCTGGGCAGTGAGCCACCGATGCGGTCGGTGCCTGCTCTCGGCGAACACACTCACCGGATCCGGGCTGAGTTCGATCCGCAGCGCGCAACCCAGGCTCACCGCGGGTGAACGACGTCCTTCATTCCTGAAGGAGCGGGCGGCGGATCACAAAGGAACTATCGGCGCGGAAGTTCGCGCTGCCGTCGGACTGCTCAACCCAAAGCTCGGTGCCGACGCTGCGGAGAAAGTAACTGGGGTAGTTGGACGACTCCAGTGAGCTCGCCCGTGGTCTCCAGCCACCACAGTGGCAGCAGGACCCGGTCCTCGGGAGCGAGCCACTGGCCGGCGTCCATGACCTGTCGGCGCTGGCTGGTCAGTTCCACCCGGAGCAAGGCCGCCGCTTCGAACTCGGCGTCCGTATCGGGCGTCCCGGCGATCTCCGCCAGGTCGGCCGTGCGTCGGGCGGCCACCTTCTCGCGGTCCAGGTGGGTGCTGATCTGGTGCACGGCGATGGCCGTCAGCCAGGGACGGAAGCTCTCCGGAGCCCGCAACTGTGGCAACTGTTGAACGGCTCGCAGCATGATGTCTTGGACCACGTCGTCCACGACGTCGTCCACGTCCGGGTGCGCGCTCAGCGCTCGCCGCGCGAAGTTGTACGTCACCGGAAGGTGGGCCCGAACGAGTTCATCGAGCGCGCTACGGTCACCCGCCCGCGCCGCGACGACGAGCTCGGTGTCGTTCGTCTGGGTAGGTCGAGTTCGCATATCCCATCCCTGACGTTGGGTCGGAGTTGCTGACGTTACCGTGGTTACCTCGTGAAACTCTTTCAGCGGCCGTTCGCCGCATCCCGGGTGCCACTCGAATAAAAGGTAATAAAAAATGTTACGCGCGGTCTGTACGTAGGTCATTCATTCTGGGCGGCTCGTTCTGGATCTTGACGTGGCTTTGGCTCCGGCTTCTTGAAGGACTCGAAAACAATCTGACGATATTTCCGAATCGGAGCGAAATTGCTTCTCACGCTTTTCCCGCGTCACCGGCATTCAGGGTGAATAACCTGCCGCCGACTCACCGGAGGAATGACGATGCGCACATGGACGAGATGGTTGACCGCCGCCGCAGGTTTATCTTTGGCGGTCAGCGGGATAGCGTTGACCCCCGCTACCGCCCACGCGGAGTCGAACGGAGGCGTACGAATCATGCCGCTGGGTGACTCGATCACCCACGGCGACCGGGTACCGGGCGGGTCCGAGCCAAGCCGCAGCCGCCGTAGCAGTTGGTGAGTGACGCGCACGTGCCGGACAACCAGGCGGCTCGCCCGGCGCTGAAAGTCCCTCCGGTTGAGTCGTGGTCAGCCCGTGGTCAATCTGTGGTCAGGCCGGGTAGGTGCTCGACCAGATGCATGGCGTGCAGGGCGGCGTACTCCTCGTGCGTGCACACGCCATAGGCAGGATGCGGAGCGTGGCTCGTCCGGTGCGAGGAGAACAGCTGGACGGCGTCCGTGAGCCGGGTTACCGCCTCGGGCACGCCGAGGGCGGGATCCAGTGGTGGGGCTCCGACGATCTCGGCGCCCAACGAGTGTTTCGTCGCACCGCGCCGCAGGAAGGTCCGCTTCGCCAGCACCCCCACCGTGGCGCGGAACGGCTTCGGCTTCAGCTTCGGGTAACCGGTGACCGAGTAGGTGATCGTCTGGGCGCAGTGCTGGACGGTCTGGGAGAGGTTCCAGACGCTGTTTGCGGCCCGCAGATCGGGCATCGGGCTGAGGGCGGTTTTGTCCCGCAGCCGACCGGCGAGACTCTCAAGCGGAGGGCTACCCATGATCACACTCTATCCGTGATCATCGACGGCCCATTTCCTTGAGGTATTGGGCCGCGGCCAGGGGGTTCTGCTGCGGGCCCTGAAGTGATCCCGCGTAGTAGGGAGCGGATTCGTTGAAGTAAGCCTCGTAGGCGAGCTGCGGGCCGAGGCTGCGGAAGAACTCCTGCATCTTGGCAATGTAAAAGGGGTTG
>JANNPJ010000507.1:0-1739 GCA_031400005.1 Kineosporiaceae bacterium | reverse complement strand
GGCGAGGCTGAGCTGGTCGTCCGGGTCGAGGTTGTGGCCGGGATCTTTCTGCGGCACGGATTCGGGCAGCCGGGTCAGGGGAAGGTAGCTGTTTCGTTTGAGCCAGCGAATGAAGCCCAGGCGTCGACTACGCGCGGTGCTAAGCCACGTGTCGAGGCACTGCTGTGGGCAGGTGTCGAGGGTATGGCCGTGTGCGGTGAGGTGATCGAGGAAGGCACCGGCAACCTGGATGTCAGTACGGCATCGGGCGGCGACGGTGGAGGAGAGGTGGCCGTGGCGGTTGGTTTTGGCGCGGCCGACGACGTGCCAGCGGGTGTAACGGGTGAACACGCCGCGGAGCTCGGGATCGGCGACGTCAGCGACGGCGTGGGCGGCGTAGCGGTGCAGGCGGGCGGCGTTCTCGTCTCGTGGCGGTAACGCGCCGGCGGTGACGAGCATGGCGCGCAGGTAGGTGAGGGAGAAGACCTGCGGCAGTGCGTCGAGCCCGTCGTGGGTCAGTTCTATCTGGCCGTGAGCGATGTCGCTCAGGAGGCGCAGGTTGGCGAGGGTGTGCCAATTGCTCAGCAGTGAGCGAGGTTGTTCGATCGCGTTCAGGGCATCGCGGACTGGTTTGAGTTCGGGGCGGATCAGCCCGTCGGGGCCGGTGAGTGCGGTGTCGATCTGCTGAGCGGCTTGGCAGGCGAAGCAGCGGGGGCGGCCATGGTGGGTGGTGCGCCGCCCGAGGGCCTGGCGGGCGCAGATGGAGCAGTCGATGACCGGGGCCTGGTAGCACGTCGGACAGATGTCCGGGCTGGTGGCGGTGGCTTTCAGCGCGACCCTCTTGAGGCGTCCGCAGATGCCGCAGGCTCGGCGCGGGTTGCGGTAGCACCGTGGGCAGAGGCTGCGTGAGGTCGTCGGCTGGGTGCCGGCCCGTGTGGCGAGGGGGCCGATGCGGCCGCAGTCGTCGCAGACGTCCAGCGTGGTGCGTGTGTGGGCGTAGCAGGTCATGCAGACCGCGCCGCCGTTCGTGGTGCGGGCGTTGACCCGGGCTTGCCGTCCGCAGCCGGTGCAGGTCTCCTGCGGTGATCGGCGGGCGCGGCAGGCGCGGCATTCGCCCCGGTTCAGGGTGTGGTTCCAGCGTAGGTTCTTGACTCGTTCGCAGCGGAAGCAGGTGCCGTGCACGATCGTGCTGGCCACCGGTCCGATCAGTCCTTGGCGGGCGTGATGACGGCGCGGGTTGGGCGGTTCTTGCTGGCGGGTTTCGGTGGTGTGCTGGCGCCGGTGGTGCCGGTCTTACGTGCTCGCCGTGACGTCGTGGCGACGTAGGGCTCGATGAGGTCGGCGGGGGAGCAACCGAAGATGTCGCAGAGCGCGGCGAGAAACTGCATGTTGAGTCGCTCAGGGTGGCCGGTGACGATCCGGTAGACCTGTGTGGAGGTCATCACCACGCCCCGGTCGGCCAGGAGGGGCATCAGGTCCGTGGTGGCCTGCATGCCGTGCTCGTTCATCACCTTGCGTAGGTGCCAATGGTAGGCAACGGTTTTCGTCATCGGATCAGTCTTCCGCGGTCGGGGGTGGCGGGGTGAATGCGGCGTCGAGCGCGCGGCGCAGGGTGCGGTTGCGGTAGTCGCCGGTGACGCCTAACGGCACAGTCGGGTATTGGAACTGTCTGAATGCCTCTGTTCTGAGGGCGTTTGCGGTTTGTTCAGAGCGGGTTGAGGTCATGAGGATCTCGTCGGGCGTGATCTGGCGGGCGTGGT